>JAMDBW010000067.1 GCA_023487765.1 Thermoplasmatota archaeon | reverse complement strand
AATCATCGTTTACCATAAGAGAAAAGGACTTACAAAAACGGACTTTATGGCTGGTATCTGGCTCCCGGTGTACATGATCGTTGTGCTCGGGCTCTCATTTATCGGGTCCTCAAACTTTGGAGGAATTGATCTCATTGTATTCCCGTATGACGTGATCCTGTTCATAATGGTGACGCTTGTGTTCTACTATATCGGATACTATTCCGGGCTCAAGTATGAGGGCACAGGAGTTGAAGAGGCCTGATATACAAGCAGGATTTTGAGAAACTGAGGGAGGTCATGAGGGGGTCAAAGAATCTCCCGGGGCCCCTTCTTACAATTTCCGATCCTACAGTTGCAGAAACGCTCCTGGATTCCGGACCTGATCTTCTGATTGCGGATATGGAACATTCACTTATAGACGTGCCAACGCTTCAGTCCATAGTTATGGCCGCCTGGAAAATACCGGTACTGGCCAGGATACGCGGCCTTGAGAAGAACGAGATCAAGAAAGTCCTGGACACTGGAGCATCCGGAATAATCATTCCGGGCATAGAGACCGTGGAAGACGCTGAGAACGCAGTACGATTCTCCAGATTTGCACCTGCCGGCAGAAGAGGTGCCGGCCCGGGGAGGGCATCCGGCTATGGTCATGATTTTATCCGGTATTCGCGCGAATCGCCATTAGTCATACTGCAGATAGAGACGGAAAGCGCGTTCGATGACCTTGAAAGTATCACTGCTGTAAAAGGCATAGACGGCGTATTCATCGGTCCCGTGGATCTTTCAATAGCCCTTGGAATTGAGTTCTCATGGCAAAACGATGATTTCGTGAGAGCAGTTGATCGGATAAAGAAAAGAGCCGATGACCTCAAACTGATAACCGGGATATATTCCCCTCTCAGACGTGAAGTTCTTGCCGAGGTACTGAAGAGGGAGTTTAATTTCCTCATGCTCGGAATGGATCGCGAGGCGCTCGTTTCTTCTTACAAATCCACGATAGAATTCATGATCAGGTCGCGATCGCCGGAATAATGTTTCCAGTAATTCTCTTTTTTCGTTTCGATAATACACAGCTTTATGAACATGAAGCAATATTATAAAAAGTAATAATGGCAGATAACAGGGCATTTTCCTACATAAAGGGATCATCTGCAGTGGCGAATGGAACGAGGGGGAATCTCGTTCTGACTGCAGAAGGACTGGAATTCCAGCCCGACAGCGGATCAAAAAAAATATCCATACCAATTGAGAAAATAATGGACGCAGCAATTGAGGGGACGATCCGCAGGAGGCTGTGCGTCCTTGTTTATGATTCTAACGCCAGGTACTATTTTTCAGTGTCCGATCAGGAAACCTGGAGAGATGTGATATCTCTTGCTGCAGGAATATACCGTAAAATTCTGGGAATCAACCCCGGGTCAGGAAAAAATTCCGGTGGCGCAAACCAGAATCCGGCTCCCGTCAGGACACAGGCACCACCTCCCGTTACACCACCCCCGCCCCCTAAAGCTGCCCCTTCCGCTCAAAAGACAATAACTCCCGCACCGGCGCCATCTAAAGTGACCGCTGCAAGCCAGCCCAGGAAAGCGGCACCCACCGCGATACCACAGGCACCTCCTCAGAAGAGTTCGCCGGCCCAACCTCAGCCTGCCGCAAGCACCCCGCAAAACACATCGAAACCTGCGTATACGGGACCATGGCCTTCCGGACAGGATTATGAGCAGAGTTTCCAGATTTTGAAGATGAGCATCAACCATTCACTCGGCAAAATCGATCAATGGGAAGTCGTGAAAAATTCAAAAACGACCGGGTGGTATGTTTACGCTTCCGGCAACTACGGATCCATTTATAAAGTAAAGGCAGACGATTCGAAGTATTACGCCATAAAGTGTTTCACAAGGAAGTCAGGCAGCCTTAATGACCGTTACACAAAAATAAGCAATTTCCTGAGCACCAAGGCGTCCAATATGGATTTCCTGGTCCATTTCAGGTACTACGAGGAGGGGATAAAGACGAGAAAGAATCCTGCTTTCTTTTTTCCTCTGCTTAAGATGGAGTGGATAGACGGTGTAACACTGAATAATTTCGTAAAAATGAACATCGGTTCGCCCAGGGTGCTTAAATCAATTTCAGAAAACCTCTTATTGTCTGTCAGCAAGCTGCAGAAGGTTGGGGCAGCCCACGGAGACCTCTC
This sequence comes from Thermoplasmatota archaeon, assembly GCA_023487765.1. Classification (GTDB taxonomy): domain Archaea; phylum Thermoplasmatota; class Thermoplasmata; order Thermoplasmatales; family Thermoplasmataceae; genus JAJZOM01. The sequence continues at coordinate 17,224 of JAMDBW010000067.1, read as the reverse complement.
GGGTGACAACATCATAATAGGCTCAAAAGGAGAGATACGCCTGGTTGATTATGACGGCATATACATACCTGATTTCAAGGGCCAGAGAGCAACGGAAATGGGACATGCCGATTTCCAGCACCCGAAAAGAACCGGGGAAACGTTCGCCAGCAGCCTGGACAACTTCTCTGCCCTTATAATCCGCCTGTCCCTGCTCACTCTGGCAGAGAAACCTGAGATGTGGGAAAAATACAATCAGAACGACCCGGACTGCCTTATTTTAAGGAAGAAGGATTTTCTTGACCTGAATAATTCCGAGGCCTACGGCGTCATGATGAAAACAAGGAACAAGAGCGTAAAGAGGCTCGGCGCCATGCTTGAAGACTACCTGAGTCGTGGTCCGCTATGGGACGGGGCTTCCCCCCATGATATCCTGTCACTTTAGGCTGAGAATTACCAGTGTCAGATCGTCATTTCTCATTCTTTTTGAGTTGATCTCGCCTGTAAAATAACGTCTAAGTTTTTCCTTGTCGTACATCAGGTTGCGAACCTCTTGAAATTTACCGTATTCCATGAGCCACTTGGCAACGGCGTCAGTGGCTATGAAAAGATGCTGGGAAGCGTTGAAGGTTCCGCTGGCCCATACAGTTTTCGGGGGTATCATCCTCACGTTCACGGGGATAGGATGTCCTTTGCCGCTCCAGACGAGACTGGGTGTGTTGTTGAATTGTTCCGGGGATGACAGCGGAAAAGATTCATACGTTCCGTCAGGCTGCAATTTGAACAGGACTGTGTCTCCCACGGCAAATGTGGAATATGAATATCCGGAAGGTTCCTTCTGAAACTGAATCCCGAGGAGAGTTGAATGTGAACCGGCTATTGCTTTATTCTTGTGGAACCATGGAAGAGACTGCCAGTTAATATGTTCATACCAGACAAGCCGGGCTTTCTGGATCATGTTCATGATAAACTTGCCGGGATCCGTGAAAAAATCCTGAGTTCCGAATACAGTGGTCTCCGTAATGGCCCTTGCCCATACATCCGAGAAAAGGGAAGAGCTTGCCCCGTCCGCTACAGCGTATCGAAGCGTTCTGACATTGGAATTAAATGAATCCTCGCAATCGGCTTCACTGTTTCCAAGCTTGCTCATCTGGAACAAATGAGTTATCAATTTATTCCCTATTGGAGATTCTCGGTCGGTGCACGGGTTCCAATGTCAAGCAATTCCAGGAGTTCATCCAGACCGGCGTTGAACACGTATGCCCTCGAGCCGGGTTGCACATCCAGAGCCCTTTCCTGCGCAAGATTGAGGAAGGACTCCGGCAGTTCGCTTGACATTTCGAACAGCTGCGTGGCAAATTTTTCGGTTGCCGGAAGTACCGTCGTATCAGCCGGGAAAGCAACAGGTGTCTGCCCTTTCAGTTCTGAAAGGTGACAGTTCCAGAAAAGCACGTTGCCGTCCATGGACGACATTGAAATAATTGACTTTGCGACCTCAAGAGGGTCTCCGTCTGTTGCTGCACCGTCCGAGATGTTTATCACAACTGGAGGGTACGAATCGTGATGTTCAGCAAGCCAGTCGTCAAGCCATTCCCGGGCCAGTTTTAATCCCTTCACCATTGGAGTGTTTGAATTGGCGACGGGTTCAAACCAGACCGGGAATTCGAATTCTGTTTCCACTTCGTTGCCATCCGGGTCAGATATTTTCTCCGTTCTTTTTTCCATTCTCAACGGATTCTCCGCAAGTTTCGATATTGGAACTATTGTCTCATCCTTGAGCAGTGAATCTGCAGTGTCTGAAACTGCACCGTATCCTATGATTCCAATGTCAAAGTAATCACGCACTCCGTCGCTCTTCGTACACCTGTAAATCAGTTCATAAATCTGCCTGTTGATCGCATCAGCTGCTTCCTGTGATTTTGATCTCAATGTTCCACCGAGTTTGTGGCTCATTGATCTGGACTGGTCTATCAGGAACAGAAACAGTCCTGGGTTTCTTCTGCTTATTTCGGAACTATACACCATAAGCAGTTCAAGCCTTTCCACTTAAAAATTTTATGGTACTCGGAAACCGACGTAACTGATGCCACTGATTTACGCATTTTTCGGCTTGCATACCCATTAATCATACGGGTTAAAAACCAGGGTCCTCGTGTTATTCCATAAACACTGTACGAAACTGAATATGCATTAAGCTGTGCGCAGAAGCTGATGCAGGGAAATGGAAAAAATCAAAAAAATTTAGGGGGAAAATTTTTCGGGGACTTCAGGGGTGCTCGAAGTCCGTCACCAGGGGCTCAAAGGTTTGTCCAGTATGTGTAACAAGCGGTACGTAATCACCGCCATAGGCTATGAGCCCGTTATCTGTGTAAGGTATTCCCGTCCCGACGTAATTCCACCAGAAATTACCACCCTGGTAAGATGTTCCCGCAATGCTTCCCGACAGCGGATATCCATTGAAATAATTCACCTTGGAAGCAGGCTGTTTTGTGATGTTCCACATGTTCAGATACATGGTACCGGGGTTATAGGTGTAGATGCTGTATGTCGGGCTGTAAGCGGTGTAGTAAACAATGAATGCGTTATTGTATATTGTATTCCCTGAACTGAAAACAGAGAGTGCAAGCGGTCCTCCCCAGACATTCATGGGCGGGTAGTTTGTACTGTTCAGCGTTGAGTTCTGTATGAAATAGTTTCCCCAGACCATGTTGCCGCCGGAAGTCTCCCGCTGGTTGTAGATCAGCATGCCGCTGTCCATCACGTCGAAGTGGTTGGAGGCTATGAGGTTGTCATTTGAATTCCAGAGCACCAGGTTCGCAACAGGGAATCCGCTCTCGTAGGTAGTGAAATATCCTGAAATATAGGAATTCATCAGGGTTGCATGCGAAGTGTTATACAGGAAATAGCCCAAGTAATTAAACGGCAGGAACCCGAAGAACTGTGTCAGCGGTTGTTCATAGGCCGGGTATACCACCTTGAATCCCGGCATGTTATCCATGAGGACATACGCACTGGTATCTTTCAGAAGCACTCCGGAGAAAGATGGGAAAGCGTAGTCATTCATTGAGGCAAACAGCGGGCTGACCTGCCCGGCCGGAGCAGGGTTGTTGTAAAGCAGATAAGGGCTATGCTGCTTTCCATTACCGCCCTGCGAGATGTACTGCAGCTGGTTGTTACTATAGGCGTAAAGCGGAGTGTACAGGCCCGTACTCATGTTAACCGGCAGGTCGAATTTCTGAAGATGATTCGCATTTAGCGCCGCGTATTCCGGAGAGTGATCGCTCAGAAGAACGCCTGTGTTGTATGTTCCCTCCGGCAGACTGAACGAATATTTTCCGGACATACTGAGCGGAGCCCACGATGCATTTGCGTCACTGAAGGTTGAACCGGGACTGACAAACATGAACGAATTCGATGGAGTCACCTGTCCCTTGTAGTGATTGAACTGATTTGTCTGAGAAACGTTCCACATCCCGTACACAAATGACGGCCCTGCGCCAAGGTGGGCGACTCCGTTCTGTGACCATGTGACCGCCACTCCTGCAGACGTTTCACCGGTTTCGGAACCCACATTGTATGCAGAAGGCACGTTTACATAAGATCCGGCGGAACTAAGATATTTCAGCGTCATTGTTGCATCGATCTGGTAGATCATTGCTGTGCTTCCGCCTCCGGGTCCGCCGATCATAATTTCCGCATCATACGGGATGAAACCTGTCGGGGTGGTGACATTCGAGGTTACGAGATAGTTAGCCTGAGGTGTGGAATATCCGGATGATGTTTCCGCAGTCGAGTTGAACTGCACTTCATCATAACTGCCGGATTTGCTTATTCCGTTGTTATCCAGTGAGTAGTTGAAAAAGACAGTATTTCTTCCCTGGACAAGGGTTGAGTTCAGGTAAAAGTGCACTGTGAAAGGGTACGTGACATTAACGAGGTTTCCGATCGCATAATAGTAGTACGGAGACACCAGGGTTCCGTTGTATGAATGGAATACGTTTGGTGACATGTAGAAAGACGGGCTGGAGAAATTCCAGATATTGTCTATGAAGAGGAGCTGGTGAGTCCTTGCTGAATAGAATATGACATTCTGCGTCCAGAAACTGTAATGTGAACTGCCAAAGAGGGTAACGTTATTAAGCACGGCATTGAGCTGTACGGTGACTCCGTTCGGGGAGTCATCCAGTCCGTAGAAAGTCTTGAGACTGTTTACTGAAAATGAACCTTCAAAACTGGAAGAATTGAGGTTGTATCTCACAAGTTTCCCGTTGCTCCGGGCAAGTCCGTAAGTCCCTATGCCAAATGGAGCAGGGGCCTGTGTGTATGACGTTCCGTTGACCTGCGATCCGGTCAGCGAAGATTTTCCGAAGTTGGGGAGAAATATGTATTTATTCGGAATGCCCTTTGAATTCAGGCTCTTGAGAATGTTCTGAGCCATGGGTGGAAGATGGGCTGCAGCTAATCCCTGCGGTTGCGCCACCGTAGAGCTGACACCGGCATTATGATCTTGAGAACGGCTCTGAGGCAAAAGAAGAGCCATAGATGACAGGATCATTACGGCAGCAACGATTACTGCCAGAATTATAACACTCTTTCTGTTAGTCATGTATTGACCTTATAATATTACAGTTTTTTGATATATATACATTGCCAGAACTTGAAGTTCTTATTATTTTGACTTGGAAATACGGGTTTCAGAACATTCAGGTCCTGTCCCATGGCTTTATCCCGTGTTCGGATTGGGGTCTCATGGACGGGAGAGTGGAAATTGACTTCAAGTACTGGACTGCAGAGTGGGAAAAGCAGCAAAATGCCCATGTGCCGAACAGAGAGGAGAGATTCCAGTTCATGCTGGATGAACTGGAGGAGATGTTTTCGGGAGAATTTACAGCCCTTGATCTCGGATGCGGACCTGGCTCCCTCAGCCGAAGACTCCTCGAAAGATTTCCGCAAGCCGGATGCGTAGCCCTGGATTACGATCCTGTGCTGTTATTTATCGGCAAAAATTTTGAGTTTCGGGATGAGGGGCGTCTAAGCTTCGTTGAGGCGAATCTCGTGGATGCGTCGTGGCCTGAAAAGCTTCCTGATAAAAAGTTTCAAGCCGTCTTAAGCACCACGGCACTCCACTGGCTGCCTGAGGAATCCTTGAAAAAAACCTATGAAAAGATATCGTCAATCCTGGGTCCACGCGGCGTATTTCTCAATGGTGACCATCTTTATCCGGAGTCACAGGCTCCGGGACTAACCGAACTGAATGCCAGGATCAGGCATCGAAAGGAGCTGAATGCGCTATCTGACGGGAAGGCTCCTAACTGGAACACCTGGTGGGCCAATCTGAGAAAACAGCAGGGACTGGAGGAACTTTTCAGGGAAAGGGACAGAAGATATCCCGATTCAGATCATCACGATCACCCTGTCAGCCTGGAAAGGCACATGGAACTTCTTGAGAATGCAGGATTCAAGGAAACCGGAGTTGTGTGGCAGAATCTTGATAACAGGGTCCTTATGGCATTGAAATAACGTTGCGGTATCTATCATGACCTGCACCAGGTTAATGTAATTCCACGACGTTAAGTATATCGATTACGATGAAGTGGATCACCAGAGAAAAAGCGAAGGTGGATCGGATAGCCTGTCCTTGGTTAATCAGGAATTTTGTTGACAAAGATGCCGAATTTCTGTTTGTACCAAAAGAAAGTGTCATGGAAACTGCACGGAAAGAGGATGCCATTCCTTTTGATACCCCTGGCGCCGAGCTTTTCCATTTCAGCGAGAAAGGGATTGAATATGACAGTTTTGATGCGATCATAAGGAAATACGGCATAAATGACAAAGCCCTGGACGAACTCGCAAGAATAGTCAGAGGAGCAGATACAAGGATGGAGGATACACCGCATGAATCTCCCGGACTGGAAGCGGCTGCTCTTGGTTTCAGGGAGATTAGCAGCGATGATCACGAAAACATGCGACTGCAGTTCCCGTATTATGATGCCATGTATGCCTACTGCAAGGGCAAACTGTCAGGCAAAATAAAATTAGAACACTGATTTGATCCATGTAAAAAATTGAAACAGACGAAAAAAAGGGTAAAAAGGGAATTGCCGTGGAGCTATCCCTGTTCTGCGGGAGCAGCATTACCGGCTTCAGGCAGTTCAGCATACATTATGTCTGAATAAGCCACCTCCCCGTGTATCTCCATATCTCCTTTCTTCAGCTTTGTCTGATGCTCCTGCAAAGGGACCACCAGGCCGATGAGCCTCAGGATACTGTACGTAACGATGAAGTCGTAGGCAACAACAAACAGCCCGGCTCCAGCCTGGATGCCAAGGAGGCTCAGATTGCCGTACAGGGCACCGGTCAGTCCCGGATCTATGTACTGAGTGACGTTCGGGTCCGCAAAAACCCCGGTCAATATACCACCAACCAGGCCTGCAACAGCATGAGTGCTGAATACTCCCAGAGAGTCATCGATCTTGAAAAGCGGCTCAACCTTGTAAAGGAAGATCCATGGGATTATGCCTGATGCCAGTCCGATACACATCGCACCTATTCCGTTCACGTATCCTGCGGCGGGAGTGATTGCGACAAGCCCGGTGATTGCTCCACTGGTGGCGCCTATCAAAGTGGGTTTTCCAAGGAATTTGTAATCCATCAGCATCCAGGCGACTGCACTCACTGCTGCAGTGAAGTTTGTGTTCAGCACTGCTATGGAAGCATCGATCGTGCTTCCTCCGGGGTCTCCTCCGTTGAACCCTGCCCAGCCCATCCAGATAAGCCCGTAACCCGCCATCACCAGCATGAGGCTGTGCGGATCGATCTTTTTCTGCTTATGCGTTCTCGGGCCTATCGCCAGTGCTGCAGCAAGAGCGCCGACTCCAGCACCCACGTGGATCACGTAACCTCCCGAGAAATCCACGGCACCCAGCTGATTCAGCCATCCTCCCGCGAACAGCCAGTATGCCACCGGGCTGTATACGAGAATCGACCAGATTGGCACAAACAACAGCCAGGCTTTGAAGTTCATCCTTTCAATAACTCCTCCTACGAGGAGTACGGGTGTTATTGCAGCAAATACAAACTGGAAGAACACAAAAGTTGCGTTCGGAATAGCCAGCGTCGATGCAGAGGGACCGTAAGTGGTCTGGGATGCCATGAACCAGCCGGGGAATGTCGGGGCCAGAGTTCCAAGGATTCCATAGCCGTCAACACTGACGGATGCAGGGCCAAATCCCAGATTGTAGCCGAAAATAATCCACGTAACCATTACGGAAGCGAATGCATAAAATACCATCAGTGCGGTATTGACTGCATATTTCTTTCTGGTCAGTCCTGCATAGTAAAGAGCCACACCGGGAATGCTCTGCAGTCCTACCAGTGTGGCAGCAGTCAGCATCCAGGAGTTATCACCATGACTTAGCCATGGAGCACTGCCGAGGAACGGGGTTGCCGTTGAACCGGGAGCCAACATTTGCGGTTCCCTTGCCATGAACAGTGCGATGAATGCCGTGACCATAGCAATTAACGTTACAAGCGCTATTTTCTTCAGATTAAGATGTTTGCTACTCATTATCATGGAGTTTAAGATCAGGTATGATTTATAATTTCACTCTCACATGTTTACATTATGTCGAAACTTGAAGAAAATCACGCCTACTTGTCTTAATTACAAGTTATTTACTTTCGTTTTCGATATATTTAATCATATATTCAGGTAAATTGAAACTCCGAATTATGTATTCCGGCAATTATCCGGGGTCTATAGCTAAGCCGGGAAGGGGGGAGCGATTGTGCATTGAATTTTTATCTCTAAAATGCCGTATAATTGAAATATTTGACAATGATTTTATCGCCATTTCGCTGTAATGTTGCATTTATTCCCGTATTTTTCGCACATAAGTGGCAATTAATAAATAGGAAATGCCCATGTGAAGTTTGTCGAAATATGGATGATTTCACGGAATTTCTGGATTATGAGTGCCTGTTAAGCGTTCCGCCGGACATCATTGGTGAAACACTTCCAGCAATGCAGATTTCAGAAAAATTCAAGATATTCGCTCTGGGCTCTATCAGGATTCTTAATGACCGCGTGGATCTGACGTATCACATAGCCGACTCTCCGGAAAAGGACAGGGAACTCACCATTTTCCTGCACACGATTGGTGCTTCCCTTGCAAATGGTGTGTGGGAAATAAAAATAAGGAGCAGTGAGTATGAACCCCTGAATATTTTCAGGAAGCTGTCTTTGATAGAATCTGTTGTGATAGGGCCGCTGTACCTGGATAGCGGAGTCCGATATTTTGCCTTCCGTTTCCACAGCAGTCACCTGGAGCGAATTTCAGGACTGCTGATAGAAATGATGAATGCCTTTTCCGGAATGCGCATTGAATATCTCGGCCGGAACAGAGGAATGGAAGCCCTGATGGCGAAATTTTCCGACAGGGTGGGAATGATCACAGTTCGTTTCGATATGATCCTGCTGGCGGGGAACCACAAAGATGGAACTGAACGAAAACGCTTTTCCTGGATCAGGGAAAGAAGATACAATGGTGAGATCAGCAATATCAGTTTCCTGTATAACTCCGCTGAAGCACCGGCACACAGGGAAAATGTCAGGTTCATAACCGATGCATTCTTTGAGAAGGTGACGAAGAGCGAAGTGATAGGCTTCCTCTCAAGACGGTTTGATGAGGAAGGCGTTGTCAGGATCAGGGTGACGAGCAGCAGCGACGGTCATGTATTAAGCACCCGGATAACAACCATGGATGCGAATCTCAGGGCTTTCCTGTCCATTCTGAACGAGACCTCCAAAAAATTCCCCGACATAAACCTTTCACTGGCCGAAGTCCAGAAGCCGGGATCAGGACAGTTTCACGTTAATTGACAGGGTGCTTTCCGGCGGTCACTGCATGGACAGAAGTTTATTTTGCGGACACGGGCCGGCCGAATTTGCCTCTCTCTCCCAGGATTATATTCAACTGGAAACCGCATGACGGACACTTCCCGTCACCCGTAATTTTCAGGCCGACAGTCCGGAGCATGTCCCTTTCCACACACAAAGAACCGCATTCAGGGCAGTAGGTGTTCTGGTATTTGCTTCCCGGGACGTTGCCTATGTAAACGTATTTCATCCCTTCCTCTCTGGCAATGCGATAATGACTGATCAGCATCTCATAAGGGGTCGGAGGGAGATTTATCAGCCGGTAGTCCGGATGGAACCTGAGGAAACTTACCGGCATGTCTTCCCCGAAGATGTCCCTCACTTTTTTCACCATTCTCCTTGCCTCATTCTGATCGTCACCGATCTCCGGTATAACCAGGTCAGTGATCTCGACATGCATATTTGCCTTCTTCATCTCCTCCAGGGAATCAAAGATAACATCAGAATCCGGGACGGAAATATAACGCCGGTAGAATTCCCTTCCTGCGTTTCCCTTGAAGTCAACGGTTATGCAGTCAAGGAAATTGCTGATGTACCGGATCGATTCGTGAGTTTCATATCCGTTTGAGACAAATATGTTGATCATGCCTTTTTCCCGTGCCAGCGTTCCTATCTCACAGGCAAATTCCGAAAAAATGGTAGGTTCGTTGTAAGTGAATGCTATTCCGTCGCATTTTCGGGCAACAGCATCTGAGATAATGTCCCCGGAAGTCATGGGAGTGCCGACGTCCTGCCTCCTCTGGCTTATGTCGTAGTTCTGGCAGAACTGGCATGCAAAATCACAACCGGCGGTTCCGATGGAGTATATACTGTATCCCGGATACATGTGCAGCACCGGTTTTTTCTCTATGGGATCAACCTGGATAGCAAGAGGCTTCCCGTAAACGAGAAGATAGAGCTTGCCGTCGATATTCCTGCGTACCCCGCAGAAACCGGTCTGTCCGGTTTTCAGCGTGCAGTATCTCCTGCAGGCCGTGCATCGCACGCTTCCGCCCGGCAGCGGAACGAAAAGGGAGGCTTCGTTCATCAGATGAACATGTAGTTCTGACACTAAATGATTGCTCAATAGCTTTACACATATGCAAGCATGGACGGATAACCGACTACGGCGTCGTAATCTCCACTCGCCTCGCCTGACGTGCTGTGATGCAGCGTGATGATCTTTCCTCCAAGTTTCCTGGTGAGATTCATGAGGATCGCAATTGCACCGTATCCGCACGCAGTCACGTGCTCTTTCCTGATGACATCGTAAAATTCGCCTGTGTCAAGCGACTCTATAGCGTCCATAGCGATCTTGTCCTTTTCCACTACCGTTTTGTGGCTTTCATAATGTGTGAGATCAGATGATGCTATGATCACTGAATCAGATATTATTGAATTCAAGGTGTCGGAGAGCATCCTCGCGATTTCCATGTCCTGCCTGCCCAGCACAACGGGAACGAAGTCAAATTTCTCCGCGTACATATGCTGCAGGAACGGTATCTGTACCTCGATGGAATGCTCACCTGAATGAGCGGAGGTGTCTCTGCGAACATTCCCTCCTGCTGCCACGGTGTTGGACAGCCTTTCATTGATCCTTGCGCTGCCAAGAGGAGTCTTCCAGGATCCGTCCGGATACACTGCAGCGTATGGTGGATATCCCTGGTGATTCGGGCCGATTATGATAAAGCTTCTACTGTCCTGTTCCCTTATTGCGGCATATGAATGTGTTGCAGTCAGTCCTGAATAAATCCATCCTGCATGCGGGACCACAATGCCTATAATTCTGCCTGGAACACTGACTGGCCTGACCATGCCGAAAAATCTTTCCAGCATCGACTTCGCTTCCTCCGGACTGCGCGGATAGAAGAGACCGCTGACAGCAGGTGATCTTTCCATATTTGACCATGATCTGTATCTTAATGTTATTTTCCTGATATCATGTTCTTATCTGTTACATTGTTTCATAAACAAAAAACCGGATTGGCAATGTGTATTAACCCGTACATGATCATTAATGTACATGACCGGAAAGCCACACGAGGCAAGTATTATACCTGACAAAATAGAGGGAGAGGATACTGGAAGTTATCTCAAGAAGCTGGCAAGGAGGTCAATTGAAGCCCATTTTACGGGAGAGTCCTTTAAGGACGAGGCTAAAGAAGGTTCTCTGGATCAAAAAACAGGCGTATTTGTAACTCTCAGAAAATCCGGTGAGCTGAGAGGATGTATCGGGTTTCCCCTTCCCCGTTATTCCATAAGGGATGGAGTCAGGAAAGCGGCGATCTTTGCTGCAACTGAAGATCCCAGATTCCCGCGCGTGAAAAAGGATGAGATGAAGGACATTGAAATCGAGGTAAGCCTTCTGACACCGCCGGAAGACGTGGAGATCAGGACTGAATCAGACCTTGCCAGGATAAAGGTTGGCCGGGACGGGTTAATCGTATCAAACGACTATACTTCAGGGCTTCTCCTGCCGCAGGTCGCCACGGAATATAATCTCACTGCCCGGGAATTCATTGAGGCAACATGCGAGAAAGCTGGCCTCCCCCGAGGCGAATGGAAAAGACCCGGTGTCCGGATCCAGATATTCAGGGCCGTTGTTTTTGAATGAGCCTTCCATGACTGGTCAATCCAGCTACGTCTCCCGAATTTTTTTATTTGGCTCGTGAAAACTTTCATAAGATGCTGAATCGTATAATCAGCATCGTGACAGATGAAACGAAGGAAATTACTTATTTCGGGTTCTGCGGAGAGACAAACACAATGACGACACTGAAAGCAGCCAGGAGACGATGCGACGAACTGGGCATCCGTGACGTTATTATAGCTTCGGAAACAGGCAGAAGCGCGATCGAAGCCCTGAAAGTCTTCAATGATGACAGGATTAGAATTACCGTCGTGACACACTATCCTTCCAGGACCTGGGGACCAAAGGGTGAAATACCAATTGGCCTGAATAGAAAGGAATATTCCGAATTCAGGAAAATACTGGAAGAGAACGGAGTCAGAATCATTCAGGGCACACGACCCTTTGCCCCTCCTGCCAGAGGTATACAGTGGGATTATCCTGTTGCTGACGCCATGATCGATTATACCCTCGAACTTTTCAGCTCGGGAACGAAAATTGCAATAGAAACAGCGCTGATGGCGACTGACGCGGGAGCTATAGAGGAGGGAACGGAAATAGTGTCGTGCGGAGGAACATTCAAGGGTCTTGACACTGCACTTGTAGTAAAAACAGCCCACAGCGAGAAATTCTTTAGAAAATTTGAGGTGAGGGAAATAATCACCAAGCCCAGGTACAGGACTTCATCAGAAAACCAGTGGGACGATGAGAAATGGCGTGGAGACCTCAACAAGTACCATACGAGTGAACCATGACCGGTTAAATAGGGTTGGACTGAATATAGCAGGAATTCAGATCTGGACGCCCCCTCTTTTCCTCTTCATCGCCTGCCTTATGGTCTCTTCATCTGCATCAAAATCCTTGGGAAGTCCTTTGCCCTGAGAATAGTTATAGAGTACAAGCCTGAATACGTTTGACGAAGCCTGTGTAATGAGGATGCCGGTTATTATTATAATAATTGCAACAACCAGAACAATAAAAAAAGCCAGGAATCCGGATCCGAGGCCCAGAAGCACCAATCCCCCTATCAGCACGAGGAATCCAAGACCGACAATCGCCAGCCCGAATATATCAATATATGCGAAGCCTCCGAATGTGGGGCCGAAGAAGCTGGCTATCATCCTGAAACTTTCCTTAACCGCCTGTATGGGTCCGATTTTCTTTTCATAGATCACGGGAACGGCGAAAAGGGAAGCCATTGAAAGGGCCAGTCCTCCCAGATCAGCTATGATAATTGCTCCGACTCCGCGAAACCTTGATTCTATGACCCTGATTACGGTGAGAACGATGCCGGAAAATAGCCCCCACTTGAAAGCCAGCCCTATGTAGGGTTTACTTAGGGACATAGCTTTGATAACGCCTATTGTATTGCCTTTCTCAAATTCATCCAGAGAAGTATACATTGAAATTATGAGGAAAGTGGAAGTGAATGAGACAAAGATGTACAATAGCAGGAATGCCAGAAAAATGAATATCTGGCTGTAAGTGCCGCTATTTGAAGGCAGTAATGAGGATATGTTGAGATAGAAAGCCCCCAGTAGACCAAAAATAATGGAAGTTTCCAGAATGCCGAAAAATGCAGATACCAGAGGAAAGAACAGTAATTTCTTATCCTTGAAGATCAGTTTTCTCGAAGCTTTGCCAAGCTTCCATCCTGCACCAATCCTTTCAAACATATGCAGTTGAATCAAGTCATTCATACTTAAAATTTCGTTTTGCTGATTAAACATATGTGAATGGGAGTCCACTGCATTGGCCGGGAGGAAATATGGCTATGTGATTCGTTGGAACTCGTCGCATTTTGACTCAACAGCGCTGACAACTTGGAGGGCGTCGGCAGTATAAATAGGCTGATTAGTTATAAAACCCCAACTGTCCTCCAAAATTCGTTCCGACACGGGAATCACTCTTAATAGACCTAGCTTTCTGAGTCCCGAAGTCTCGTCTGCAAATCTATCCAGGACCTCGGCAAGTTGATCCCTGCTTATTCGCTGTTGTCTCCGTGCTTTATCCAGTATTCAAAGTATCTCTCCAACGTTCCATAAACTGAATACCAGTACAGTGTTTCCGAGGTAAGCGATCGGTACAGGCCACGAATCCACTCAGAGCCACTCTCCTTGACGTACCTTTTGACGGTTGCGCTACTGTCTGGATATACTGTTTTCTCTTTCATCTCTCATTCTTCTGACAAGCTCTGACACTTTTTGTTTTGGCTCTACTGGGTCAAAATCCAAGTCCGATCTTCCCTTGGTCGAATACTTGAATATGGAGTCATCGAAGTTGGAGAGAAGTTCACTTTCGATGGCTTTCTGCAATGCTGAACTGATGTTCGTGTTCTTTTCAGTTGCAAGATTCTAGAGCTTGAACCAAACCTGTTGATTTATGGAGATGCTCGTTTTGGTCTTCATTCTGATATTTATCTTACATTGGCATATAATGATTTACCGAAATACCAATGTTTCTCTATGCCCCTACCTGTGTGGTCTTGTGCAAGTATTTGATCGAGGATAGCTTTCAAAAATAGGAGCCATGGCATTCCTTCATTGGAAGTGCCGTTAAGACGCCAAGACTGAAGAGGGAGCCTTCACCTGATCCGTTGGTTCCCATGCCTGAACAGCTCCAAAAAATCCTGAGATTCTGTGATCAGCACCACAACAGGGAAATATGGTTCCGCAACAGGCTGATAATTGAGATTTTTTCATTTACCGGCGTCAGGGTCGGAGAACTTGTAAAGGTGAACCTGGAGGATGCAAAAGACGGTTTTCTTTATGTCAGATCCGAGAAGGGGGAGAAGGACAGGTATGTTCCTCTTCCACAGGGGCTGCAGGAACACATTGAAACTTACAGGGAGAAATTCAGGATGCAGTCCGATCAGAGAGCTCTGCTGACAACAGACAAGGGAAGAATGCCTTACGAATACATCCGTTCCATGATCAAGAAGATCGGTGTGAGGATCGGGATGCCGGAGATCCATGCCCATTCGTTCAGGCACTTCTACGGAACGTATATGTACAGGACCACAAACGATCTGAGGTTGGTACAAATCCTGTTGAGACATGCCCGCATTGAGACCACTACAATCTATGAACACCTGTCAACAAAAGAAGCAGCGGAGAAGGGAATTCCTGCTGTCGAGAGACTTTTTCACGGGGAGGATAAAATAGCTAGTTGGGTACGAATTCCGGCGGGAGCCGTTCAAAACAAGTGGGATCACTGGAATCAGGGTACTCAGGTCGTGTATATTCCAAATTCGGATATGACCTGTCACTTCCAACACCTCTGGGGGCGATCTACAGATGCTGAGGTCCGCTTTTGCCAGCATATTTTCCGTGGCGTCAGGACACGGGATATCCTCTGCTACAACTGAAGAACTCATAGAAGAGTTTGAAAAGGAGTACAGAAGAAGTCCGAAGACTTTCGGAGAACTCCTGGAGGTTCTCGAATGAAACCGGTTATCCTTCCAGGGAAGAACATAGCTATCCAAGATGTCCTGAAAAGTTTTGAAAGAGCCCCACCAAAGGAGATTGCATCTCAATCCAATGTGATAAGGTTCTTCCTGAAGGAGGTCTTCTCATGATCTCGTTCCAGGACAACAAAACCCAGTCCATGATCGATACCATAATCGGGATTGAGAGGCCGTATTACATTTCTGCCTGCGATTCGATCATAATGGGTGTTGTGGATTATGATCTATCCGAAGCTGAAAGGCACCTCAAGATATGGCTTGACCGGCACGAGAAGGATTGCAGCGTAGAGGGAAAGAATCCACTGACCCTGAAGATCTTCCCCACGTTTTTCGAGGATCCGGAACAGAAGGTCCAGAGGGATCGCTATGTCGATGCAAGAAGAAGGAGGTTCAGAAGATGAATTCTCCATTCTCTGAATTTTATACATACCATAATTCCAACATCCATAACAGCATAAAGAACCGCTCAGAGATTATCTCAGGAATTTCAATACATATCGAAAGTCGAAGGGGCACTTTCCGGAAAACCGCTTCTCTCCCATTTTTTTTACAATTAAATAAATATTTAAATTATTTATTTATTTTTTATTTTTCTTTTTCTTTTTCTTTTCTAACTGAAGAAACAGAAACCGGGGGGAGGCGACAACCATGGCTCAGGGAGTGAATAACAGGAACATAGGGAGGCCATCGCTCGGAGACAAGAAGCTTCCTCAGAGGACCATAATGAGTGACTGGGAGATCGAACAGTTTCTAAAGGAGAACCCAGGCGTCAATGCATCAATTATCTTCAGACGGGCGGCTCACAGCATAATGCCGAAAGACGCGGATACCATAAGGCTCCAGAAACTTGCGCAGGAGATCTCGGATGAGAGGGCAGTCCTTGCCATAAAGGAAGCCGAGTATAACAGCCTGAAGGCGAGGATCGAAGACAGGGAAAGAATTCAGCTGGAACTCAGGCTGGAGAAAGATTACCATGCGTGGTATTTCAGGTCCCTCGTTCATGCAGAGATATTCAGCATCCAGCACATGCCCGCGGTCTCTCCCGATTCCATTGTGAGAGAATATCTGCGTGAAAGAATCCAAAGCTATGAGGTAATGGAGACCGAGACCGGATGGAAACTGACAGACAGAGCCACCGGGGCGACAAAGAGACTGCTGAGGCATTTTATCGGGGAAGGGGGGAATCTCATCCCCGCAGAGGGAAAAACATTTCTCGCACCAACCGAGGAAGGACTGTATTCCATGTATTCCCTGAGGATAGACTATAAACTGTTCGAGGCCGAGTTCCTGAAGAATCCCCGTATGGAAGACATGCCACTTGAATTTTTCAGGAGATTTTCTCCAGTTATCAGGGCGAATACCACGGAGAAAGAGGAGAGTATCAAGCGAGAAGTCAAGCAGAAGATGATGCCGTCTTATGTCAGTCCGCCGGAAGTATCTACTGAGGAAGCCAAGAACAGGATCGAAAAGCCATGGGGTGAGAGGCAGTGAATATCGCATCCCTTTTTTCATTCTCCGACAACTGGATGGATCTTGCGAAACGATACCCTGAAGAATTCATAGCTGAAGTTGAGCGGAGATACGATCTTGATCAGGACTGGAAGACCTACATCAGGCTAATCAGGGAAGGATCCAGGGCGGATAAGTCCTTTGCACGGAAAGGGAGCCCCGTCAAGCCCGGAGAATGGATTGTAAGGCCGTATTCCGGGCACAGGATTGAACACGTCCTGAGGGCGGTAAAGAGTGGAAGACTGAAAGAAATTGAGGTGTCAAGATGAAAAAAACTGTTAGTATGCTAACACAAAGAGACGCAAAGAGGCGAATTGAATTGAACAGACTGGAAATCGACGATGGGAAACCCTCCTACCCGCTATCACATACGGGGTTTCTCTGGGTGCTGATGTACTGGGTTCTATGGATTGTATTCGTGGTATCCATGATATTCTTTGCATTCTTTATGGCCGGGTCATTTTACTTCCTCGTATTCCTTCCAGGGAAATTAGAGGGTGCTTCGGCTTTATCCCTGGTTGCTGCACTCACTGCAATGCCGGGAATCATGGCATATCACTATGCAAGGAGGATGAAGGAGAAGAAGAGTCTCAATTCTCCTCCATCCTCACGGGCAGGGTCTCCTCGGTATGAATCAGATGAAACCATCGAAAAGGAGATCGATCTCAGATGAACAGGCCGGAAATATCCCTGAGAAGAGTATGGACATTGTCGATTTCCAGTC
>JAMDBW010000088.1 GCA_023487765.1 Thermoplasmatota archaeon | reverse complement strand
CCCGCATAAGAATCATTGCGGATGTGCTGCGAATAGTTGTAACATCGGTTCTTGTAACCGTGAATCCCTTCTCACCGATATTTCGTTTAGAAAACAGGGCTTCCGGAGGTGATTTTTGATCTACTGTCATGCCGGGAGGGAAGTGGCACACTGTGATATCCAGGCCGGTTTCATCGGCTAATTTCTGCAGTTCGATCTTCCACAGCCTGACACGAGATCCATTGGATCCGCCACCGTCTGCTGCTATCATCAGCTTTGCAGCATGGGGATACCTCTTCTTCCCGAGGATATTCCACCATCTTCGTATGGATTCCACAGCAAATTCTGCCGTATCATGATCGATACCGACATTAACCCACCCTTCGTTTGCCTTTATGTCGTATACACCATATGGAATCGCCTTTCCCTCAGCATCTGAGAGGAAATCGTAGACATTGACCTCATCCACTTCACCGGGGGGCTTCCATTCCTTTCCGCCATTCTTGAAATTGCCGATCAGTTCCTTCTTCTTTGTGTCCACGGAGATGACCGGATCATTCTCCTCCGTGAATCGTATGGCTGTATCATTGATGTGCTGCTGAAGAGATGCCCGCACCGACAACGAATGGTGTCTGAAGATGTCCGTGACGGATCTCAGGGACGTTACGTCCCTGGGAAAGATCGAAAACGGTATTTCAGCAATCAGGGAAATGCTGGCAACAATGACTGTTCCCACGCTTCCCGAGTATTAGTTCTCCCAGAAGGAATTCATTATCACGGCAATTTTATATAATTCCAGAACATGAAATATATCAGCTTTTATGAAAATTGGTGGTTTTGAGGAGTATTCACGCGGCGACATCTCAGAAGTCCATTTGGACAGCATCGGTAACAGGAAAGCAAGGAGATTTTGAATGGGTGGAAAATTGGGAATTTTCAAGAAAAAAAGAGATTTCAGTTCAGTGTTGTTTACCATGAAGGCGGATGGCACTGAAGCTGACAAAGAAACGACGATTGAGACCATAGAGATGAAACTTGACGACTACAGAAGCAATTTTCAGATGAATCCAGAGGCCGGGCCAGATCTAGGGAGAAGGCTCGTTGCTTTATCAGTCCTATACAGGGATAAGGAGAATACTGACAGGAGTGCTGCTTTCAAAGATGAAGCTGTTAACGTCATTAACTCTGCCCATTACCCGGATGATGGGGTAGGCAAAGACGTAAAGAAACTGGTAAAGATATTGAAATAACAGAAAAAGTAAAAAAATGGACAAAAAAGAGATAAAATTTAACTTCAAGATGGCAACGAAGAACACATGCAGATTCAAGGAGAGGTCTTCAGGGATTCCGGTTATCGATACGCTGGACACGCAGAAATCTGTATCCGGTCGAAGGATCCCAAGAAAGTGAGGGTAACGGAGGGGCGGGAGTGATGAGAATGTACTTCAAACAGGTGAGAAAAGGGAATGTGAAATGATGGAAATTGAGGAAATTTTGAGGGTGTGAATGTGGAATGAGGCTAATAGATTTGATTGAAAAAGTATCGCTTATATCCATAATTTTTGGCTTCATCTCGTTGACAGGAGGTGTACTCTTATCGGCATATCTCGTGGGCGAATCGACTCCGGGACCATTTACAAATATTCCTTCAACTGATGGTACCAGATTTGCTATAGTCTTTTGGCTTCTCGGCATTCTGCTGTTCATTATCTCAAAAAGGGTTGAAAATATGAGGGGGGTTAAAAAATGACTGCCCGGTTAACCGGTGACATTGTCGATCATGTTCGGAGACTGGCGAAAATCCAGGAAATATACGCGAACAACATGAAGAACTGGAAGGCGAAATATTGAACAAATCATTGAGCGGGTTAAAGATTGCCAAGAGGGACCTTGAAGTTGCTGCATCAGCCGTCATGGGCACAGCTTCTTACGTACATTACCTCCAGCTTTTCATTCTAAGTCTCACCGTACCCACGCTCATAGCAGGCGTCGTGTTCGGGACTATCTATCTTGCCATAAGCATGGGACTGGCAAAGTCACTCAAGATATTCTACCTGCTCGGAATAGTCCTGCCTTTTCTCGGTGCTTCCCTGGCCGTTATCAGGCTGCATCTTTACGGGTTTGAGGTGTTTTCTGTCATAAACATAGGTCTTGATGCCTTTGTTGTTACGTTTTGCACATATTTATTTGTGATGGAGAGGGGGAATCGAAATGATTCATAAGAGAAAAGTGATTTACTGCACCTTGATAGCTGCCATCGCGTTTGCTTTGTTTGTGCCGGTTGTTTACCACGGAACTACAGTTTATCCCCCCATCCCTCCCGGTGGCCCGTATGCCGGGGCTGCGGAGTTCCGCGCAAGCCAGTATGTTTCCATAAGCTTCTTCTTTACCGGCTCCGGAGGAAAACTCACAGTATCTTCAAATGGAGATGCTTATCAGCTGGTTTTTGGAAACTGGGTATTTCCGCAGGCTATCCTGTTCCTCGGGTGATTCCTTGCCCGTCCCCCAGGCAACGGGAAGCCAGATCGCGTTCATGACCGGGCTGAAGGGGACGTCATAACTGATCGGAGTATTGAAGAAAATAAATGCCGGATACGGTTTATCATGCCTGACGGGAAAGTAACTCTCGCACCTGCAGAACCTTATCTGGTATCCCGGAAGAAGGAACACATCGGAAAAGTATCTCGGCGAACATGGAAGGAAGGACTCAACTTCCTTGAGACTGGCAAAACCTCTGCACTAACAGATTCCAGGTAACCCTACTGTAGCGATTCCACACCGGAAACAGGTTTTATCTATTCCGGAATGAATCTTCATGACATTTTACAATCTAAATGATTATAAGGACGTTGTTGAGTATGTTGTGACCTGAAATGGCAGAGAAAACATATGAACATGGTGACGAAAAGAATGCTTTCCGGAAAGTGCGCCTGCTATCTATTGCTGCATTAACATCCCTGATAGCGATCCTTCCGTTTCTTCTTATACACATGTCGGAATATCTCAAGACACATCCGGCTGCTAATTCCTCCCTAACATATTTGCTTATTTTCCTTTTCTTTGCTCTTCTTCTAATCCCCACAATTTATGGGTTACTCGGCGGAAGGAGTAATCCGGTTTGGATCATTTTTTTCCTGATTCCAGTTGGTGCAGGATTGGAATTTTTCTTTGATGTCTTGGCACCATTTTTTCTTCCTTTTGTAATAGAAATAGGAATCTGCGTGGTCGTTTCAGATGAATATAGGGGGCGTAGGATAAAAAGTAGCATTTATTGATCCCCATTCATGGTGCAATACTGGTTCTCCTCTGTTTGGTAGCGGCATATAAACATCGATGTTTTAAGAATTACCACCTCATTTTGCGCTTCGTTTACGCGGGGAAAGGACGCACACAAAAACATGTGCTTCCATCCTCTCCTCCTTGATGTGAACGGCAATAGCCCTACTGTTCCTTGCCTGTTCCATTCTGGGAGAAAGACCGGGAAAACACATCTTCCCGGGGGTGAATTGCAAGATCAGGATACCACGCGAATGACACCATTCTTTATCATTGGATAATTGATATAAAGACGTAACAAACCTTTTTTATTCAGAATACTTCTTACAGTAGTAATTATTGAAATATTGGAGTGAATTCAGTTGGAAATTATGGAGCAAATCAAAAAATTTAATGAAACTTTCGGAAATGAAATATCATCCAACTCTTTAGCTTTCTCCCTAATCAGAGATTCTTACGAGGAAAGATAGCCAGGGCAATTCCTGGAATACGGGTACAGTGAAGACACCCTTACCGTGAAATTTGAAAACACCACCCTCAGGATCACCAGAGTCATGGGATTTTTCAGATTCCTCTGGAAGGACAGGGATACGAACACCTCAGTATCCGGTTTGGGGTTTTCACTGGAACCCTTCGAATTCGTAGACACAGGAAATAACCTGTCATTGGACAAGGACTCAATTAAAATATACAAATCCGGTGAAATTGAATATTATTCCCGTGGCGGCAAATTGTTAAGGATCGACAGACCACCTGTTTTCATTGGCAAGAAAACCATCCAGAATAGCGGCGTATGCAGTGACGCAAAATTTCACGGACTGGGAGAAAGGGCAGTCAACTTC
>JAMDBW010000054.1 GCA_023487765.1 Thermoplasmatota archaeon | reverse complement strand
CAGTCTCTCAAAAAGTTCCGGATGCTTCAGAGGAAGCTCTGAAATCCATTGAACCGAGCAGCCTGCGTGAAGTTACGGTCGAGATTCCGAGTGTTACCTGGGAAGACATTGGCGGACTTGAATCTGTCAAGAACGAACTTCGTGAAACAGTTGAACTGCCATTGCTTAAACCTGAAGTTTTCAAGAAACTTGGAATTCGTGCTGCGAAGGGATTCCTGCTGTATGGCCCGCCTGGAGTCGGAAAGACTCTCCTGGCAAAAGCCGTTGCCAATGAGAGCAATGCGAATTTCATATCGGTTAAAGGACCGGAAGTACTTAGCAAATGGGTCGGAGAAAGTGAGAAGGCGATTAGAGAGATATTCAAGAAAGCGAAACAGGTGGCACCCACAATTGTGTTTCTTGACGAGATAGATTCCATTGCTCCCAGAAGAGGTCAGTATGGCGATGCAGGGGTCACTGAGAGAATGGTGAACCAGTTGCTTACTTCACTGGATGGCATTGAGGTTCTTCAGGGAGTGGTTGTTCTGGCAGCCACAAACAGGCCTGACATAATCGACTCCGGCCTGTTAAGAGCCGGAAGATTTGACAAGATGATCTTCATACCTGCGCCGGACGTCTCAAGCAGGCTCAAGATACTGAAAGTGCATACAAAGAGTATGCCCCTTACAAAGGACGTAAATCTTGATGAAATAGCGCAGAAAACAGACGGATATGTCGGGGCCGATATTGAGAACCTCTGCAGGGAAGCCGGCATGATGGCTTACAGGGAAAACCAGAATGCATCCCAGGTCTCGCACAAGAATTTCCTGGACGCCCTGAAATCTATTCGGGCTTCTGTTGATGAGGATGTCATAAAGTTCTATCAGAATCTCTCGGAAAACATAGGGAAAAACGTAAGGGAGAAGAGGAAGATGGTGGAAGAACTGGGACTTTACCAGTGATTTCTTCCATTCCTGAATTTTTCATAGGCTTCTATAAATCCCGCAGAACCAGATTGTTTGCGTGAATCACACAGGGAGTTGAATCAGCATTTCCTTCCCTGTAATGGAAAAGGATTTATTCGTACCTGCATTGAATGTCATATGGCTACTGCAAGGAAGTTTGCCACGGACGTTATAAAGAAATCAGTCATGACGAGTGACGGTGAGCTCATCGGTACGGTAAGCAATATTGTAGTGGATACGGAAGCGGGAACGATTAAAAGCGTTCTGGTAAAACCGTCCGGCCCTAACAAACATCCGGATTTCCAGATCGATAAGGAGGGACGCTATATGATTCCATTGAAATCCATGAAATCATTCAAAGATGTATTTGTTGTAGAGAGTCCGGGCAGCCAGAGACTTAGAAATTAATTCAGAACCTTCGGGACATACCTGAGTACTCCCGCCATTCCGCCGAATGCCTTCTGCAGCAATTTTCCCTCTTCACTCTCAAGCGATATTAACTCAACTCTGGCCCCTGATGCCTCAGCCAGCTTGTAGAATACCTCCACCGTATCTTCCTGATGATCAAGTGTCATTACTGAGCTGCACTTAGGGCAAAGTACTCCCTCGTCCTGCTTCTTGACAATTGTTCTCAGCTCCCCGTCACTGGGACACCGGTAAGTATATGACACCTTGTTAAGGTCCTCTGACAAAAGCAGAAGGTCCACCGCTTTCTGCAGGAGAGCAGACTTGATTGCGCTTTCCCCGTAAACTCCGAGACCTCCGTCAGGCTTGCGTATTTCCATCATGAATTTGTTGATAAGATCCTTTTCTCTTGATATCTGCATCTCCTTCATGGTGTCTGCAGCTTTGTCAACGAGTTCTTTCAATCCCGTTTCATCCGTGTACCCTATATCGAAAAGGTTTTTCACCTTGTCTTTCACTTCATTGCGCAGGTAATCTTTCTCGAAGAAATATTCCTTGGTCGCACCGGGTCCGCCGATAAAAACTGCATTTATATCTTTAATGCCCGGAACAAAGGCGTTGTTTGCGATCTCGCCAACCTTTTTGAAGAATTCATGCGCAGCAATTTCTATGAGCCTTTCATATCGCCTGGAAGATTGACCCCCCTGATGATGCTTGCTGGGGACGAGCGATTGCTCATTTGCTACCACGCTTATGTTAGTTCCGTTAAGAAAGCCGATTGTGGCTTCTTTTCTGTCTATGACTATCAGGCCGTAGGCTTCCTTCACCGCAAGCTGTGCCTGCAACTGCTCGAGATGGAATGAAGAATCGCACATATAACTGAATGTTTGTATTGGCTCGGGAGGCTCTATTATGTTTGCATACATTTCAGTCTGATCGCCTCTGGTTGAAACATGTCCCACAAACAGAACCAGTCCGCTGGGCGGAGCGAACTTGTAGTTCTTCAGCCGGGACATTATTGATTCTATTGCAGCAAGGACATTTTTTCGTGTGGATTTTGATTTAATGTTCGCTGAAGTGGAATACTCTTCCCGCAGATACTGAACAACGTCAGATATCATTTTTGTCGGAGGGATATACAGGGATACAAGTTCAGTTCCTCTACCCTTCAGATTTTGCAGTTCCTGGAGAGCTTTCTTGAATTCGTATCTCCTGAGCTGAAGATCATCTGTTGCCATCGCTAAGAAAATTTATAATTGTATTTAACCTTAATTAGCTTGGAGTTTATGGAATCAGTTGTAATTTCCCTGGGAGGATCAATCATATCATCAGACGGGCTCAATCTCCAGTTCATGCAAAAGTTTGTCAGGACTGTTACTGAAATGGATAGCACCTTCAGGTTTGGCATTGTGGTTGGCGGAGGTAACCTGGCCAGAACATATATTTCTGCCCTGCGAAATTATCATGTTAACGACAATATACTTGACGAAATAGGAATCAACGCAACAAGAATGAATGCTCTGGCATTGTCTTCATTTCTCGCGGATTCGAACTCGAAGATTCCAACCACAGTCAATGATGCTGCGGAATTTTCCAGGATTTACCGTTTCACTGTAATGGGCGGGACTGAACCGGGACACACCACAGATACCGTAGCTACACTGCTTGCAGAGAGAATAAATGCTAGAATCCTGATCAATGCGACCTCAGTGGATGGAGTCTACAGCGACGACCCGAAAAAGGTCCCGGATTCAAAAAAATTCCAGGCCTTGAGTTACGATGAGGCCATATCGCTTGCCTTGTCTAAATCAGTCGGCGCCGGACCTAATGTATTCATGGATCTTACCGCCCTCAACATAGCCAAGCGCTCAAATATCAGGATATATGTAATTAATGGTCTGGAACTCGGAGAATATGGGAAAATAATGAAAACCGGAAAAACCGGCGGCACCATAATCGGCTAAAATATCGATTCTCTGAGATCGTATTTCACGACCGGGACATCAAGTTCTTTTCCGTTCATCCCCCTGTAGGCGTCTTTTATGGACGTGATGAGGTTTTCCGTCTGTTGCCTTTTTTCCTCCGGCGTCATGTTTCCCAGACCATTTTTCCTGGATATTTCCAAGTAGGTTTCATCATCCTCCTCAACAACCGGGGACAGGAATATCATATCACCCCTCTCGAGATTCATCTGGGATATTATATTGGCTGAACCGGTAATGTGGTCTTCATTAAACTTTCTCCCGCCCATCCCAACCATCAGGACAATCGACACCGATATGCCATAATCTTTGATATTGTTGACAATGTTGAGTGTTTCAGTTATATTTATGTGCTGATTGAACAATTTTATTACTTTGTAGCTCCCCGATTCCAGAAAGACGAATATGCGCTCCAGGCCATGTTCCTTCAGGTCCCGGTAATGTATCATATTCTTTCTCTTGGGGGTTGTGAAAACGTCGAACGCAGCAAATACAGGAAGATTCAATTCAGACTTCACGTCATCCAGTGCCTGAAGCAGAACTTTCTGATCCACGTCGAGGGCATTCGCGTCTCCAAGAAAGACCGACTTCCGTGAGTGCAATCCCTTGCCCATGACTGCTTTCACCTTTGAAATGTGTTCCCGGAATTCATCGATCGTCCTGCCGTTGAATTCTCTTGAATTATATGAACTGCAAACTGTGCAACGGTTCCATCTGCATCCGGTCGCAAGTTCCAGGTACAGGCTTGAGGCCTGGTCTGGAGGGAGAACCGGGATTCGGGAATACAGGTTAACCAGCGACGCGGCATCGGAGTCCACCCATGAAACGTCTCTGGATGAAACTGTTGAGACAACCGACTTTTCCTCGGGCGTGATTTCCTGAGTCGGGAAATTTCGTGCCATTTCAAGAGTGCGTTTTATTATCGTTTCCGCTTCAGAAGGCGGAATTTTTTCCACCACCCTTAAGTCGTTGTCCCATGCGAGCCTGTACAACAATCCGGCATATGAACGCCTGTAGGTTACACCTGAACTGGTATAAAACAGGAGTCTTCCCTGAAAATCAAAGTTCGCAACTTCCTCGTTCCCGCTCGCAATTGTGAGAATGCCATTGTTCATCCTGATGAGACTGCGATTCATGATAGCTTCGTAATTGGCAGTTTTGTATTAATTTTACTCAGCAGAATTGACCGGACAGTCACCCTGCTGTACACATATCTGTGCACCCATGCTACTTCGGAAGAAATTTTAAGTCCGTGAAAATACAGTTTGAAGGTAGGAATTGTATTCACTGAAGTTTTTCATATCCCTGGTTATCTTTGCTTTTACGATTATTCTTGTTACCAAGAGGCCATTTAAACTGGGTATAGGTTATTCCGCCGTCATAGGAGCATTTGCAACAATTTCCCTTGGAATCGTCGGCTTGTCCCAGATAATTGAAGTGTGGAATATAGTCTGGAATGCAACATTTACGTTTATCGCAATCATCATGCTTTCCTTAATATACGACGAGGTCGGTTTCTTTGAATATGCCGCAATAAAAATTGCAGAACTTGCACATGGATCGGGGATAAAGCTGTTTGTTTTTATGATTCTTCTGGGTTCTGTGATTTCTGCATTCTTTGCCAACGACGGGGCGGTACTCGTTCTCACACCGATTGTCTATTCTTTGCTGCGTAGAACCGGTGCGAATGAAAAGACTTTCCTGGCGTTTATCATGGCGATAGGTTTCATTTCAGATACTGCGAGCATGCCGTTTACGATAAGTAATCTGGTCAATATCATCATGTCAAGCTATTTTCGCATTGATTTCCTGAGCTACATGGAGAGAATGATCATTCCGGACCTTATTTCCGTCGTTGCCAGCCTTTCAGTTTTGCTTCTCGTTTACCGCAGGAGTATTCCGGGGACTCTAACAGCAAATTTTGCCTCTATGGAAACGGACGCGATAAAAGATCGCGCCATTGTTCGTTCAGCCGTTCCCACATTGATTGCTCTCGTGGTTGTCTATTCGATCACAGGACTGATGGGCATTCCGGTTGCGTTTATTGCCGTACCTGCAGTAGCTTTGCTGTTAATAGTCGTCAGTTTCAGGAAAACTATTGATACGAAAAAAATTATCAGGGAAGCCCCATGGCAGATTGTATTATTTTCCCTCGGGATGTATATAATAATTGTAGGGATGGGTAATGCGGGCCTTATCCTTGATATTTCGAATCTTCTTTTAGCGATCCAGACCTTGCCCGAACCTGTTTCTTTGCTGCTGTCCGGTTATCTGTTTGCATTCCTGGCTTCAATAATGAACAACCTGCCGGCGGTTATGCTGGGCAACCTCTCAATACAGGCAGGACCGAATCTGCATATTCTGGCATATGCCAATGTGATCGCAAATGACATCGGTCCGAAATTCACGCCAATTGGTTCCCTTGCCACTCTGTTATGGATATATACCCTTGACCGGAAGAAGGGGCTCAGGATTTCCTACGGATACTATATGAAAATAGGATTTATCCTCGCATTTCCTGTTCTGACACTATCTCTTCTGGGTCTGTGGATGTCCTATCTCCTGTGATCCGGATAGTTTACGAAAATACACCATGGCATTTTTATAAACTTTGTCAGGATAATCTATCGTGAAAGTAGCCATTCTGATCAGACATGGCGAGAGCGAGGCGAATACGAGAAACGTAATCTCGGAGGATCTTTATGGATACCCGCTGACAAAAAATGGCAGAGATCAGGCTAAGCACACAGCGATGCAGCTTCAGGGCATTCCCGTCGATAACCTTATTACCAGTCCGATCCAGAGAACCATGGAGACAGCAGAAATAATTTCACGGATCGTCAATGTTGAAGCGAAAGCGGATGATAGGATCAGGGAATCCGGTCTTGGCAGCTTCAATAACAAGAGAGTTGAGAGCCTGCCGAAAGCGATGCGGAGTGACCTTGGAATGGAATCATGGGAATCACATCAGAACAGATTCAGGGAAGTCTTTTCGGAAGTTAATGGAATCTGGGTGATGGTCAGCCATGCCCTGCCGATAAGGGCCGCCGTATGCAGTTTCCTGGACATTGATGAAATTGAAAGCTTTGGTGTGGAGATAAGGAATGCATCTATGTCCGTCATTGATCTTGAGAATTCACGTGTTCTTAGCATCGGTTCACTTTTGCTCAGCAAAAGGATCTGGTCATCCATGGGCTCAAGGAACTGATGCCGTTGCTTGAACAGCCTTCCTTCAAATCAGGATTAGAACTGCAATGCCGGCTATAATACATACCAGAAAAAGGATACAAAATTTATTGATTTCGGGCATAATACAGGTGAAGTTTCATGAAAGTATATGACAGCATGGCCAAGGAGATTATTTCCCTGAACCTGTCAAAGGACGAAGTTGTAAAAGTTTTTGTCTGCGGCCCTACGGTTCAGGACAATTTTCATGTCGGCCATGCAAGGACGTACATCTTCTTTGATTCTCTGGTTAAGTACCTTAGAGTCAGAGGGTATAGCGTTTTTTACCTGCAGAACATCACTGACATAGATGACAAGATTATCAACCGTGCAAATGAAGAGGGCGTTGATTACATTGAGGTCTCTGAAAAATTTACTTCTGAATATATGCAACTGATGAATCTCCTGCATATTGACAGTGTAAATTTTTATGCCAGAGCCACTCTTCACATTCCTGAGATAATTAACCAGATTTCGGAACTTGTTCAGAAAGGTTATGCCTATGAAACTTCAGATGGCGTCTATTTCAGAGTTTCAAAATTCAATGATTTCGGCAGACTTTCCGGACAGAATATGGATGCACTTAAATCCGGTTCCAGGGTGGACCTGAATGAGCAGAAAAGTGATCCGCGTGATTTTGTAATATGGAAAAAGTACAAACCCGGAGAGCCATTCTGGGAATCTCCCTGGGGAAAGGGAAGACCGGGCTGGCACATTGAAGATACTGCCATAACGGAGAAATATTTTGGACCCACATACCACATTCATGGATCAGGGACGGATCTAATTTTCCCTCACCACGAGGCCGAAATAGCTATTGAAAGATCTATAAGCGGCAGCCCGAAACTGGCTGATTACTGGATACACAGTGCGATGATCAACATTAACGACGAGAAAATGTCGAAGTCCCTCAAGAACTACGTTAAAATAAGGGAAGTTCTTGTTGATTATTGGCCGGAAGAACTGAGATATGCACTCCTGAACGCCCAGTTCAAGACCTCTATCAATTTTTCTCCTGAGATTCTGCAGGAAGCAAGGCAGAACGTGAACCAAATCTCCATTCTTTACAGAAAATTAAGTCTCAAGGGCCGAAATTATAAGAATAATCTTGGAGAAAACGCGAAAATAAAGGTACTTGAGAATATACTCGACAAAAACATTGATTTCAGACAGCTTTTCACTGAGGTTCTGTCCATGGTTGGAGAATGGAACAGGAATCTGGACACCATGAACGACCCGGAAGTTACTGAAGCATTACAGACCATTTATTGGGTTGATTCGTTCACGAATATAGTGAGAAGAGGAAGTGGAGTGTCTTCCGTTAAAGGTGCAGTAGAAATCCTGCTGTCCCTCAGAAAAGAAATGAGGTCAAGAAAAGAGTTCGGGATTGCGGATGGCATCCGTGCAGACCTGAAGGATCTCGGAATTTACATTGAAGATAAGGGAGAAGAGACTATTTGGTGGACTTCAGAAGAAAAGGGGAGTGACAAAAATTGAGAAGCGCAGTAATAGTTATTGATATGGTAAATGATTTTGTAAACGGAGTTTTCGGTTCGGAGGAAGCGGTGAAGCTGGCAAAGAAATTTCCGTCTTTCCTAGAAAAAATCGGGGATTCTGCTGAAATTATCTTCACACTTGACACCCACATAAGCTATGACCCGGAATTCAAGGTGTGGGGTGAGCACTGTCTCACTGGTACCAAAGCCTCTGAGATCGTTGATGAATTGAAGGACATTGAAGGCTATAGAATAATGAAAAGACACTATGATGCTTTTTTCGACACTGACCTGGATGGATACCTCAGGGCAAGAGGTGTTAACAGGATTTTTCTGTCCGGCGTAAGCACGGACATATGCGTACTCCACACTGCAGCGGGAGCTTTCTTCAGGCATTACGATGTATCAGTGATAAAGGACTTCTGTGCATCCATTGATCCTGTAAAGCACGACGAGGCACTTGCTTTTATTAAGAGAAATTACGGCAGCAACATCATCACCTCGTCCGAAACTCTGGAGGTAATTTGATTTGACCCGCAAATTTAATTCGGCAACCGAAGCGGAAATACTGGAGGGCAAAACTTCTGATGTTTATTTTGAGAGAAGTCTGAGTGCGGCTTCTGGTGTTGATTACGAAGGGAGAGTTGTGTCCGAATTCACTGTGTCTGGTCCTCTCGACACATGGGTTAACTTCAGTGGCCTCAATGAAGTGATTTCAATCCTGAAAGATAAGCCGGTTAACCTTTACGCAATCCCGGAAGGCACAATCGTTAATCCCAGAGATTCAAAAGGAATACCGATCCCCTTTATGCGTATCGAAGGTGAATACGAACTATTCGGGAGGCTGGAGACTGCCATGATTGGATTTTTATGCCAGTCTTCCGGAATATCCACATACTCATCCAGAATACGCTTAATTCTGAAAGAAACCCCGTTCTATTCTTTCGGCATCAGGAGGATGCATCCTGCAATATCCCCAATGGTTGACAGAGCCGCGTATATCGGCGGTGCTGATGGAGTTTCCGGCATCCTTGGAGCCGAACTTATTGGTGAACAACCGGTCGGAACAATGCCACACTCTCTCGCACTTCTTACGGGTGATGACAGAGCTTGGGAAATTACTGTTGAAAAAGCTGGTAAAAACGGCATTAAAACTGTCCTGATCGATACCTTCATGGATGAGAAATTCGCTGCACTTAAAGTGGCATCAATGTTTCCGGATCTTGATTATATTAGGCTTGACACGCCATCTTCCAGGAGGGGGAACTTCGCTAATCTTATCCGTGAAGTTCGTTGGGAACTCGATCTGAGATCCTATAAGAATATCAAGATCATGGTCTCTGGCGGCCTTAAACTGGAAGATCTCCAAAATCTTAAGGAGGCAGGAGCTCAAGCCTTTGGAATCGGCACATCCATGACACTGCACCCTTTCGACTTCTCCATGGATATCGTGGAGATAAATGGAATTCCCCTGACAAAACGCGGAAAATTCTCCGGTTCAAAGAATATACTCCGATGCGAAACATGCATGAAACTCAAAACGGTTCCAGCGAGCGTTGCCGAAATCTCCTGCGAGTGCGGAGGGTCCATGAAAAACCTTCTGAGACCGTTTATCGTAAACGGGAATTTACCTGGCAGCTACGATACTCCCCAACAAATAAGAGAAAGAACACTGAGAGAACTTGAGTCGCTTCAGGCAGATCACTGATTTTCTTTCAGCCTGTCTTCAAGGAATCGCCTTAGAGCTACCGCATTGTTGTTCTCCTGATCTTTAGCCGAATAAAGCAGTGTGACGTCTCCATCCCTGCATAAACGCATAATTTCATCTGATTTCTCATTCAATGCGAGTTCTTCAAAATATTTTGCCTGAAAATCGGAAAACCTGGCTGGATCATGGCCGAACCACTTCCTCAGTTCTTCGGAAGGCGCAATATCTCTCAACCATATCTGAACTGCACCAGTTTCCCCGGATATACCTCTTGGCCAGAGGCGATCAACTAGGATGCGTATGCCATCAGAGTTCTCCGGCTTTTCATATATCCTCTTTATCCTGATCATGTATAATGATGAAACCGTCACGGATAATTAGGCATTTCTCAAATCTTGATCGCCGATTGCGGTCCTGAATGTCGTATTTATGTGCCTGCTACCAGAAAGGGAATTGATATGTTGGAGAAAATCCATGTGGCCCCTCCATGAAGGTGTTTCATTGATTCTTACACATCCAGAAGGACACCATGAATTGTTTGTATGCACGCAATCTGGATTGCGATGAAAATTTTTAGAGCGTTTCGATCATCATATTTCAGTAATTCATGTCACCGGAAGACACAAGATTATGGACTCCTCAGGAAATCATCTCCGAACTGAAGAGGCGGGCGAATAGAAAATACAGGGAGAATATGAGCCATTTTGCGATAGATAATTCAAAAGCACCGGGAGTAAGGACTCAGGACCTTAGAAGTCTTGCCAGGAAAATTCATAGAGATAAAAACACCGGTATGCAACTATGGAACACCGGGGTCCACGAAGCGATGATTCTGGCTACCATGCTAATACCTGCAGAAGATTTGACTTCTGCCGAAATGGATCACATGGTGTCAAAGGTTAATTCATGGGATGTGTGCGATCATTTCACGGGAAATCCTGTCTCAGCCTCTGACCTTGTTGTGGAGAAGATCCGTGACTGGCATTCGGATAGCAGAGAATTCGTTAAGAGAGCAGCTTTTTCCTCGATTGCCCAACTGGCTTGCAGACCTTCGATCATTGAGGATAATCTTGAATTTTTCTTCGCTTGCATAAGGCAAGCCGCAACCGATCAGAGAAACTTCGTTAAAAAATCAGTTAACTGGGCATTGAGAGATATTGGAAAAATTTCGATCCGGTATCATGAATTGGCGCTGGAACTCGCGAAGGATCTTGCGGGCCATACAGAACCATCGTCCAGATGGATAGGTAAAAATGCCGTCAGAGAGCTGGATTCAGAGAAAGTTGTTCTGAGACTTAAGACAAAAAATAGCTGAGGCCCCATAATTCAATGAATTAAAGTTAACATAAACAGCCACACACCTTTTTGCTATCTCAAAAAAGCCGTCAAAATAACAGTTTCCACAGCATCAGGCCAAAATTTGCAGGAGTCCTGTCTGAGCATCAGGCAAAGGCATTTAACAAATCATACCATGTGCAACAATGAAACTGCTAATTGATGGGCAATGGTCAGACGCAGAAAATAATGAAACACTGAATAAATATAATCCGGCAACCGGGAAGATCATGGGCACTTTCCCCGCAGCTTCCACTGGAGATGTGGACAGAGCGATAGATGCTGCTGAGGCAAGTTTCGAAAAATGGGGAGAAATGGGGTCTGTAACACGATCCAAAATCATATACAAAGCAAAAGAACTCATCGTGAACTCCAGAAAGGAACTCGAAGAAATCCTGATGAATGAGAATGGAAAAATACCAGTAGAAGCCAGGCAGGAGGTGAACGGTGTAATTGACCAGCTCCAGTATTACGCCGAGTTTGCAAGAAAAATTACCGGTGACATCGTTGAAGGAGATACTGCGTCCAGAAAAATATTCCAGTACAAAGTTCCATCCGGTGTGGTGGTTGCACTGACACCCTGGAATTTTCCTGCAGCCATGGTTGCCAGAAAACTTGCACCTGCACTGCTCACAGGCAATACTGTAGTGCTGAAACCCAGCAGTGATACCCCTTTCACTGCCGAGTGGATCGTGAAAAAATTTGTTGAAGCGGGTGTGCCTCACGGAACCCTTAATTTCCTCACAGGCAAGGGTTCAGAGATCGGGGACTACATTGTGTCTCACAAGAAAGTCTCCGTGGTTACCATGACCGGATCAACTTCCACAGGACAGAGAATTGTGTCGAAAACCTCTGCTAATATGGCGAAGCTTATTCTGGAACTTGGAGGAAAGGCACCTTTCATGGTCTGGAAAGACGCGGATCTCAAGAATGCTTTGCGATCGTTTCTCTGGGCTAAATTCTGGAACACGGGCCAGTCATGCATAGCGGCAGAGAGACTCTACATTCACAAACAGGTGTATGAAAAATTCACGACGATGCTTGTGAAGGCCCTGAGAGGAATGAAGATCGGCAATCCTCTGACTTCTGACATGGGGCCATTGATTAACAAATCAGCCCTGGAAATTACTGAGAAGTTTGTAAAAGACGCGGAAACAGGGGGAACAAGAATCCTGTCCGGAGGAAAAAGGCCTCAATTATCAGGTGAGTTCCAGAACGGGTATTTCTTCGAGCCGACTGTTTTCGGTGATGTCGATCAGGACTCAGAGCTGTTTCAGGAGGAGGTTTTCGGACCGGTAGTGGGAACTATGGCGGTAAGCGATGAGGAAGAACTCCTGGCGAAAGCAAACGATTCAAAATACGGTCTTGCCTCCTATCTCTTTACCTCAGACCATAACCTGATATTCAAAGCCTCCGAGAAGATTAGATTCGGGGAACTTTATATCAACATGCCCGGTCCTGAATCTTCGCAGGGGTACCATACCGGTTTCAGACTCACCGGACAGGCCGGCGAAGGTAGCAGATACGGCATCGAGGAATATCTCAAACTGAAGAATGTTTACGTAGACTATTCCGGCTCACAGCTTAGAATCGAGACTGTCAGAGAGGAACTCATCTCCTAGTCTCTTTTTCTAAAAAACGAAAAGCACACATACTAATGGGACGGGGGTATTTACTTTGAGTGAAGGATGGATTACCTGAATGACGCGTGCCAAAATTTCCCTGAAAAGGGAACGGGCTGAAGTATTCATTGCACCGATAATATTATCAGTCATCATAATCTCGTACATTGCTGTTGCTCTGGAATTCCATATGGTCTCAATTTTTCTAGACCTGTTCATTATGCTTGGAATCTCAATATGTACATGGGACCTTGTTATATGGCAACTGACCGGACAGCACATGCTCAGGAACCTTATGCCAACCCGCAAGCAAAGAATGTGATGTGTCTTCACTTTATCCGACTTCACGATCCCGTCGCAAGGAAGCCTGCGTTATTCAGACGTCGGACGAATTACGACAGACTTGTATGTTGAGGTCCAGAATTCGCCGTGACACTTTTGGAAATAGAGGAGGATCACAATGGAAGAGACTTCAGCATGATGTAAATGCCGACTGCAACAACGATAATGGAAAATATTTTTGTTAGCGTTCTCCGATCAATGCCGGTGGATATCCTTGAACCGGTAAATCCTCCGATAAAGCCACCCATAAGGAATAACAGACTCACCGGCAATAGAACAAAACCGGAAAGGCTGTATCTAATTGCAGTAGTAATTCCAAACGTTCCTACCGCCATCAGTGACGTACCGACAGCCTTATTTATTGTTATCTTGTTTGAAAACAGTATGGCTGGAACGAGCAGGAAACCACCACCTATGCCAAAATACCCGGAACCGAATCCGGCAAGACCGGAATAGATAATCGATTTCCAGCTTCTCGGATTCTTTTCGCTACTTTCTTCTTTCCTGACCTTTTCGCGTTTGCCGAGGAGCATGTAGATTCCTATAACCACCATAAGAAACGAGAAAAATAACAGGAGACTCCCTCCTGGAGTTATGAGCCCGAGGGTACTGCCAATCATTACTCCGAAAAACCCGACAATGGAAAATATCACGCCAATTTTAATGTCAACATTTTTCTTCCGCAAATGAAAAAAGAGGTTTACAAACGAGTTCAATCCGACAGCTAGTGCAGTTGTGCCTATTGCCAGATGAGGGTCGTTTATTCCTACCAGGTAAATGAACAGTGGTATGGCCAGAATTGAACCACCCCCACCTATAATGCCAAGGGAGAAGCCAACAATCACACCGGAAACTATTGACAAAAGATACTGTATTACAGTCAGATCCAAACTATTCGCCAATGCAGGCATTTAAGATGTGTATATTAATATTCATGCAGATGATGACAAATCACATTCATGAAGAATAAAGGAGATTGCTGACTAATTCAACAACCTTGCCTGCATCCCTCATGTTTGCCGTAAGTACTATCTCTCTGTCAAACCGGTATATGTTTTTTACCCTGAAACCGTGAATACTGAGATACTGAACTATAAACAGTGTCAGTCCCGGTCTGCCGGACGCCAGTTCCGGAAGAATTATCCTGAGAAGAGCCATTTCTCCCTCGTCGTCCGAACTGATCAAACACCTGTAGCGCCCATCCGTCCTGAATGCCAGAAAAGTGCCTTCGGTTATCTCCGATACATTATTCGCATCGTATTCCTTGTACTTGTATTCCACTGCAAGTTTTGATTTCTTAAGAAGAGATATGTCCTCCACCGATTCGGCATTGCTGTCGAATGTTGAGAGGACCTTTACAATAGTATTCAATTTCACTGTTTCCCCCGTCAGTATTTCCACCGAGGGCTTGATCCTCCTTGCGATGCTGGCAAAATTTCCCAGCCCGGACTTAATAATTGTGGAATAAAATGGGCTTTCGTTGACTATTATCCTCACAGAATCACTAACTGTTGCCATGCTTTCAGTCATGTTCAGGACAGATATATGCATATTCATGAATTGTGCGGGACGGGATTTTGTGATTTCCGGCTGAGTCCGTCACTTATGGTTAAACGCACCGGTTTGCTGCCATTCCCGGATGTGCACAGAAACACACAAAATTGCATAGAGAAAATGTTTATCGGAATTCAACGATGTCGGTTCGCAATGATATCCTGGGGGCGAAAATATACGTTTCCTGCAAATTATCCGGCTGAAGTGGAAATGCGGGTGCCGGGATTACATACAAAGGTCCGTATCGTATACATACCTTTTTAACCCCCCTACCCATGAACGTCCATGACTATTTACAGGGATACCTTGGAAGCGGAATTGTCCCGCAATGTCCGACTTATTCCGGACGTTAAGGCAGTTGATAAGATACGTCGGTTCGCAATGGAACTGAAAGCATCCGGACTGACGGATTACCGTGTTATTTTCTACGTTGTCAGATTGAGAAAACTAACAAGGATATTGGGATCTTCGTTCCTGAATCCGTCTAAGGACGACGTTATCAAGGCAATAAATACGTTGCAGAATGACCCTAAAGTCAGTCCCCGAACTGTCGAGGATTACAAGCAGGCCATGAGAAAATTCTACTCTTTGACCCTGTCCAAGAAGACATACGGTCAGGTAATGACCGATATTCACATGAAAAACAACGCGAACCGGACCAAGAAGTCCGCAGACATGATCACCGATGCAGAAATGGAGAAGATATTGCAAAATGCCATGAACCCAAGAGATAAGGCGTTATTCTCGCTGTTGCATGATTCAGGGTGCAGGGTTGGGGAAGTTTTAACGCTGCACATCCATGATGTGAAATTCGACCAGTACGGGGCATTGATACACGTTGTCGGAAAAACAGGAGAACGAAACGTCCGGATCGTCGGAAATTCCATTGCATACCTGAGGGACTGGTTAAGGGCACATCCGTCAGGCAACCCCGATTCGTTGCTGTTTGTTGGGATTAACGGCGATAAGTCAGGGCAGCCGTTAGATTACGACACAATGCGATCCGCCCTGAGAAAAACATGCAAACGTGCAGGCATAACAAAGCGAATACATCCGCATCTATTCCGGCATTCCAAAGCGACACAACTGGCGGGGGTATTATCCGATTCCGTCCTGAAAAAAAGCATGGGATGGTCAGGGGGATCAAGAATGGCAGCTGTATACGTGCATTTAAACGATACAGAGACCGACAGGGCAATACTCGAGGCTCATGGTATTGACATCGAGAAAAACACCATACAGGTACAGAAACCGATCAATTGCCCCAGGTGCGCAATGCTGCAACCTTCATACGCAAAAATATGCACCAATTGTTTTATGATTCTGGATCAAGCTGTTGCGATAAACACGACACTGAGCATGGATATTGAACTTGATCCGAAACAGGAAATACCGGGAACACTCACGGGGAAGATTCAAAACTATGACAGCCTGAAACCACTGCTCATCATGATTCAGGAAATGCAGAAAAGCATGGACGACTTAAGAAGGCAGCTAAAGAAATGAGCTGAACTTGCCTTTACTGGTCTGAGTCGAATTGTTTATATTACGACACCTTATTTTAGCTAAATGACACTTTCAAGAAGAGAATGGGGCAAAATCCAGAAATCCGCTTGGTTACCACCCGGTGAATTTGCAGAAAAACTAAAACTTCACGTTGGTGAAGTTATAGAGATGAGATTGAACAGGGAGAAAAATCAGGAGGTTAAGTTGGTTGAAGTTAAAAACGGTGTCGTAACTTTTGAAGGATCAGGCAAGAAAGAAAACGTTTCAGTTGAACATGTGAGTGGGTTTACCACGAAAGAAGAATGGTATAATCAGCGAAAAACCCCTTGATTTTTTGATTCAATTCCTATTCCGTTTTCTGGCATACTCAATATACAACTGGAAAGTTTATGCCCGAGGATCTCCATGCCATGAATGCCTTTGTGAATTGAGATACCAACCGGTGCCACTTACGGTGGAAAACGGGACGTCTAATTAACCTTCCCGAGGGAACGAGGGGCTTAAATCGCTGGAAATCAATGCAGAATATTATTCATTTCACGTCGGGTATATAAACATCGTCATTGTGCAGCAGCAATGCCCAGAGAATGTACAGCCCTATGACGGTGACATAGAGAAAATAAAACCATGTCACGTTCTGCGGGGACATCAAAAAGTATCCAATGGTCCACGAGGACATTCAGAGTCCCTGCCAAAGGTACTGATAGCCCAGAATTTCAATGTCCGGGCTCGCACTGGTATTCATGTTCTGCAATCCGATCGTATAATTCGTGTTGGGGGAGAGCCCACTCATGCGAGCCATCGAGAAATAACCGTACTGGTAGTTGGCGTTTACGTTTCCGGCATAATCGCCTGTATGCCACGCTGATACGTTCCCGGTGTCGATCAAGGTAATGCCTGACGTGGAACCGGCGCCTGCTGTGTTAAAAATATTCAAATTAGGCTCAATGTTCTGGTTAATGTTTGCCCAGCACCATATCAGCAGGACTCCGCCGGGCCCCGATCTTGCCGTGAACGTTGCCCCCCAGCCATTTATTGCTATGGTGGTGTTGTAGTTGTAATTATCAGCCTCGCCAGAATTCACGTAATCCCCCATCACGGGAACGACTGCCCCGGTGCGCCCGTTGAAGCTCAAGACCCCGGTGTTTGACACAGTCAAACCTGAAACCGAAATGCCGGAACCGGCAGCGAGATTCAATGCCCCTGTTGAACCGCCGAGACTGAGGACTCCGGTGTTTGACACGGTCAACCCGCTTATGCCAATGCCGGATCCCGCCGCTAAACTTAATGCGCCCGTGCTGCCCTGCAAGCTGAGAACTCCGGTGTTGCCAATCGTCAGGGGATTCGCCCCTGAAACTGATATGCCGGAACCTGCCGAAGCTGAAATAATACCTGCATTCGTTATAGTTGTGCCCGATAGGGAAAGCCCTGTTCCGGCCACTAACCCCGAAAGAGGGGACGTGTTCGTCATGGTAGTTCCGCTCAAAGACAGACCGGGACCTGCTGCAAGCCCGCTCAAGGGGCTGGCATTGATCATGGTTGTGCCGGACAGGCCGAGACCCGAACCCGCGACCAGCCCTGAAAGCGGGGAAAGATTTGATACCACTCCGCCGGAAATGCCTATTTCAGTTCCCGGCGCGAGTGTTCCTGTATTGACAAGAGTCGATCCACCCGCAAAGGTGACTCCTGGTCCCGGAATCACTGTTGCGGTGTTGACTATCGTAGCACCGACAAAGGTCAGCCCCGGTCCGGCCTGTATGGTGCCGGCAGCCAGAGTTCCAATATTCGTTATTGTTTTTCCGTCGAATGCAATACCGGGACCGGGAACCATGTTGATTGAGCCCGAATATGTGATATTAACGAAACTGGGATTATCGACTACTGAAATCGTCGATGAACCCACGGCTATATTTGTGCCGCTCGCAATAATTTGAGGTTCGGACGTGTAACCTGCCGGTGTTTTGACAAAGAAGGTATCGCTCATTTTCTCACCTGAAGGTCATTGTGACGTCGCCCGTCACGATAAGCGTCCCCGAGGGAATCCACGAAACCGATATCAGGGGGCTCAGCGGGGTGGAAGTAGAATTGAACATGCGGAAACCCACTGTCCCGGTACCGGGGTCTATCCAGTCCGTCTGTGCAAGTGTCCCGGTCATTATCTTGGTTGTTGGCTGCAATGAATACAGGCTGAACATTATTGAACCGCTGCCATAAAGCGAACAGTCGAAAACGCATTCCTGCTTGACACCGGACACGAGACCGGCGGCGCCGGGCAGTGCCAGCGTCGAACTGGTAAAAACGTTTGTGCCGGATGCCAGTACCTCGGCCAGTGCAAGGGCGCTGATTGTCCCGATAGCCACTTGAAAGGGGACAAGCGGAGTTAGTGTGCCGACCATTGGCGGCAGTTCGTTCCTCGCCCCGAGGATTATGACGCCGGACCCGAGGTAGGCTTGCGGCATATGATTACCCGAATCTCAGTCCGGGCGGGGTAAATTGCCCTGAAAGTGGTGCCCCTTCGGATACGGGTTGTCCATAAACGACCTCTGTCATGGGGACGACGGGCGGTTCCTGAAAAGGAGTTCCATACATATCCTCTGTAGTTTTAAGTTGCTTTACCTGATATTCCGGTAACGGGGACGTGATAGGGCTCGGAGATTTCAGCCCAGGAAAAAAGGGTTCACCGTTGGACATCAGCTTTACGGGTTTCCCCTGCATTTCGCTGAATGTCAGCCCCTGCGGGGTTTCCGGTATCAGGAAACGCGGTCTTGAGGACACTTCTTTCAATAACTCCCCCGCGATTTTCGGGCGCGAGTTTAGTAATTCGAGTAATATACCCATACTACATAGATCAGGTGCCTGACTATATATTTTTTTGTTTATTGTAAAAATGTTTTGCTGCCATGACCCCGGCAGCACGGGATGAACACAGCGGCCATCTTGCCCGGTTGCCCCAACGTTGCGTTGCGGAAATATCAACTTGGATTGATGGTTACAAATCTTCTAACTCTGACACATTTCAAAGAATAAATTAGGCTGTCACCTCTTTTTTATTCATGTCATTCGACATAGATATGTGATCCCAATAGACCTATTTATCTTTTTTTCCCTGTTTCTCATTCCTGATTTTCCTTTCCAGAAATTCCCTGACGTCATAGGGAGAATTTCGCTCTGAATCCTCGTCCTCGCCGTCCACAAAGCTCTTTTCCAGGTTGATCAGATTTTCATCCGGGACGGGGACAATGTCGCCTCCGGCGATGCCATGCTCGTTTTTGTATTTTTGCAGGGTGATTCCGGCAAATTCGCGGATCACCGGAGCCAGCGTGTCCGTCAGCTTGTCGGCGCGTTTCATGGACTGGTCGATTTTCTTCGAGACAGTGTCCAAGGATTTCGTTACGGCCGTGGCCTGTAAATCAAATTTGGATTTGATCATGTCCGATTTCGGGTCTCCCCGGATATATCCGTATTTCGATGCCAGTTTTTCGACCTTGTCCCACCCCGTGATCGATTCATCCACGGGGTCCTTGTTCAGGGCATAATTTAGCTTATTTTCCATATCGGTTTTCCATTTATTATCGATCTGTTCCTTCATCTTTGTGTTTTGTTCCAGTAGTAGCTTGATAGTGGGATCGTCGCCGGTGTTCTGAACCTTCTGGGAAGCCTTGTTCCGTGCGGTTTCAGTTGTGTAGTAAATTTGTAGTAAATCCTTGTAATCTGCTGAACTTCCCTGAAAAGTCGTGCCGTCGGGGAGAGCCCAGGTTTTTTCGTTC
>JAMDBW010000051.1 GCA_023487765.1 Thermoplasmatota archaeon | reverse complement strand
TCGACACCGGTTCGAAGTAATCGGCTATTATGGCACTTCCGTTTGCCTGGATCAGGGCAGCGCCAATGGCCTGTATCCCCCTTGATCCTATCAGGTACCATATGCCGGGGGAGAATCCGCACATAGCTGATCCGATGGTAAAAATAAGGAATCCCAGATTGAATATTCTTCCTCTACCGTAAATGTCTCCGAGACCTCCAAACTGTGTGGTGAGCACTGCTATTATCAGCAGGTAAATTATGATTATCCATATCGCAATGAACAGATCTGTTTTGAGATCCGTCACCATGGTAGGCAGAGCCAGAATTATGATTGTAGTATCCACTGCCGACATCAGTGTTCCCAGCAGGACTGTAAGGAGAATCAGATTTCTGTGATTCGGCATGTGCGCTTAACCTTCAATGGACACTTCTTTCTTCAGCCACGATTCCGCCAGTTCATGTCCCATTCTTTTTGCTTCATCCTGCAACTGTCTCAGATATTCCGTTGAAATTTCATCTTTCACCCTGAACACCCCATCCGTGCTGGTGATCAGCCCGAACGAATCCAGCAGCTCCATCTTCCTGCTGTCGAACACCGGCTTCTTCAATTCCCTGGTCTTTTTCTGTTCCATGTTGTAGAGCACGTTCTTCAGAACCCGGCCTGTCTCGAAATTCTTGAATTTCTCTTCTCTCTGCACAATGGCGAATTGGGACATTATTACAGACCTCAGTCTTTCATTATCCGGGAGGTTCTCTATTTTGAGAGATCTGGATGGATACAGGTATCTTACCCTTCCAAAACCATCCCCTTTTCTTTCCGTGAAAATGTATAATGCAGTTGAATCACTCAAGAACTGCATTGAATCTCTTACCTGGCTGATAACGCCGTTAAAATCACCTTCTACCATTCCCATCAGGTTTTCAGGCATGAAATCGTCAGGAAGGAAAACATTGTTCTTCAGGTCAAATATTGCATCTTCAATCTTCACCGGCCGGTCAGCTCCCGGGATGATTTTCAGAAGGAACTGGAATGCGTGAAGATTCATGATTTTTGAGATTTCCATCTCCCTCTTCAGGCGGACATTTTCAACCTGTACGTCGACAGGAAAAATTTCGCTTCCTGAAACTATGATGTCAAGAGGCTCTGTTCCTGCAGTCACGCGTTGAACTTCCAGAGAATCGATATTTTCGACGGCATTCAGAACATCATCCCTGTCCACATCACAATTTATGCGGACTGCATCAACAGACCATGGTGCCAGCACCGAAGCCCCGGCTCCGGGTTCGTTCCGGTTCAAAGGTGTGAACTGTTCCGTCAGATTACGTATGCTGAAGGTGTCATGCAGGTATCTCAGAATTATCTGTTTATTGTCCAAGCTTTCGACTCCCTCCTCTGTTCTTATGACAATTCCTTCTGGAATATAACCGATTCTTAGCTTTCGACAACAAATAGTGCGAAGAATACCGGCTTGCAGGTCATTCGCTAAGTATAAATAGCCAGGTTAGTTATTATTTGAGGCTGAACAGGAGGACGGGTATTATGACTGGCGATCGTTTTAACTATTATCTTAAATTAATTATGAATTCGACTCTTGAAGACCTTCCATTGCTCTCCGAGCAATTTGAAAATGATATATCCATTTCCCCCGCGGAAGCTCAGGAACTTGAGAGAGTACTGGAAAAACACATGAATCTGTACAACAGATTCGG
Organism: Thermoplasmatota archaeon; assembly: GCA_023487765.1. GTDB lineage: Archaea > Thermoplasmatota > Thermoplasmata > Thermoplasmatales > Thermoplasmataceae > JAJZOM01. Next base: position 2,564 of record JAMDBW010000051.1, on the reverse strand, counting down.
CATCAAGGTGATCAATGCTTCCACCGGCGTTGAGGAGATCCCACCTAAAACCGAACTGGACAATTTCGGCAACACCTCGGAGTTCATTGGAAACGAGAATGCCTTTGGCCTTGACTGGAGAGTTTATTCCCCCAATCCAGGATTCCTTAACACTCCGGCCCGTAAGTGGTATTACAACAAAAGGGTGGCTTCAATACTGAATGAAGTACTCGTCGACGTCGTGCCCGGAAGACTGAGAAATTATTTCGATTATCCGCCGTGGCTTCTTGGCACAGTATATGCGCCGGGAACACTCTATATGCCGATAAACGAGATCATAAGCCTGGCTATCGCCAGAGGAATAATACCGGACTGGGATTATCTTGTAGCCAAGGGTCTGCCAAAACAGCTGGTCGATCTGATCAGAGCTGAAAATCTTGGTTCAACCATGTAGGGAATTGTAATTTTTAATACATATGATATCATGTATTCCGCATGAAGTTTAGAGGCATAATCACCCCGATGCTTACGCCATTCAAACCGGATGGAACTATAGATTTCGACGCCACCAAGACGCTTATCGAATACCTGAAGGGAATAGGAGTTACCGGTCTCTTTCCATGCGGAAGCACAGGACTTTTCCCTTTCCTCAGCGTTGAAGAGAAAAAAGCTTTCCTCAAGTACGTGGTGGAAAATGCGGCAGGACTGAAAGTTCTGGCCGGAGTTGGTTCATCCTCCACACAGGAAGCAATCGAACTGGGAAAATATGCAGGGGATATCGGGGCGGATGCACTGGTGCTCATGCCTACATATTACATAACGCCGGGCCAGCCCGAAATTATAAAACATTTCAGCGATTTTATAACTGAAGTGAAGAAGGAAGTTTTTCTCTACAATATTCCGCAGCTGTGCGGTGTGAGGATCGAGACTGACACAGTTGCAAAGCTGAAGACAGAATTCTCTGAAGTTATCGGACTGAAGGAAAGTTCAGCGGACATGAGGTATTTTTCATCAATAATGGATTTTTCAGGACCTGACTTCTCCATCCTGCAGGGGCAGGATGATCTTCTGGTGCCGTCTCTTTCCATTGGCGCCGATGGCGGGGTCTGCGGACTGAGTAACTTTTCGTCGGCTGTTATTAACGCTTACAACGAATTCACAACCGGAATCCGGGATAAAGCTGCCGAGGTCCAAAAAAAAACAGATCAACACGCTCCTGAGAACTTTAACGGGTTCACGTTTTCCATCCGGCTACTACTACGCTTTCTACTCAAAATTCGGATTGAAGAATGGTGGATACAGGTCTCCCATGATCGAACCCCAAGCCTCCGTGAAGAAAGCAATCGCAGATATGGTCAATTCCGACTAAATTCCAACAAAGTATAAATACGGTCTTGACCTTACATTTTACCTTAGTGAAGGAGGTTCCTGAATGGATAAAAACAGCTATGTGAAATTTGAAACTCCCGAGTCAGTGGAAAAGAAATTGCTCGATCTTGTAGAGAATTCTTTCAGAGGCGGAAAGATTAAAAAGGGTACCAATGAGGTTATAAAATCCATTGAGAGAGGAGAAAGCAAGATTGTCGTAATAGCGGAGGATGTATCGCCACCCGAAGTCGTGTACTATCTTCCGATGCTCTGTGAAGAGAGGAAAGTCCCATATGCCTATGTGAAGAAGAGAAGCGATCTCGGTTCAAAGGTTGGAATAGCATCTGCAGCTTCAATTTCTGTCGTTGACTATGGAAAAGGCGAAGAAATTTTTAAACAGATAGTCTCGGAATTATCTGAGATGAAGAAGTAAGGTGAAAAGCAGTGGCAGATGAAGGTACTCCTGCAGAGGTTGTCGAACTTATGGGCAGAACCGGTATGACCGGGGAAGCCACCACAGTAAAAGTTCGAGTGCTTTCCGGGAGGGATCAGGGCAGGATTATTGCGAGAAACGTCATGGGTCCGGTCAGAGTAGGCGACATTCTAATGTTGCGAGAAACAGCCAGAGAGGCTAAGAAACTCTCAATGAGGTAATAAAATGGCTATGAGAAACTGTCACTTCTGTGGAACCCAGATCGAGCCAGGCACCGGCTTCCTGTTTATCAGGAGAGATGGAAACACCATGCACTTCTGCAGCAGGAAGTGTCAGGTTAACATGATAGGAATGGGCCGGGTCCCGAGAAAAATAAAATGGACCAACGAGTACCATGCTATCAAGCAGATGAAGAAGCAGAGTAGCAAGAGCTAGTTCTGGTGTTGTCAGTGGAAAGAACATTAATACTTATCAAGCCCGACGGGGTCAAGAGACGCCTGTCGGGGGAAATTTTTCAGAGATTTGAGAAAAAAGGTTTAAAGATAGTAGCGATGAAGATGTTGCAGCTCAACCGGCAGAATGCTGAAAAGCATTATTCTGTACACAGGGGCAAGCCTTTCTTCGACGGCCTGGTTAGTTATATCACGTCAGGGCCGATAATTGCAGCCATACTTGAAGGCACAAATTCTATTTCAGTAACCAGAATTCTATGCGGTTCTACAGACGGATCAAAAGCGCAACCCGGTACCATAAGGGGCGATTTCTCAATGAGCATAGAAAAGAA
>JAMDBW010000065.1 GCA_023487765.1 Thermoplasmatota archaeon | reverse complement strand
TGTTGTGACGACGATCGGTTTAATTTCTACCGCAATCTATCTCGTATTCTTCATGAAATTTCTTCGGCCGGCAGTAACAGAGAGTAATAGTTCTCTGTTTGAGCATTAAGCAGATTCAACAAGCATGAACTTTGCATTTACACGTATCATGAAGTCCGGAGTCAACGGACAAAATACGATTTCAAGTTATTGTGCTATATTTTTAACAAAAAGCACTTATATTAAAATTAAACTAAGTGTTGCTGGCCGGAAACATGGATTGTTAGCAGGCAGCAGGCTAGAGATCAACGTTGACTCAATTCTCCCTTGAGACTGGCTTCGAAATCAGAAGTATGAAACTTGAGAGAGCAAAGGTTTTCCTGGATCGTTTCGGTTTCAGAGGCATCAAATTTGCGGGAGTATCCGGTTCAGTGTCCTATATGCCTGTCGAATCAGACGATATTGATATTTTCATAATCTCCGGCAACGGTAATTTATGGCCTGTACTATTGCGTGCCTTTGTATTAAGGCGACTGCTGGGTATGGACGATATCTGCATATCTCTCACGATGGATGAGAAATTTGCTGTGGAGATGTTCTCGCAGGAGGGTGATTACCTTCTTGCTTCAGACTCATACCATGTGATTCCTTTGTTTGGAAAGAACTACTATGACAGCCTTCTTTCAAAAAGTCCATTTATAAGGAACTATGTTCCGCAATGGCGACCGGAGGGGACCCCGGCAGATGTAAATACCGGGCTGTCAGTTCATTTTCTCAACATAATGATCTTCCTGATCCTGGCACCGTTTATCTATATTAAGACAGCCAGGAACGAGAAGAAATCGGTCTTGAAAGTCGGAAATGAAGGGCGATACAGGGCAGTACTGGGAATACACAAATTCTACCTCGACACGCAGAAGTATCATGAACTGAAGGAGAGATTATCGGGAGGGCGGCACGTATGATGAGTTCTGCCATATTCTTCTCATATTCATCCCAGAGAGATTTCAATTCAATTCTGGACAATCTGGAAAAGTACAGGGTTGACCAGGTGATTCTAGCCGTCGGCGGTCTTCCTGACATTGAATCCAGCTCGGGGAAACTGAATAATCGGAGAGTCACGCTGCTTTATGAGGAATCACGGCTCGGAAAGAGCAATTCATTTAATCGCGCAATTGAGCATGTAAACGGTGATCTCACCTACATAATATCCGGCGATGTGAGATTCGAACCGGATATTTTTGCGAAATGTGAAAATAGATTCACAGAGAATGTTGGAATGTTAATACCCATGGTTGAACCCGATGCGCCGGAAAACTTTGCCGAGCATGTCGGGGTCGTGATGTGGCACATGCGCGATGTATTTCTGGATTATATGCAGAAACACGGCAGATTTTTTTCCGGAGGCGAATTTCAGGCGGTACGCAACCCGGTAAAGATCAACTTTAAGGACATCGTCAATGATGACGAATTCCTGTGTCACCACATTTACAGTTCCGGTCTCAGGATTCTTTATGACCGTGAAATTGTGGTGCAGAATTTCGTGCCTGACAGACTGCGGGAACTGTTGCAGCAGAGGACGCGCGTAAATTTCGGACACTATGAATCCAAGAAATACAACAATGCTCATTCTTCTCTCAGCCTGATGATCCCGGAGGATTTCAGATCCGCGTGGAATATCCTGTTACAATTCCTGAGGCGATACCCGGGAGACACCCTTTTCATATTCTTTTCGGGAATAATTGAGATTCTTTCACTGATAATGTCCAGACGGGCGTTTAGAAGAGGTTCAAAACTTAATGTCTGGAAAATTGTGAACACAAGGAAGGATGATCCATGACCGGGTTTCTTGCCCGCTTTCCCCATGGCAATGGAGGGGCCCCGGTCCCCGGCAAGGAAGGAGACAAGGCGCAGAATCCGGATTTTTATGGCATCGAAGGCGTAGATGTTATTGTTCGCACATTCAACTCGGACAGGTATCTGGAACAGTGCCTTTCCTCCGCCCGCAATTTCCTGCCGGTTAACCGGTTGTTGATAGTGGACCACAACAGTACTGACAGGACCGTTGAAATCGCGAAGAGGTACGGGGCTGAGATATACGAAGAGGATGTGGGTCTGGGATTTGCCACATCCAAAGCCATAGAAATGGCCAGGACAGAATATCTGATCTTCCTTGACAGTGACGTGACAATAAAAAGACGGGATTTTATGCGGGAGGCCTGCAGGCTCATGAGTAAGAAAAATACCTGTGCAGTGGTCGGTTCCGCAAAGGGACACATTTTTCATTATGGTCTTCCGCTTGGACTTACACTGATGCCCCTTGACCATGTTAAAACAATATCTATTCCGGCGACTATTGAAAGCAGGGAGACTTTTTTCATGCAGCGTAAATTTCGTGAATCTCGCCTTAAGGTCAGGTATGTCAGGGATTCCATGGAACACAATTCAGCATACAGAAGTTACAGGTACTGGCCTGAATGGCAGGGTGCCCACATCAGGATAACTGCAGGTGTTAACCCGAAAGAGATTCTATACTCGCTTCTCGTTGTTTTCCTGATGCTGTCCAATACAAAAAAACTTAGAAATATACTGTACACACCGGTTTTCCAGACAAAGCTCCTGAACGGTTTTCTCAACCCCGCAAGGTGGCACCACATGGATCGAAGAAAGGTGAAAGTATGACAGTTTCCATTGAAACCGGGGGACTCTGATTGAAGATATATTCTGAAAGATTCCTCATAAAGTATCTCTTTTCAGATACTGGTTTGTGCCTGGGCGTTGACACAAAGAAATCATCATTCCTGTTCCTGGTATCAAAGCAGGGCATCATACTGAGGCGTCGTCCGGTGGGAGACAGGATTGTTGAAAACCTGGATTACGAGATTCCGGAAATTCACGCGGCACTCAAATCCGAAGAAAGAGAAGTGTAAAAAACAGCTTATCATACTCATTTCTCATTCAAGACAAAAGAAACGAGAAAATGATCGCCGAGCATTGTCATTGGCCAGATTTTTCCTATTTTTCTGTCTATATCCTTCAACGTATCGAATTTCCGGTCGAATTTATTCATGTATTTCACAAAATTGGACGGGGGAATCAGGACCGGCAGGCCTTCTACGGATTCAACAGTGAAATATCTGTCAAATAAACTCAGGATGTGTGGAAGAGTGTAAGCATAAGTGTCGACGCAGAATCTCGATTTTCCTTCCGGTATCATGCTGTGCAGCCTGAAAAAAGCATTTCTGATTTTAAATCTGAAGAGATAACCGGCGATTTCTAACGCGCAGAGCTTGTTATAAATCCCGACGACCATTTTGCCGCCTGGTTTCAGTGCCCTTCGCGCCATTTCAGGCAGGAAATTGATATCAGGTTCGCAATTCAGCGCCCCGTAAGTGGAATATATTCCGTCAAAATAATGATTACCGAACTGATCAAGAACCTTCTCAAGCTCACTTGCTCTGAGTTTAAGGGTCTGCAGTCCCGTTTCCACGCCGTTGACCCTGGCTTTGCTCTCCAGAACTTCCAGCATTCTTGATGAAATATCAATTGAGACAATCTCATGGCCCGCCTTCAAAAGCTCAATCGTCTCAGTTCCGCTGCCTGAACCTATTTCAAGCAATTTGCCTGATTTTACGAAAGTGCGTGCCATCAAGGCGAGCGACCGTTCCCTGAGCATAGTATTTATTGTGTTGCCAAAGATATGCCGGTCATATTCATATGCAATAGAATCGAATTCTGATTCCAGCCAGTCGTAATAATTTGAATCGTCACCACGTCCCGTGATCTGTCCTGCGAGATTCAGCTTAATGATCCTCGAATAACCGGAGTACCATGCGGAAACTTCCGACTGACTGTATTTATCCGTAAATTTCCGGATAATGGCATCACGTTCATTCTGGTCTGTAACAAGCCGGGCATCTGCTTCAAGTCTGCTGCCTTTAATGCTGATCGCAGCCTTCCTCTGCCTGAGAATGTGCGACGGCCATCTTGCTTCATAACCGGATGAAATCAGGTATATGATGTCATCCTGCCTGACATAAGCCAGAGGAGTTTCTCCATTCGGGGTTTCAAGCGTCAGGTGGTCAGTTGTAGGTTTCACGCTCTTCATCGGTGTCAGAATTAACCGCAAGCTGGCTTAAAACTCTTTGGAATTTCTCTATGGCGTAAATTGCCCGCCAGGTCCGCTTCCAGGATTTGTCATTCTCTCACCGATCCTGCAATTATTCTCCGTGTGATGCAGATGCCATATGCATAACAGCGCCATGAAAATCAGTTATGTTCTTATGTTCTCCGACGGGAGTTAATGCGGACGGGTCGATACTCTATTTCAACGACAGCCGCAAAACAAACATGATTAATATCATCAACTGTCATATTCCACCTTGCAATGATCATCAGGTATGACAGGGGGACAATCATAATAGAGGATGCAGCGCCT
>JAMDBW010000033.1 GCA_023487765.1 Thermoplasmatota archaeon | reverse complement strand
TCATAGATAATCGTACTCATGAGTGATTTTGTCATCATAATAGCGTATTGGATAGAAGTATTATAATATTGCGCATTATAATGTGCAATATAATACTATTTTGCGCAGCATGTAGTGCATGCAATAATCTATGTTTTTGGTATCATCAGGGGGTTGGTGGAACCAGTAAAACTCTAACCTTAATGGGAGGATCAAGGAATAATGGGCCCAACGAAGTAGGATCTAACAGTGTTCCTGGAGATAGAAAAATAGCTCGCTCGGAAACCAAATGACAATTCATGGATAAGCAGAGTTATTTTTGCGGATAGTAAGTAATGAGGAATACTTGAATGAAAACCTGATGTTTGATGTCGGCTATAGTTGACATCGGAATTCTAAAATAAACCTGATCCATAGTTGTGGCAAGTATGAGTGTCCTTCATGGCACATGGTGCAAATCGCACAATGACAGGGAAGGTTTCTTCTTTCTATGGGCCGAGCGTTCAGAAATTCAGGAATACGAAATCACCTCATCGCGTATCGGGATCAAAAAGAGGAAAACTCATCCTTTCCAGCCCACCACCTTCGAGTTGTTCAACACATTTAAGGGTGTTGTGGAACAGTCCTTCATTTCTCTGAATTCAGATTTTTTCTACCACCCTCCCATTGCACTGATGCCTGTGCTGATACCGACATTTGAATCCGGCTATCCCGACTTATCCTTCAAACCCGAAGGTTATCTGTCCGAACTCATGCAGGGCGATGTTCATCCGAGAGAGTGGAAGGTTAAGGGTCATGTTCTGTCGTCCAACCAGACAGCAGTGCTTCTTCTGGCAGTTAACCGGCTTATACCTGAAAAAACCCGTTCAATTGGCACTCATTACAGAGTAACAACCATCGGAGAGGATTTGCTTTACTGGTCAACGATATTTCTTCATGCTCTTGGTATTGTAATAGGCCAAAGGTACCTGCCGGGAATAAAACGAGGTGTATATAACAATCAGCAGATACTTAGATCGCACTGGTTTCCTGTACTGTCTAATATGGACATAGAGTTTTCAAAAAGTATGGCGGAGCGCATGCCATCCATTTGTTCTGGTACCGGGTACAACACACATTACACGTCGGATATAATAATTGATGAGTTCGTCGACAGTTCTGTGAATATCCTCCCGAGAGTGATCACTAAAATGTCGAAATACGGGAAAACTTCGACTATAAATTATGCAATTGCACCCTCGGAAGTATGGTATAATTCCCTTTTTGACAGTGCTGAATCGTTCATTTCTATACAGGGCAGAACTAGTGAATTTGCACAGATGGAAACTTCGGTCAACAACTGGATGGAGGAGGTTATTTATCGCGGCCCCCCGCTCCCCTTTTCTCTGCTCTTCAGGCTTGAAACGCCGGACAGTGAGATCCTTGATGATGACAATGGCAAGAAACTGCCATGGAAGCTGTCTTACCTTATTCAGAGCAATGATGATCCATCGCTTTTAATTGATCTTGGAATGGTATTTTCCGAATCTGATCAACTGCCGGAAGCAATCCGGGAAAACAGGCAGGCACTAATAAAATCCATGTTATTCAATTTAAGGAAAGCAGGAGGCATTTCTAAATCAGTGTCAAAAGGCTTAGTTACTGAAACGCCAGCATACTATTCGGCCCTGTCAACAGATGAAGTGTATCAGTTTCTTGAACTTGAAGCACGTAATCTGGTGGATGCCGGATTTCAGGTAATGATTCCAAAGTGGTGGGAGGAGCGGAAGGTGTCACCGACATTTAAAATGAGCATAGCATCAGACAGCACAGGACACTTTTCCAGGGAGCAGCTGATGAAATTTGACTGGAAAGCTGCAGTCAGAGGGAACAACGGGAAAAAGATAACAATCAGTGACGCAGAATTCCAGAAAATAGTTTCAATGAAACATCCGCTTGTAAGACTCGGGGGAAAATGGGTTGAAATTGATGTTAAGGGGAGAGACAATGCCCTGAAGCTGTTGCGAAAATACACCGAAAATGGCGGCGTACCCTTCATGGATGTTGTAAGAATGGCTGTGAACAGAAAAGAGTTAAGCAGGGAAATGGCTCTTGATCTTTCATACGATGGCTCACATCTGAAGAAAACTATAGACAGCCTTCTGGGGCACCGTTCCTTCGATCTGCAGGAAACGCCTGAGGAATTCAACGGGATTCTCAGGCCATACCAGCAGAGGGGCTTCTCATGGCTTTACTTCATGAGAAGCGTTGGCCTGGGGGCTATTCTGGCGGATGACATGGGGCTGGGAAAGACAATCCAGGTCATAGCCCTGCTTCTCCGCCTGAAAAAAGACAAAGGCCCGCATCAGCCTTCACTGATAATCTGTCCCATGTCCATCATGGAAAACTGGAAAAAGGAGTTCTCAAGATTTGCTCCGTCCCTGAAAGTCATGATTCATCATGGTCCTGACCGGCATAATGCACACGATAGGTTCCAGGATACAATAACCGGATTTGACGTGATAATTACCAGTAATAGTCTTGCTTTCAGAGATGTTGAGCTTCTTTCAAAGACAGAGTGGGGAAATGTAGTGATTGATGAGGCACAGAATTTTAAGAACCACTGGACAAAGCAGGCTCAGGCAATAAGAAAGCTTAGAACAGGATGTAGAATTGCCCTTACGGGAACTCCAGTTGAAAATCGTCTTGCTGAACTCTGGTCGCTTCTTGATTTTCTGAACAATGGATATCTCGGTGGCATCACGGAGTTCAGGAGAGATTTTGAAAATCCTATCAGAAAGGGCAACAAAATTGCCATGACCAGTCTGCAGAACATCGTCATGCCTTTCATACTGCGTCGTGAAAAAACAGACAAAAATATCATAAGAGACCTTCCTGAAAAAAATGAGATGAAGGTGTTCTGTGGACTCACAGAAGAGCAGGCATCCCTGTATGAGGCACACATACAGGACATGATGAGCAAGATAGAAAACACAGAGGGCATCACCAGAAAAGGACTTATTCTCAGCACGCTGCTAAGACTGAAACAGATATGCGATCATCCCTCCCTCTATCTTGGAGATAACAGCAGACTGGCAGGCAGGTCTGAGAAGCTTGACAGGATCAGTGACATGATAGCGGAGCTTCTAATAAAGGACGAGAAAATCCTTGTATTTACCCAGTTTGTGAAAATGGGGGAGCGCATTGTGAGATATCTCAGTAAGGAGACCGGTAAAGAGATATTATTTTTCCACGGTCAGCTGTCGAAGAAGAATCGGGATGAAATCCTCGACAAATTCGGTGATCCCGCAAACAAGAGCAGCCCCATAATGGTGGCATCTCTCAAAGCGGGGGGTCTGGGCCTCAACCTGACGAGTGCAAACAATGTCTTTCACTTCGACAGATGGTGGAACCCTGCTGTTGAAAACCAGGCAACTGACAGAGTCTACCGTATTGGTCAGTCCAAAAACGTTCAGGTTTATAAATTCATCACGGTTGGAACACTGGAGGAAAACATCGATTCTCTCATGGAGGAAAAATCTAGACTTGCCAGGGGAGTTCTGAAGCCCGGAGAAGACTGGCTGACAGAACTTTCAACTGATGAACTCAGGGAGATTATCAGCCTCAAGAGGTAGAGGATCGAAGGATGAATGTTGAAAGGTGTTAGAATATAATGAAAGACAGTAAATTCAGCAGGTCCGACATGAAATCACCGTGGTCGAAAGCTTTCCTTAAAATTGCGAATTCTGAAGCCACAGGAGCCAGACTCCAGAATGGTAGAAGTTATGCTATCAGCGGTCGCGTTTCAGATCTCACAGTCAATGAAAGATCAGTGACTGCAAGCGTTCAGGGTTCTCGCAGCAAGCCTTATTCCGTCAAAATAGATTTGAAATACAACAATCCCACAGTAATGCGTAAAATTATCAGCGATATAATTCAGGAAACTTCCAGCAATTCCGTAGAAATCGTGTTACAGGAACTTATGGAAAAGGTGGGTCAGGCAAAGACAGGTGCACTGGCGGCTCTCATGCCGGAAGAACGAAATCTCTCCTCTTCCTGTTCGTGTCCGGATAATAGCCTGCTGTGTAAGCATATCGTTGCAGTTCTTTACGTTCTTGGCAGCGTAATGGACAACAGACCGCTGGTTTTCCTGAAGTTCATTGGATTTACAATAGACACCATTAAAACATTTGTCTTGGAGAACAAGGTTCAGAAGCCTGAAATCGAGGCATTGAAATCTCATTCCCGGAATTCCGGCATAGAACACGAAATATTGACCGGGCCTGATTCGAGTACTATTGATTCGAGGCAAAACGATCTTTCATTTAAAAAATTCTGGGGTGAACGGCTGAACCCCGGTGAATTCGCCATGTCACCGGAAAGGCCGGTCGGGGATGCGCAGATGATTTCCGGTGACGGGGAACCCGGTTTCTGGGTAAATTGGAAAAAATTTACCGAGATGATGAAAACAGTATATGGCGCTAATTCAAATGCAGGTATAAAACTGTATGAGAAAATTATACCTAAAAGTGCCAGTGATAAAAAATAATTGCCTATGGGTTTGTGGACCTCTGATGAAATGAACAAAACGTTTTACGCAGACAAAAGAGCATAAAGGTACTTAATGAAGCAAAC
>JAMDBW010000046.1:12304-21855 GCA_023487765.1 Thermoplasmatota archaeon | reverse complement strand
ATAAAGTTCAAATCCGGCCAAGCCCATTTAGAAATGTAAGCAAATCCTATTGTCTAGCGGATAGGTAGGAATCCGATTAAATAATTAAGCGGATACAAAATAATATTCCTGCTGAGTTCATCATAATAGATTCACAAACTCTTCTACAGTTAGACCAGATTGTTTAATAATGGCTCTCAAGGTTCCGGGCTTCAGTTCCTTATGCAAGGGTACAACTATGTTTCTGTATCCATTCTTGCTCTGGATTATCACGTGATCACCCTTTCCTTTTCTGAAAATGAAACCTCTTTTGGAGAGTGCCTTGATTACAACTTCTCCAGATACAACGGGAAGTTTAGGCATCCAGAAGAACTTCCTCGCCAACGTCCTGGGGTATAGGTCTTCCGTCTTCTTTTAAAACTTCCAAATATAATTCTATTGCTTCCTTGATATTTTTGAGAGCTTCTTCTCTGTTCCCCCCCTCAGAGATGCAACCAGGGAGTGCCGGTACACTCACTGTAAACCCTCCATCTTCCTGTGGTTCAAGTATAACTGTAAATTTCACTGAATATGAATTCAAAATAATGATTTAAGTATTGTGCAAGGGAATATCATGTTGAATTAAATGATTTGGCCCCCAATCAAAAGGATTTTTTTGGATTTTGAAGTTCTTAATTTAGACACAAAAAAGTTATGTCCGTTCCTTCTTCTAAAACAGTTCTCTAATAATTATATGAAAATTATTTTTATACAGGTAACTCAAGAATAATGCGTTAGGAAAGATTGTTGCGGATCTTTGAATATTCGTCGTGATATTTTGGTGAAAATATTAAACACCGATACATATCACTTGAGCGTGGAATATTTTATTGCTATCGCACGCCCGAAGAAATATGGGGAAATAATAACGCAATTCCAAAAAAGGTGGTTAAATAATACCTTACCAGGTCTTGTGGATCCCCACATCACCGTTAAATCCCAGGCTGGTCTGAAAGAAGATGAATACTGGATAGATTCTATAAAAACAATTTGCAGTAACTTCCCAATGTTTAACTTGTCATTAAAAGGTGTAAAATCCTTTGGAAAATCCGTTGTATATCTCGGTGTAGAATCCGATAGAATTAACGTATTGCACCGGAAGATTGTGGAAGCGATCTCCCCCAATCCTGAAAATAGCAGAAGATACTACGAGCTTGACCTTTATGAACCACATTTGACATTAGGGTCGAAAGAATTTGGAATGAGTGAAATAGAGTTGTCAGAAATGAAAAAACTTGCAAATAATTGCCTTAACGACTTTCAACCGTTCATTGTAAATTCACTAAGAATTTACAAGTTATTCGAAAATAAGTATCACAAAATTCATGAAATTGATTTAAGACAAACAGGCTCAGACAAGATTTTTTGAAGGCAGCCAACATGGACCCTGCTAGATACAGTAAATGGGCACATTAAACCTTCGTTTGGCTTTTTATAGCAGTATAAGGATAGGTAGGTATCTTCATACAATTGTAATCGAATATCTTATAATGAACTATGTATTACTATTTCATGAATCCTAAGACAAGGCATAAGGTATTGCTGGAAAAAAGCGAACGAGTGAAAAGATGGTATTCCAATCTCAGGGCCCGATCTGAACTAACGGCCGATGTTTACCTTAGAAATCTCGGTTTATGGCTGGAATCGTTGAACCTTGACCCGGATTCTGTAATTGATCTTGCCAGGGACAATTTCGATTCTTTCAAGGCCATGATTTCAGATCGGGTCAGGGCTCTGGAAGATGAAAATAAAGCCGGATCATATATCTCAATGTCCCTGAAGCCTTTAATCTCCTATCTGAAATTTCATAATGTCGTTGTGAAATTGCAGATCAACATAAAGAACGAGAATCGCAACATGACCACTGAGAATGAAAGAGTACCAACTAAGGAAGAACTGGCTACAATACTTAGAAAAGCTACAACAAGGGGAAAAGTAGCCGTCTCATTAATGGCTTTCAGCGGGCTAAGGCCTGAATCGCTTGGGAATTATCAGGGCAATGACGGATTAAGGATTTCAGATATTCCCGATCTGAATATCCGGGGAGATAGAATCGAATTTACCACTATTCCGGCTCAGCTTATTGTAAGACCTGAGCTGAGTAAGGCAAGGCACAGGTATTTTACATTCATCGGTTCTGAAGGATCAATTTTCCTCAAGGAATATCTGGATCAACGGATAAGCTCAGGCGAAAAACTGGACACGGATTCCCCGGTCATACTTACAGATAAGGATATGTCCCGAAAGGAGACGGCTAATGATTATGCAATGACTACCCTGATTTCAAGGGAAATCAAGAGAGCAATAACAGGATCAGGCTTCACTTGGAGACCTTACGTCTTCAGGGCATATTTTGCAATGGCTCTGGATATTGCCGAAGCCAAAGGATCAATATCGCATCCCTGGAGACAGTTTATCATGGGTCACAAGGGAGACATTGAGGCCGTGTACAGTACAAAGAAAAGGCTTTCGCCTGAAATGGTAGAAGAAATGAGATCAGCGTATGCGAAAGCGTCAAAGTATCTTGAGACCGAAGAACACGGGATAAAAGAGGAAGATTACCAGAAAATGCTCAGGGATTCTGCAATAGAAGCTTTTACTGGTGCATTCGGAATAACTCTTACCGAAGAACAGAAAGAGGAACTCAGGAATCTTGAGACTTCGGAATACCAGAAACGATTAGGCGAACTGTTCAAGGACAAAAGAGCGGAGATACTGAACAACGGCAACAAGAACAAGATCATACCCGTAAACAAACTTACTGAGTACTTAGATAACAAATGGGAGCTTGTTCAGATATTCCCAAAGGGAGACAAGGCCGTTATCAAGCTCCCGTCTTAATCCCATTCCTGACCTTTTGAAAAGATGCTTAATAATTAGCACAAGCGTGAAGTTTCGGGACCTATCGGGGAAAATCGCCTGAAATAGCCAAAAACACAAGGCATTGTTTCGGATACCGATTCATGACCCGGCATCTTTGACAATGCGTTCCAGTTGCTTCTTTCGTTTTATCGCTCTCATTTTCCTTCCCCATGCCTTAGCTGATGGAGACCCCTTGACCCTTCCCGGCTTCTTCTTGGGAATATCAGGATCACGCAATGGAACGAGCTTGACGGTGATCTTCCCTATTCCATGTTCCTCTGCATACTTCCTTGCGATAACGGCCCAGTCAATCGATCTGCAATAAGCGGTCTTTGTGTCAAGGCAGATTGTCGCATATTCGGGCTGTTTCCAGAATCGTACTCCTTCTACCCGCTGAATCGATGTTACGTAACGTTTCCCGGTTCTTGATGTCCACTCGTATGTTTCCATTTCTTATTACCTCAATGTATACGTAACCGATGGTTACTTATAAGCATAATCAGTTAGTTGGAATTGTTTGTCAATAATGACTATTTATCAATCGAATTTATAAATTACAGACATGAAGCCTCAAAATCACTATTTCCCTTAGATAACACTGTATTATCCACTAATCGTTTATAATTCGTTTTTAGTCAGTGTAAAAGAAATAAGATATAGAATGTCAGGGAGAGCCTGAGAAATAACGGATTTTAAGAGTTTCTGAGAGCGACTTACTTTCAGATTTGTCAAAATTATATAGATTGTCAAATAACCATTGAGACTGTTCATATAGTCAGGCGAGGAATTGAGGATCATAAGGGAAGTCGGTTTTAAATAGGGATTTAACAAAACTTCCATTGGTAAAAGATAGAGCTTCAGGGGCATGCATGCCTCTATCATCCGGCTCATCTCCGGGGTCCTCAGGAAGGTAAGGATCGTCTATCGGTACTGGTTCTTCGGGATAATTCGGATGCCTTCTTTCCGGTATGATAATCATTCTATCCCCTCTCTTTCCCTTTCGATTGACACAACTGAAGGACGGGGAATATATACCTGAATCCGGTCAGTTTCGATCAACACGCCGTCTTCATTCAGTCCTCTGAGTATTCCGGCATAATACGTTTCAGAATCGCCAAGTGATATTCTGATTCTCACGGAATCGTTAAGCCACGCAAGAGGGGGCTCAGTATGCCTGACATGGAACATTTACTTCATCTTCCTGAGGCCCGACATCCTCGCCTTTATCTCTGCCTTCTTTTCTTCAGGCAATGCTAACCATCTTTCCTTAGCTGATTTCATTCTGTTGTATTCCGCTTCAAAATAACCTTCAAATTCCAATTCAGACTTGAGATCGTCCGGCATAGATTCCCAGTACTTATGGCGTGTCGGTTTTGCCATTTCACACTTCGGATCATCTTCAAACACGCCTTTAAACCGGATCAGGGGGTCTAAGGGGCATTTTTGAGCTGAACAGTCCTCATATCTGGAACAGTACTTCATGGATTGGACTGATAATTGTAGTTTTTCCACGGGGATAAACGTGTTTTTATGCCCGTTTATCCGTTCTGTCAGGATTGAAGGGGTATCAGTGGTATGTTTAGACGTACCCGTTTTGCTGGTTGCCATTTCAATACCTCAGCTAAAGGATACCGTGATCAGGGCATGCTTGAAGATTATCAGGTCCCTCTTATTCGGGAGTTCGATCTTTATGTCAAACATGCCAATCTCCTTCAGGATGCCCGCTTCAGTTCTCCCGTTGATCAGTGTTATGGTTATGGATTTCCCCGTATCCTTCTTGCTCATACAGTCAAGCACAGTATAGCGATTCATTGACGGGTCTCTTTGTGGCTTTTCTTTTTTTTCGTTATCCCTCTGCAGAGGGGTTTCGTTTCTTTTATTTTCTGTCATTTCTTCACTTCCTTACTGGAGAGATAGGCCCTCTCCTTTGCCGTCCTGTAAATTATGGACTGGAATAATGCGTCAATGCCATGTTTCAGGCATTCTGTACCGGATTGAATAATATTCAGCGTTGTTATAATTCGATTTAAGCCCTTCCTGATAGGGTCTAAGGCATAGTTGCCTATGGTTTCCGGATCGGTATTCACTTAAACCACCTGATCCAGATAACATAACTATCGACTACTACGGGCACTATCAACGATAACCAGATTATCACGGCCCTCAGCTTGCTATTCATGCCGATACCTCGCTTATTGCCCTCACTGAGCGGATAGGGATCATATATTCCCTTCCCGATCCCCTGATAGTTTCAAGATGCACGTTCCTGAGACCGATGCTCTTCAGCGTTCCGATCCTTGCCTTGTCCGCCTTCTTTTCGGTCCGGTACTTGACTTCCACAACACTGCCTATCAGCGGTTCTATGTCAGGACGCTTCACGGACATCAGCGATCATCTCCTAAGAGTGCAGATATGATCTCTTTGGCATCCCCTATGCTCAGTTGATACAGTGTGTCCTTCCCAAGTCTTTCAAGAGAACTGTAAACGTATTCCAGATTGGATCGGTTAAAGCATAGGTTCTTTATTGCCTGAATCTGGCGATCTGTTGCCCTGTAGTAAGTCATAGATCACCACCCATAACGAGTTTGGAGGGTGCAAATATCCTGAAGGGATACATTCGCTCAATCTCTACGAATCCCTTTACCCGGTCAGTATGCCCCATGACAATCTGTACCAGCAACTTATGGGCCTTCCTGGACTGGTCTATAACGATGTCGTAGCAGGGAGCATGGAAATAGAAATCTCTGCCATGGACAGGTATAGGGTATTCTTCTGCTACCAAATATCCTCTATAAAATATCCTGATACTGTCATGGATAGCAATAGCCGGTTCGTGTGACTGAAACGCCTCAGTGCAGAGGAGGCATGCCGGTTCCCTCAGGCTTCGGGCCCATTGTATTCTCGTGGCGAAATCCGAAGCTTTCATGGTTCACCCTCCAGCAGTTCAAGATTACCGTTCTTCAGGTCAGATTCAAGGTAATCCGTCAGCACAAAATCGATCCCGGAGTTGTAAACTCTGCCATACATCTTAAAATTTTTCAGTACCCGGTACTTGTAGAATTTTGGTTTTTCATTCTGGACATCGGATTGCGTAGGCTCTCCTTTCAACTCTGGACTATCAGGACGATGAGGACTATCATTATTGGAATGCCCCCTGTTTTTTGCTTCATTTTTTGTTTGCTCATCCTCTGTATTAGCCAATTTTTTATCGATTTTACTATCATTTTCAGGGGGGGCATTCCCCATGTCATCGTCCTCATCGTCCTCATCGTCCAAGATTGCTTGACCGTCCAGTGAAATAGCGGATAAATTCGACTTCACAAATTCGGGATCGTATCTTGATCTTAGTTCGTTTAATTTCTTTTCGCCCGGAATCCTTATCATTGACACTTTTTTCCGGTACTGTTCTTCGTCTCCATTTTTGCCTTTTCTTGTAAATTCCAGTCTCGGACGGTCAGTTTTCAGGCCCAGTGTGGAAAGTATTTTTCCGGCTTGTTTGGCGTAATCCTTGCCTATCTCATCGTAGATTGCACTGAGACAGATTCCAGTATGCGACTTTCCGTTTAGCATATATTCTCTGGAATTTTCCTCTGATTCTATCAGCGTAAGAACGATGTCGGCAACCATGCCGTTCGGGGTCTCTTTGGCTACCTCAACATTCCTTATGATCTGAGTTATCAGGACATTTTGAATTTCCGGTTTCAGTTCTGGCATGATTTCGATCATGTCCTCAAAAAAGCTGATTACCTCATATAACCGGGGCTCGGTTTTGTCCTCATACCTTGACAGGAAACCACTTGCCTTTACTTCATTGATCCGATCATGCCAGTTTATACGGAACTGAAGAAGTTTTCCTCTGATCTCGCTGGCCCTCGCAAGAAAAGAATCCTGTGCGTCTCCCTTAATTTTTCTTGGTATGTCGTGGCGTGAAAGTGAAAAATCCATGTTGATCTGAAGGCTTTTCGATTCGATAGCATCATCCTTGAATGGAGATCGTCCGGCCAGTACCATAGGGCCATAAATGGAATATCCGATTATGGAACTGAAGCCCTGTTGTATCTCCTTGCTTGCGTTAAGAACTACAGAATTTCTGTTGTACTTTGCGTTGATTATAGCGGATGTTTCGTTGTCCATGTCGCTCTTTTCATCTACAAACAGAATAACTTGATACAACTCGGACACTCTTTTCAGTGGTGCAGATTTAATATCGATTGCGTAGAAGCCGTAAGGAGTGGCTTCACATAGGACGGTAAGCAATCGGGATTTTCCTTTGCCGTACGGTGCGATTATGTGTATGAACGGGAAAGACGAATCTTTGAGGGCATCGTAAAGGGTTGCCTTCATTATGTAAAGCGAAAGTAAAATTTCATCCTCGATCTTCAGTTCCACATGAGCATGAATAAAAGCCTTGATCTCCTTGTATAAACCATATTCCCCGTTGTATTCCATTGGTTTTGAGGGGAATTTTATAACATCCTGAATTGAATTATTTAGAATCCGGTCATTCTTTGTCTGTGCAATCTGAGGAGCCGGGCTTACCGTATATTTTTTCTCAGGGTCTTCAGGATCAGTAATTTCTACGCTGTTGACGGTTTCAGTTTGCCCGTTCCTGTACTTCAGGAATCTCAAAACTCCATTGTCGCTAAATTCGGCGTAGTGGAAATCCTCGATAGTGAATCTTGTCTTGTGGATCACTTTCGGTTTATCCTCGCTGTCGTCCTTCTTTCCCTTCGCCGTCTTCTTCAGTTTATCCAGATTCGTTCTTTTTTCCATGTTCAAAATATCTACTGCCATTATGCACCTTCCAGTTCTGTGATTAGCTTTTTTAATGTGCTGAAGCCGTAAATTGGCCTTCCGGCGTTGCCATTGACATACGTGTAATGAACGGCGTTCCTGTCGGAAAGTCCGGGTATCTCCGACTTTGCAATTATCAGCTTCATGGCCCGATCCGCTCTCGCTTCAGGCCACCCGTAATGATACAGTGTCCCGGCAACGGCTAACCTGAAATCATTCCCTCTGTGCCCTCTTATGGCCTTGTTCCACGCCGGGAGAACTTCGCTTACAAATTCTTTGATCCTTGCGTCTTCGACTTCCTGTTGATCCGGGATAGTGGCGTTTCCGCCTGTTGTGCCCCTGAACTGCAATATCCACTTCAGCAAGGCTTCGGAAATAGGTCTTATCTCTGTCAGATTCAGAAATTCGTACTTCCCGTATTTCCCCGGAGAGTTAGGCAATACAACATAACCGCCGTATCCCTTCAGATCAAGCCCTTCCATGGCTTTTACATGGTTGAATGAAGAAATGCCCTCAGGCATCCTGTAGTAGAAATGCCTTCCCCCGGACTGTGTCTTGACAGATAAAGTGTGAAGATCAGCGTCCTTCAAGTTTAGGTCAAGTATAAGATTCTGGAATGACCTCAAGCCGATTATGTCAGGGTTGCCGTCTTTCAGGACTGGTCTGTTCTTAGCGTCCTTTTGTATATCGCAATCGAAAACTATCAGGTCTTCAGGGAGTGCAAGGCCGATCCCGGCATCCGGGTATCTGTGCCACGATTTGCCGATTACTCTAAGGTCTCTTGTTGCGTCCCTGTGCCCATGGACAAAACCCAGTGAGTGATCCACAATCGGAACTTTGTTCAGATCACAAGGAAAAACAGAAAACCCCATCTTTGCATATTCTACCGCAAATCCCTGTTGTGTGGGCTTCTGTTGCGAAATGATTAAAGATTTAAGGCTTGAACAACTGTACTTTGTAGAAGTACTACCTTCCCCTTTTCTTATCATTTCCTTTAACTCCCCTTGGTTTCGGCGTTTATCTTCAACAATCTTTCCCAAGTTCCGAGCTTAGAGATGAAGTCCTGAGAATCCAGGGTGTCCGGCTCACTGAGGATCAGGCTTCTCACGGGCTCAGGGAAGCGGAGAGCTTTTGATTTCAGCGGAACAAGGGAAACTTCAGTCATGGCCGGCCATCCTTCTTGATTTTTATGACAAGGGTTTCCGAATCAGTAGTGTCAAATTCGATCCGTGCCCCGCCTTCGATTCCGTACGGCTCCGCTATGTAAAATGGAATTAGAGCGTACCGGGAACCGTTAATATCGCAAATTTTTCTTCTTATCGGTTTCATTAACCATGAAAAGCTCTTGAGGTATATACTACGTTTCAATACAATTCTACAAGGTTGCATCGACTAAAATACGCATACCTTTATTATTAGTGTTCTCATAGTGTATTCATAAATGAATGCCATACCTGAACGCAAGGAGCCGGAAACCAACTATGAAAAATACAGTTTATCGTTCGCCTTTGCCGTATCGTATGGAAAGACCATAAAAACAAGGATTTGGATATTCCTTCATGAATCAATGAAGGAAAGTGCCAATTATCAGGAACTCAAAATATGGAATGAATATGATTTCTACGATCTCTGTAAGAATCTCATTAAATCAAAAAAGGACAAGTTCAAAAATATACACAACGCACTTAATCAGTTGCTTGAAGATGGGGATATAGTCAAGGTGACCCGGACCGGAGAGCTATGGCATTCCAGAGAGGAGGAGCCATGGTATTGCTTCAATTCCTCTGAGAAATTCCGGGACAGAACAGCCGATGACATGGCCGGAAAAAAAGAGAGCGGTGAGGACAAACTCATACGGGAACTGTCCTTTTTTGATT
>JAMDBW010000046.1:0-12294 GCA_023487765.1 Thermoplasmatota archaeon | reverse complement strand
GGACTGGAAACACGAACGGAAGCTTGCCCCCTCGCACTTTATGGATTTTGATCAAGCCGTTCATGAACTGATCAGGATTTTTAACAGGCCGGATATGTCCCTTTCGGAAGAAGAGAAAATCACAAAGGGGAAATGGTATCCCAAGGTTCGCCTGACATATATGCCTGAAGAATCATGGGGGGGAAAGGATATTTCAAAAATACTTGCAGAGAGATATACGGCCCGTCATCCTATTAACGGGGACGAGATTTCAAGCGAAACGGAAAATTAGAAATGAGTTTTATTCCCTCATTATTATATTACAAAAAACCATTCCTGAGTATATATACTGGCCTTAGGAAATCATAGGATGAAAAAAGTATTCACTGACAAATGTTTAAGGATAGGTAGGGATTCGAACCCTAATAGATGGGATCTGCAGTCCCACGCATGACCACTCTGCCACCTATCCATACGGGCACATTACATCACGTGCTGCCTTGGTGAATTTAAAACATTCTCTTTAAACTTCCCTTGGAAATTACAAAAATTTTGGAACAGCGATGCACAGGGATATTTAGCACTCCGTTTAGATACGGTATTTCAGAATTTGTGATCCTCGTTAAAAAATTCAAATAACAGTTCATCAACATATCCGTGCCCGGGTGCGTAGGAATGGCGCTCAAATGTTCCGCACAGCGAAAAGCCATTTTTTTCAAGAACTCTTATGGAAGCGATATTAGGTCTCAAAACTGAGGATCGGAGTTTTCTTAAGTTCAGGAAGCAGAAAGAATACTCTACTATTAGCCTGACCGCTTCAGTTGTGTATCCTTTCCCCCAGTAGTTTTTCCCGATAGAATATGCCACATACGCGTGACCATTTCTCCAATCGATATCATTCAGGCTTGCAACGCCCATAAATTCCTTGTATCCATTATTAACAATGGCGAAGAAAAGTTCCTTATCTCTCGATAATGCAACCCGGTTGAGAAATTCCTTCTCGTTCTCGAGATATTGCACTCCACCGGGGAATCTCAGGTATCTTGTCACGTTTCTGTCATTATAGATATTCAATAATGCCGGGATGTCCTCATCCAAAAGTATTCCCAGGGCAACTTTACCCCCCATCATTATAACAGGTCTGTCCATTGTAGTCAACTCCGCGATTACTTTCTTCAAGTATGCACGCGCTCTTAAACATTATCAAGGGGAACAGTGAAGTTTTGCATAAGTCCCTGCCTGATACAATGTCCTGCAGGTGCACTCAAACTTTATGTGCCTGAAGTCCCTTTAAATCTGAAAAATGCAAAGATACCTGATCTTTACCGAAACTGATCCCAATCCGGTGGAAGCTTACCTAAACTCGTCGGGATGCACGGACATCATAATAAGAAAATTTAGTTACGGCACTGAACTGGATTTTCACTGCAGAACCGGAGTGGTACTGGAACAACTGGAAAAATTTTTCCTGCTCACGCGAACGCAGGAATTGAGGGATGAAAATACTGATCCCGATAAAATCCGGGCAATCGAAATAAAGGCCAGGGAAGATGAGATAACACGCAAAGCCAACCTGTTGATTTCTCAGGAAAGATTCTGGGAAGCTCACACAGTCATTGAGGACCTGTGGAAATCATACCGCGGCCGGAAAAGAGAGTTCTATAGGGGTGCAATTCTGCTTGCAGCATCAATGACGCATTTCCAGATGGGAAAAGAACGGATTGCAAAAATAGTGTATGAAAAAGCCAGAAGCGTTCTTCTTTTCTCTGGAATGGCTTCAGGATTGCTAAATCAGGTTCCTGAAGATTTCCAGTACCCGGTCAGATTTGAGGTTAAAATCACATAATCTTTAAATTGGTTGAAGACAACGGTCAGAAAGATCGTGAAAAACTATTTAAAAAGACTGCGATAGATCGGGAGAATGCAAAATATCAAAGATGTCCTGAATTTAGAAAGTGTTGGGAAAACAGTTCATTTGAGAGGTTGGGTTTACCGTATAAGGACAAGCGGCAAACTCACCTTCATAATCCTCAGAGATTCCAGCGGTATGGTTCAGTTGCTGTCCTCCGCGCGATCTTTAAAGGAGGATGAACACAAAGAACTGTCGTCTCTGGTGATTGAAAGCAGCATGGAAGCAACAGGAGTTATCCGTGAGGATAAGAGGGCAGTCACCGGATACGAAGTGGAACTCAGTTCTTACAAGATATATCAGAGAAATGACAACTTCCCGATATCAAGGGACCTCGGCGAGGAATTTCTTCTGGACAACCGTCATCTCTGGCTCAGGAGCCGTGAATTTTCTGCAGTCCTGAAAATCAGATCCACTATTTTCAAGGCCTTCACCGATTTTTATTATGAGAACGGCTTCTATCAGGTTCAGCCGCCCATAATGGTATCTACAGCAACGGAAGGAGGTTCAACCCTGTTCAAGGTGCCATTTTTCGGCGATGAGGTAAGTCTTTCCCAGAGTTCACAGTTTTACCTGGAAACATTCATATTCAGCCTTGAGAAGGTCTTTACAATTGCGCCGAGCTTCAGGGCTGAAAAATCAAGAACAAGGAGACATTTGACTGAATACTGGCATGCAGAAGCCGAGGTGGCATGGGTTGACAACGAAGGCATGATGGAAATAGAGGAGAGGATGATTGAATACGTTGTTTCAAGTGTTGTCAGGGAAAATGAAGAGGAACTGAGACTCCTTGGAAGAGACGTGGAGTTCCTGAAAAACATCAAAGCGCCTTTTCCGAGGATCAGATATGGCAGGCTTATGGAAATGGCACAGGAATGGGGCCTGAACCTCAAGTATGGAGATGACCTTGGCGCTGACGAAGAACGCGAGATCACTGTTCACTTTGACAAACCGGTCTTTGTTACCCATTACCCTTCCAGCCTCAAGACATTCTATCATAGGCCTGATCCGGATAACCCGGACGAAATCCTCTGCCACGATCTTCTCGCCCCGGAGGGTTACGGGGAGATAATAGGAGGAGGGGAAAGAATCTGGGACCTCGATCTTCTTAAGAAGAGGATGGTCGATTACAACCTCAACACTGAGGATTACTACTGGTATCTGGATCTCAGGAAGTACGGTAGCATACCGCATTCGGGCTTCGGACTCGGTCTTGACAGGCTGGCTATGTGGATAATGCACCTTGATAACATACGCGAGGCCATACCATTCCCGAGAACAATCCGGAGAACGAAACCCTGAAAATGTGAAAACTTCATTATTAATTCTTAAATTACCCTCCTGAAATGAACAATTTTGAGGCGGCGCTGCGAGGTACTGATCATGAAACCATACCGGTGTGGTTCATGAGGCAGGCCGGCCGCTACCTCCAGGGTTACAGGAATGTAAGGAAGCACCACTCGATAAAGGATATATGCAGGGACGCCAGCCTTACCCTGCAGGTTACCGAGGAACCAGTTAAGGAAATAGGAGTAGATGCAGCGATAATCTTTTCCGACATCATGTTGCCCGTTGAGGCAATGGGTTTCAGGCTTGACTTCAGAGAAGGAACAGGTCCTGTTGTTGAAAACTCTTTGAAGTCAAATCCGGAACTATCTGGAATAATCCGTTACGATCCATATAATTACAGATATGCGACTTTGGAGGCTATTTCAAAGTTCAGGGAAAACAATACAGGGGTGCCCATAATAGGCTTCTCCGGCGGGCCAGTCACTATTGCATCGTATCTTGCGCAGGGGAGGCCTGACAGGGACCTTGCCTTCACAAAGTCGCTCCTGCTTAAGGAACATCCCGGCTTCCTCTCAATACTGGAAATGGTAAAAGAGATGGTCATAGAAAACAGCCGCCAGCAAATAAAGAGAGGAGCAACGGCAATACAGATATTTGACAGCTGGTCAGGGTATCTGTCTCCATATCAGTTCAGGAAATATTCGCGCGATTACCTTCAGGAAATTGCCTCGGAACTTTCATCTTCTTCCAGGACGATTTACTTCAGTACCCAGACCGGAGGAATGATACCCGAACTTCGCGAAACAGGCTTCGACTTCCTGAGTCTTGACTGGAGAATGCGACTGCACGACGTTTCTAAACATCTTGATCATGATATCGGGCTACAGGGGAATCTTGATCCTTCACTGGTTTCAGGTTCACCGTCCGAAGCCCTGACTGAGACACGTGCAATAATTTCAGAAATGAGGCAGTTTCCGCCTTATATCTTCAACCTCGGGCACGGAGTACTCCCGGACACGAATCCGCAGACGCTGAAAGACATTGTAAAACTGGTACATGGCGAGGAGAGATCAGTATGATCTCAGTGATCCTCATGGCGTACGGGAGTCCGTCTAAGATGGGAGACGTGTATGAATATCTGGAGGGCATTTATGAAGGCAAACCGGTTCCTGATTACGCCCTGAGAGAAAATACCGAGAAATACCAGATGGTGAACGGCATTTCTCCTTCTAATGCGATAATACACAACATCCTTTCCGGTCTGTCGGACTCGCTTGCATCATATGGATCTTTCCATGTCGTGCTGGGGAATAAACACTGGAAACCCTCTCTCGAGAGTGCCGTTGAGGAGATCAGGGCGGATAATCCGGAAACCATAGTGGCAGTGCCTTTATTTCCGTTCAAATCCAACAATGTGAAGAACTCTTATCTCGATCCCCTCATGGAAACTATTGAAAAGAATGACATACATTCTGAAATCAAATTCGTCAACGGCTTCGAATGCTCAGGTCTCGCGGAAATCTGGGCAAAACTGCTCGGGAAGTGCCGGATAAACGAAGAGACCGCGGTGATCTTCGATGCTCACAGTCTTCCCGCATTCAGGGGAAAGGAGGATGATTACGATGCGTCATTCAGGGAGACTGCACGGCTCATATCCCGCGCCATACGGCTTAAGGAGTATTTTGTCGGATATCAGAGCAGAGGAAAATATGGAAGTGCCTGGCTTGGCCCATCCATCTATGAAATATTGCCGGAAATCAGGGAAAAGGGCTATAAAAAGATCCTGACTGTGCCGGTAGGTTTCATATACGAGCATCTTGAGATAATGTACGACCTTGATTATGAGTTTGGAAAGAGGATTAAGGAAATGGGCATGGAATATACCCGTTCAGCCCTGCTGAATGATTCCACAGACTTTATAACGCTTCTCAGGAATCAGGTCATGAAAGAGACCCGGTGACGTGAGTCAATCACCCCCCTGACGGAAGGGACTCGAACCGTGAGGTTGGAGAGTAATTGGTTGATTAGGGGGCACAGAATTATGCAGAAGTTAGATCGGAGAGATACATACACACCCATGGATGCTCCACAAGTCCTTGGCAACTGTGATCATGCATTAAACAGAGACCGGAGTCTCAGTGTGCATGGTTCAAGAACCACTTCCAACAACCCCGACGCGGACCTGCCGATCAACGCAGTCCGGACGGACGACGAAAGTCTCTACCCGTCGTTTCTACGGATATTTTTCCGATTCATCCCCGCAATCACGGGTGGGGTCTCATCGGGAGGAATCAGATGAAAAACCTGAATGTTTTTGCCTATGATGTGAACGATTTTCTGAAGAAAGTTTCCAAAAAGGGAACGGAAAGCGACATTACACTGTTCCACAGGAAGGACGGAGACAACCTGTTCACGTTCCTTGCGCCGTCACGGTTCCCCGAGAAGATATCCTCTCTAACAGACTGCATCTACCCCGCTGATGTCGCACTGATCAATGGAGACAACATCACGAAAGACCTCGGAGAGGTTATAATCGCGCTTGATCTGATGGGAATCAGGAAAGGGTATTTCCTGCTGAATGACGAAAGCAGGATCGACACGATAAAGAAAATTGCCTCAAAAACCTCTCTCAGGGACTTCGGGTTTTTCTCCGGCAATGCCATCGAATTCATCGATGTTCTCTCAAGGGAGAAACACACGCCTAAATTTCAGTCTCCTACTGTAGTTGTGGATCATTTTTTCAAAGTGAAAAGTGTGGGCACAGTAGCGCTCGGATTCGTGCTTGGGGGTATGATAGAGAAGCACCAGAAACTCAAGTGTTCCTATATCGGGAAAGAAGCGCAGATACGTTCAATACAGGTTCAGGATGAAGATCAGGATTCCGCGGAAAGCGGTACAAGAGTTGGTCTCGCCCTGAAAAACATTGAGGCAGACGAGCTTGAAAGAGGAATGTTTCTTTCCGATTCCGGATTCCAGTATCTTGAGAAATTCAAAGGTAACCTGGAGATTCATCCGGCAGTGAAGCAAAAACCGGAGAACAGCTTCGAAATTTTTGCCTCTGATCTCATGAGGTACCAGAGAGGTTTCTTCAACGGAGGAGAAATAATCATGGAAAAGCCCGTAATGAAGACCGGTAATGGCTTCGTCGTTGCCACTCCCGGCCGAAACCCCAGGATACTCGGTAGAATCAGGCCTTCTTGAATCTTTCCATCTTTTTTCTGATCATTGCCGGGGTACCTATGTCATGGCGGATCGAATAATCTCCCCTGATGTATTTCAAGCTGTTTTCAACAATATCCGAAGCATCCGGTATGGTGTCGGCAATACCAACAAGTGCAAGAGCTCTGGATCCGGACATACGGACCTCGGTCATTGTGCCCGAAACTGCCGCATAATAGAGCTTGAGGTGATCCGTCTCAAAGTTTCCGTCGATCCTCAGGGTTCCAGGTTTTGACATAGTTCCATATCCAACCGGCACCAGGTATTTCAGGGTGGTGGCTTTCTTCATGAAATCCGCACCGGTCTTGAGACTGCCGTCCGCTATCGAGAAAAGGACATCCGTGAAATTGCCTCTGAACAGGCTGAGGATGTTGAGGCTTTCCGGATCAGCGAACCTGGCATTGATCTCTATTATCTTCGGCCCGTTTTCTGTATCCATGAACTGCCCGTACATGATTCCCCGGAACGGTGTATTCTCGGATGCCATCGCGGAGACTGTCTGCTTTATGGAGTTGAGGGCCTTTTCGTATGTCGATCGCGAGATGAACGGCAGTAACCCGTCGCTGTCTGTAATGGACCCCATGCCGCCGGTATTGGGTCCCAGGTCATTCTCATACGCCCTCTTGTAGTCCTGTGCCAGCGGCGCAGGCAAAATCGATTTTCCATCGGTGAAAACCTGAAGTGAAAACTCCTCGCCCTTAATTCTTTCCTCGAGCAATACCTGCCCGTCTCTGCTCAGGACCTCGGCTGCATAAGCCATGGCTTCCGCCCTGTTCTTAAGGTGTTCGCCCATAACCTTCACCCCCTTGCCTCCGGTCAGTCCCACGGGTTTAATGGCAAACTCCCTTTTTTCTGTGCTGAGGAATTTCTCAACTTCATCCTGTTTATGGAACAGTTCGGAGAAAATATTTCCGTCAATCCGGTGTTCTGCAACAATTCTCCTCATGTATGCCTTGGAAGTTTCAATCCTCGCCGCATCCCTTGATGGTGATGCAACCCTGATACCCTTGGAGTCCAGAATATCCACGAGCGGTGTTTCCAGGACCGGATCAGGCCCTATGAACGCCAGATCTATACCTTTCTCGGCAGCGAACCCGGCGATTCTCCTATAATCCAGTTCATCACAGATCAGGTGTTCCCTGCTCAATTTCATGATGGAAGGATTCTCGTTCTTCAGGGCGGAATACAGTATAGATCCCGATTCGACAATCTTTCTTGCAACGGCATCTTCTCTGCCGCCACCACCCACAAGCAGGATTTTATTCGTCATTCTGTGCCCCCGAAAGCCGGGACACTTTCGTCTCAAGCTCTTTTTTTCCTATGTTGAAGTAGCGGTAGAATTCTTTAGTAACACCGTAAATTTCAGTGTTTCTGTACTTTTCAGGACTCAGGAATTTTCTATTTATCAGGTCGTCCAGCGCCTTCCTGGAACTTTCTCCAAATCTCTGCACGATGTCTCCTCTCTTGCACCCTGCATTTGCAGCTACAAAACCAAGTATTCTCAGTTCAGGATTACTTATTTCTCTTTTCGAAACCGGTGTAACTATCTCGGAAAATTCATTCTTCAACTGCATCTTGTATCTTATTCCAACTCTTACTATGGTGAGTGACGTTGCGCGATCTCTGTAATCTTTTGTCAGACCCTTTATTGCTCTGGCAACTTCCTCTTTTCCTTCTCCCAGAACCGACGCAATATCGCCTGCAGAAAGAGGGTTTTCGGTGGCATAGAGCACGGCTTCCACCATTTGCTGGAGATTCACATTCCTTAATTCATTGGGATATAATTTAAATTATCTGATTGACGATACTTATCATCGGATCAAATTCACAACAAATCAAATTTAAGTATATCCACGTCATTTCTGCGCAATGTCCAACGAACATAAGTTCGGAACAATATCTGATTCTGACCACTTATTTACGGTTCCCACAACAAATGTAAAAGAGCAGAAATCGGTCTCGCTTTTCTACATATGGTTTGCTGCCAACCTTACTATAGGGGATTTTGCCATTGGTTTCATACCGGTGTCGCTGGGACAGCCGGTTTACCCATCCATAATCGCACTCACAATTGGAAATATTACGGGAGGACTGTTACTTGCTGCAATGAGCGTGACCGGGGTCCTCACCAGGAAACCCCAAATGGCCCTGAGCTTCGGGCCGTTCGGAAGAGCCGGTGCGAGCGTCATGTCATTGCTTCAGTGGGGTAACACACTGGGATGGCTGACTGTGAACCTTGTTCTTGCCGCATTCGCGCTGGATATAATCATGGGTGGTGTCAATTTCATTCTGCCCATCGCCGTTGTTGCAATTGTTGTGCTGGTGCTGGCATTCTACGGACATGAAGCCATAAGAAAATTCGAGCTCGCTATGTCCGTTTCACTGGGAATACTGTTCCTTGCCATAAGCATGGAATTTCTGTTCCGTTCCGGTTCAATATCATACAGCCCCGTCCCGGTTATTCCGGTCCTGTCAGGATTCGGCATTACACTTGCTTCGTCATTCTCATATCTCATGGCATGGGGACCCTATGCAGCGGATTATTCAAGATTCGTCAGGGGCCGCAAAGAGAAATCAAGATCTTTCTATTTTACCTTTCTCGGAGGGGTGGTAGCGTCGTTCTGGATAGAACTCCTCGGCATGGGTGTCGCGATTGCAACAGCCGACAGCATCGCGAATCCGGCAACCGCACTGGCCGGATTCATGGGCGGATATTTTGCAATTGGCATGATAGCGCTGTTTATGGGCGGTATAGCTGCGAATGCAATCAACCTCTACTCCAACGGGCTTTCTCTCAACACGGTGCTCGCAAGAACTGGCATGAAACTGCCAGTCTTCATTGGCACAATTGCTTCAGTGGTTCTGGGGATAATCGGTTATTATAACTTTTACAGCTTTTATGAAATATTCCTGCTCATTCTCGATTACTGGATAACTCCGTGGCTGGGCATACTCATAATTCACTATTTCTATATTCAGAGGCGTGCGGGAGACGGAACAGTCGCTGTCAGAAAGTTCTCAGGCATTTCCTCATATTGTCTTGCGATACTGGCTTCAGTTCCGTTCATGAGTCCGCCGGCTTATTTTGTGGGTCCGATAGCTGCACTGTTCAACGGCGTTGACATAAGCTACTATGTATCTTTCCTCCTGGCAGCTATATTCTATGCCGTTCTCAACAGTCAGCGTACCTTTAATAAAACCGGATAAATTCACAGAAGGACTGATTCAATGACCGTTCTCTGTGACGCGGATATCCTGAAGATGGCAGAAAGAAATGACCTGATATCGGAGGAATTCAGCAAGGATTCGCTGACACCGAACGGATATGATCTCCGGATATCACAGATCACTCTGGACGGGGAAAACATGCAGTCTGAACTCTCAGTGAACGGCGGTGATCGCTTTCTTGTTTCGACACTCGAATACATCAGCCTTCCGGACGATATTGTGGGACAGATATGGATTCGGTCATCATACGCAAGAAGGGGTGTAGTTGGGTCATTCGGAGCCGTAGATTCCGGGTTCAAGGGCAATCTGACACTGTCTTTTTTCCATGCGGGGAAGGATCAGCTGAAACTGAGGTCAGGGGAAAGGATAGCGCAGATAATTTTCCACAAACTTGAGAACACCTCCGAAAAATCATACAAAGAACGTTCGGGGAATTATCAGGGTTCCAGGGGAATAACAGTTAAAGGCGGGTCACGATAGGCCGGGGTGAAGATACATGGTTGGCGAGGTAAAATTCAGCATGAGTGTCATTTCAAAAGCAAAACCGGAAAAAATTATCGACACAATATCTGAATGGAACAGGTTGCCGGAATTCTGGCATGGCATGAGGGAGATATCCGGTGGTCAAGGACAGACACTCACTGTAAAATTTGCGTTTCCCGGGACAGGAAAGATGACGTATGCCTGTGACAGGGAATCACTGACATGCACAGAGAATTATCGCAACGGCCCGTTTACAGGTTTCAAGAAGGTCGAGATTTCTCCAGCCCGCGACGGATCGGAAATCACTGTGAAATGGGACATAAGACTATCTTTCAAACTCCTTTTCATGAAGGGCTTTATCTCAAGGCATTTCAGAGAGGGGACTGAGAACGCAATCAAACGCATTGCGCTGGAAGCTGAAGGTCCCGCGAGGACGGAAAGCGAAATTTAGCCGGTTACCTGCGGGTATCCTGAATTGCCGGGACTTCATACTCCATGAATTCCCTGCTGGCAACAGAAACGCTGCATATCCCGAGGGCTTCCTTAATCAGTGAATCCACGTTATCGTATCTCGGGCTGTAATGGAAAAGGTAGAATTTTTTCACTCCGGCATCTCTGGCAATCTCAGCTGCCTGCCTGGAAGACGAATGCCCGAATTCATTGACTTTCGGCTCAAGAGAAGAATCTGTTGTGGTTTCGTGAATAAGCACATCAGCGTTCCTCGCGAATTCTTTCATGGATTCCATGGGCCTCGTGTCGCCGGTATAGACTATGGATCTCCCGTGCCTTATCCCGCCCGACACCTGATCAATGGTGTAGGTTCTGCCCTCGTGGCTTATCGATCCCTTCTTTCTCAGTTCCTCCAGCCTTCTGGGAGGTATACCAAGTTCGTCAGCCTTTTCTTTATCAATCCTTATGAGATCATGTTCCTGGATCCTGTAGGACATTGCGGGTACCGCGTGATCATTTTTATGGGTAGAAACCGTAAATTTGCCGAAATCATAGGTTTCGGACCAGTCCAGCTCCGTGACCAGTATCTCAAATTTAAGCCTGAAATATCCCGCATTCAGGGCATTTGACAGGATTCTGATTCCTCCTTTCGGGCAGAATATTTTCAGCTGTTTTTCACGTCCGTTGAAGGACATGCTCTGTATCATCCCCAGAATTCCCAGAAAATGATCTCCGTGAAAGTGCGTGATGAAAATATTGTCAATGCTCATGAAAGAGACCTTGCTCTTCATGAGCTGCTTCTGTGTGCCTTCTCCACAATCAAAAAGATTTGTAACATCATCAATCTGAACTGCGACAGAGGGAAGACCTCTTCCCGGCGTCGGCCACGACCCGCCGGTGCCGATGAAAGTGATCCTGATATTGGAAGCCATCCCCGCGTAATCACGTTTATTTATTTATGTCTTCAATTCTTCTGACTGCGAAGGGGAGTTCTTCCACAGTCCGTACAGGAACATACCTCCTGATTATTTCCCAGAGGTAGGTGTCAACAGTGCATCCTGATCCGTGCATGTATGCTCTCAGGCTGTTCTTAAGCTCCACACCTTTCCTGTCAAAGTCCGTCAGCAGAATTACCTCCCTGTGGATCTGTGAAAGTTTCTCCGAGAAAGATACAAGGCCGTTGCCCGAATTTATGATTATGATTTCTCCCGGGAAACCGATCTCCCTGAGGCACTGTAAGTCATTCTTCCCTTCGACGATAATCGGCACTGAAGCGTTTTTTACCCGGTATTTCTCCAGAACCTTCAAAACCTTGCTTTCAGACATATGGTACCAGTACATGGAAGTACGGCTTAAAATTCATTTTGATATTCAGTCCCAGAATCTCCTGTTTTTTGCATAGTCCATCTCACCTGTCAGAATAGCCCTTATGAAGTCCTCATCATTGTTATATGTGACCTCAAGAAGCCTGGACGCTGTTTCCGGGCCAATTCCTCTTGCCGCGAGAACCATTATGGCCTGCATTCCTCTCTCGCGCACAAGATGTGCGTTCTTGGAAAGTCTCCTGCGTATCCTGTTTCCTTCGGGGTCGTCTTCCCTCGCCCTGTCCAGGAGGTTTCTTTCAAATGGCGACAGTGAGGCCACAAGCGAGCTGCCGCAGCCGGGACACTT
Organism: Thermoplasmatota archaeon; assembly: GCA_023487765.1. GTDB lineage: Archaea > Thermoplasmatota > Thermoplasmata > Thermoplasmatales > Thermoplasmataceae > JAJZOM01. The sequence continues at coordinate 65 of JAMDBW010000046.1, read as the reverse complement.
TATCGCCCGGATGTCCCTTATCCTGACAGTACGTACATTTGAGCATGACGTGCAGAAAAGGGCCA
>JAMDBW010000060.1 GCA_023487765.1 Thermoplasmatota archaeon | reverse complement strand
TTGCAGGCCCTTCCTCAGGTACATTACTAAAATGAAGCCTTCCGATATAACGGTCATAGGCAGGAATTCAGAGAGGGGAGAGTATCTTGCCGGACAGTACGGGTGCAAATACTACGGAATGAACGCACTTCAACGGACCCTGAACCATGTAAGAATAGCCTTTGTAGCAACATCATCCGGAAACCACATAATCACCCGGGCAACGATTCCAGATTTTACCGGGCATCTCCTTATCGTCGACATATCGAATCCCGGAAACGTTGATCCTGAAATCACCGGAATGAGAGGAATAGAGATCATCGGCATGAAGGAGATTCAGGAAGCCTCCAGCAAGGGCCTGCAACTGAAACATGAGGAGGTACCGAAGGTTGAAAAGATACTCAGGACGGAGCTGGAAAACTTCGATGTGAGGCTGAGAAAATTCCATGCAGAAGAATTCATTGCAGAATCGTATCAGTTCGTCGAATCAATAGTACTCAATGAAACAGGGAGATTCGTGAAAGAGATAGGCAACGGGAAGGAACCTGTTACCGCAGGACAGCATATGGCTGATTCGATGATCAGCAAGCTGCTGTTCCAGTACACTGCAGCAATGAAAGAGGCTGCCGCGAACGGAGATACAGAACTTCTTTCAAAACTCAGGAAGATTTTTGCTGAAGGATGATCATTCCGCTGCTGCGACCACGCTCACCGATTTTCTGACAGCTTCCAGAGTATCGGCATAGTCCTCTTTCCCATGGGCGAAACTGACAAAACAGGCCTCAAACTGGGATTTAGGCATGAATATTCCATTTTTCAGCATTTCCTGGAAGAATCTGAAGAAAAGGCCCGCATCGGACTTAATCGCAGTGGCATAGTTGATTACCGGCCCGGAGCTGAAGAATATCGTGAACATTGTTCCTGCCTGGTTCACTGTTGCATTAACTCCCTCATCGGTCATGATCCCGGCTATTTCCTTGCTCAGGCGTTCTGTATAATTCGTTGGCTTCCCATAATCCAGCATTTTCAATTGTGTGAGGGTGGCGATGCCGGAGATCATTGAAATCGGGTTTCCCGAGAATGTTCCCTGCTGGTAAAGCTTTCCGCGGGGAGCAACATTTTTCATGATTTCCTCTCTGCCACCGAACAGGCCTACAGGCAACCCTCCTCCTATGATCTTGCCCATTGTGGTCAGGTCCGGTTTGATCCCGGCCAGGTCCTGATATCCTTTGTATCCGAATCTGAAGGCGGTGATAACCTCGTCGAATATCAGCAGAGATCCGGATTCTGTAGTAAGTTTCCTGGAAACCCTCAGAAATTCCGGATCGGGCCTGACGACACCAATGTTTCCCAGGACCGGCTCAAGGATAAGTGCTGCTATTTTATTGCCATATCTTTGAAAAGTGTCGCTGATGGCTTCCACGTCGTTGAAAGGCACTTCGATGGTGATATTCTGATCGGTGTTCCCGACACGGTTGGAGGGGATGGAATCGAGGGCATAGTCGTGAGACCCGTGAAAACCTCCCTCAATTTTTACAATCAGGTTCCTTCCGGTGAAATGCCTGGCCAGCCGGATGGCATGCATGGTTGCCTCAGTTCCGGAATTGGTAAACCTCATCATTTCAACCGATGGCACGGCTTCACGGATCATCTCCGCAAGCCTCACTTCCGGCTCTCCGGGAGCTCCAAAAGAAAATCCTTTTTCTGCCTGTTCCTGTACGGCTTTGACAACAGCATGGTCTCCATGGCCCAGGATCATTGGCCCGAAGCCAAGACAGTAATCTATGTACCGGCCGTTATCCGCATCAATGACTCCGGACCCCTTTCCCTCTTTAATAAATCTCGGGAAAGGTTCGTAGTATCTGACCGGTGAATTGACTCCGCCCGGGAACAGTCCTGATGCTTCTTTAAACAGTTTTTCGGAAAGCATTAGCAGATAATTGCGATTAATCTAATAATCCCGACACAATTCACCATAGTCATCAATGGTTAACGCGGAAAACTTTGTCAGGGAAGCCAGGGAAGAGATAAAGAACGGCATCAGGGGCAGGGGGATCCTTGCCTGTTCCGGCGGTCAGGACAGCACGCTTCTTGCAGTCCTGTCAGGCATGTCTGCTGGAGACAGAGTACTTACGGTATTCGTCGACACCGGGCTCCTGAGGAAGGATGAACCGCGGAGAGTTGAGGCCATTTTCAGGAAATATTCCATAAACTACCGCATTATAGATGCGTCTGAAAGATTCCTCAATGCCCTGGCGGGAATTACCGACCCTGAACAGAAAAGAAAAACAATCGGCAGGACATTTATTGAAGTATTTGAAGAGGTTGCAGAGGATTACGGTGCGGACACCCTTCTGCAGGGGACTATTGCTCCTGACTGGATTGAGAGCGGAGGTTCAGTAAGGGAGGTTATCAAGAGTCACCACAATGTAGGCGGACTTCCGGAGAAAATGAAACTCAAGATTCTGGAGCCCCTGAGGGACCTTTACAAAGATGAAATCAGGGTCATATCAGAATTCCTGGGGCTTCCAAACGACATACAGCCTTTCCCCGGACCGGGACTTGCCGTAAGGATTATAGGGGAAATAACGAGGGAGAAAACCGATCTGTTGAGAAAAGTCACCGATATTGTGGAAAGGAATGTACGTTCAGAATACCCGGACATGGAGAACGGTCCCTGGCAGTTCTTTGCAGTTCTTCTTCCGGTCAAATCCACTGGAATTCATGGCGACAAGAGGTCGTACGGACTCACTGTGGCCGTGAGGATGATAGATACCACGGACGGGATGAGCGGAACGTTTACGAAGCCTTCCTGGGAGTTTCTGGAAAATCTCTCAACGGAGATAACAAACGAGATCAGGGAAATCAATAGGGTTGTCTACGACATTACCAACAAGCCTCCCGCAACTATCGAATGGGAATAAGGAACGGGAGTTAGGCAATTTAAATATATGGTTTAGCCATAGGGATTGGAACCATCAAAGGGATATCATGACAGAAGAGGAACTTTTGCTTTCAGAGGAAGAATACCAGAAATCCGGTGTGCATATCGGCACACAGGTAAAATCAAGAGACATGCAGGAGTACATATTCAAGATCAGAAATGACGGCCTGTACATCCTGGATATTAAAAAGACCAACAGGATGCTGATTATAGCCGGAAAAATGCTCTCCAGATTCAAACCGTCAGAAATACTCGTTGTTGCACAGAGACAGTATGCCTTCAAACCGGTAACGAAATTCTCGGAAGTGGTTGGCGCGACATCCATAGTCGGGAGATTCATTCCCGGTACCCTGACCAACCCGCAACTGGAAAGTTACAGGGAAGCAAAGGTCATAGTAGTAACCGACCCTCTTGCTGATACTCAGGTAATGAAGGAGGCCAAAATGGTCGGCGTTCCGATCATAGCACTCTGCGATGCGAATAATAAAACAGACTATGTGGACATAGTCATTCCTACAAACAACAAGGGAAGAAGATCTCTGGCTGTAATATACTGGCTGCTCGCAAGGGAAGCACTGAAGAACAGGGGAACCATTCACTCAACATCGGAATTCAAGTACACTATAGACGACTTCGAATCACAGATCTAAAAATCTGCACTGAAAGGGTCTCTGACTCTTTTTAATTTTATATATTCGAGCCTGTCTCCGATTTTCCCGGCGAATATCATTTCTTTCTTTACGCCCTGAGCGACTCTTATGCCGCGACTTATTTTATACCACTCCTCAGGACCGTCCAGGACATGGACAAGAAAATCAGCATGTTCCTCTATTGTCCTGGAATATATCCTGAAGTTGGAACCGTACTTGAAGCCGGTCTTGACAATAAATTTTCTTGAAATAAGATCATTATACACCTTCTGGACAATCTCCTGATCCGTCTTTCTATCCGGCCCGTTTTCTGAGAGGATTGCTGCCTCGTACTGGTTCAGGAATTTCACTCCCCCAATGTAGTTTCCAAACCATTCCGGAACCTCCGAAGTCTCAGCAATTGGTGTTCTGAAAAGATTTCTTATGTTCTTTCCTCTCTCAATCACGAAATCATTTTCACCGGTTTCATTCCACGGTTCTGATATGAATACAGTAACGTCATTATCGTCGTCAAGAGCGGCATATATACAGCTTCCGTTGTTGAACATAACGGAGAAATCCATTGTATGGTCTTCCCTTATGACTCTCACCGGACCCTTGAAATCCTCTCTCGGGGTTCTTCTGTAATAAAGAGATGAACCTTCAAATTTGACATAGAGGCCATGAGATTTCAGGATTTCATATACAATGAACTCATCGAGAAAGTTCTCATCACTGCCAAGTCTTTCGAGGAGAATTCCTGTATTGTTCAGCGAGGTATTTTCCGGCACAATCTTTCCCTTTGTATAGAGGAACATGCACTCGTAGGGGTTCAGGTACAGGATTCCGGTACCAAACCTTCCAAGCTTGTATTTGTTTATTATGAAAGAAGGGCTTTTTTCGTAAGTAATTGTGAAAACAATGTCTGAACATATGGCTCTATGTGCCGCTTTGTTTTTTTGCATAAAATCTCTCTAATATGACGTTCAGTACATGATCCATCAGTTTCGGAACTCCCTCTCCTCCCCTCGCGGACACCATGAAATAGTCGACCTTGAGCTTCCTGGTGGTCTTATCAAAATCCTCTGTCCAAAGTTCAGCCTCATATCTAAGGTCGATCTTTGTTCCCACCAGTACCACCGGAGGTTTTTTCTCAAAATTCTTGGCATACTTTATGGCATCCTCAGCGTAGAGAAGGCTGTCGCGCGCCATTATGTCCGCAACGACGATGATCAGGCTCGACCCGGGCAGAAGTCTTTCAGCTTCAGCATCGTCACCTATTTCCTGAAGGAGCAGATCAGCTATTATTTTTCCTTCGCCACGTTCCATGGTTACCCTTTTTCTGGAAAGTAATCTTGCGTGACCGTTGGTGCCATCTGTTCCGTAGACTATTCTCGAAATCAGTGAACTCTTCCCGGAGCTTTTCATTCCGGCTACACTGATTTTCCATGTGACACGATCAACGACCATCGGCATTTGATTAGTAGCATTTTCTTATAGTTTTTGGCTCATCGCTTTCGTTTGTCATTTGGAGATTTGACGCTTTGGTCACTTTTACAACGAAATTCGAAAAAGAGATTACGGCGGGAAAAAATTTACATAATGCTGGCAGGACAGCCTCTAGAGCCTATTCAACTGTGATTGCAACCAGTAAAGCCGGAATGAATGTGCAGATGGAAAAGAACGACCCCGTTTTCCCGGATATACCTTATTTTCCACGCTCCACGAGGAAGCCACAACAAAATTAAACAGTTCAGGATTCCGGAGAATCTGAGTAATGTATAAATTGCGGACATAATAAAGCAGTCAGCATGACTTCGGCAATGAAGCCGTTAAAACTAATACTGTTGCTTAGTTTTATTAGGTTCGCAACTATGTAAAGATCGGTATTCATGGATTTTAGATTTTCAGATTCATTGAGAAACATGAAACCGTCTGAAATACGCGAACTTTTGAAATATGCTTCAACCAAAGGTTTCATATCGTTTGGCGGAGGGATGCCCAACCCGGCTACTTTTCCTATGGAAGACCTCAGGAAAATTATGGAAGATGTTCTTTCAGATTACGGAAACCTGGCATTGCAGTATGGAAACACTGTAGGTCTGAATGATCTGAGGACGGAGATAAAACGGCTTGTAAAGGAAACAGAAAATATTTCCTCCTCCGAGAGCGAGATAATCGTCACGTCCGGATCGCAACAGGGGCTTTATGAACTTGCAAAGATTTTCGTGAATCCGGGAGACACCGTGATAACGGAAGAACCGACCTACATCGGGGCCATATCCGCCTTTGACGCCAATCTTGCCGAGATGCACTCCATACAAATAGATGACAACGGCATAAAAACTGACCTCGTTGAGGCTGAAGTAAAAAAACTTATTTCCCGGAACAAGAAGCCCAAGTTCATCTACACCATCCCCACATTCCAGAATCCGACAGGAATAACACTGAGCCTGGAGAGAAGGAAACATCTGGTTGAAATATCCTCCAGATACGGAGTACCGCTGGTCGAGGACAATCCATACGGTGAATTGAGGTATTCCGGTCAGAAAATTGCTTCACTGAGATCGCTGGATCCTTCAGGACAGGTAATTTATATGGGAACATTTTCAAAAGTCATGTGCCCCGGACTGAGGATGGGATATACCATAGGTGCGGAAGAATTCATTGCGAAGGCCAATTTGCTGAAACAGGCACTTGATCTTTCGTCAAGCACATTTTCACAATACGTCGCCTGGCTCTATCTCAAGAGAGACATAATTAAAAAACAGATACCAAAGAGCATAGAACTGTACAGAAAGAAACGGGATACTATGCTCACCGCCCTGGAACAGCACTTCCCGGAAGGTTCCACATGGTCAAAACCGGACGGTGGCATGTTCCTCTGGGCCAGCGTAGACAAAAAAATCAACACAACGGACATGCTGAAGGACGCAGTCAGGGAAGGAGTGGCTTATGTGAGTGGAAATGCCTTCTCCCCGGCGAGAGTGCAGGGGAACAGCATGCGACTCAACTTCACTTTCTCGGAAGAAACAGAAATATTCAGGGGAATAGAAAGGCTGGCCGGACTGATCGGGAAGAAGCTGACAGTATCTCCGCCATCCTAAACTTTTTTCATTTCCCCGATATCCGGAATACAGATGATTACAGTTCTCGGCGGGACATTTGCAAAGTTGCATTCTGGACACAAATTGATGATCAGGGCAGCTTTCGACACAGGAAATACCGTTATTCTCGGTCTTACCACAGACGACTATCTCAAGAACAACAAAACCTACTCAAAAATGACTTATTCCAAAAGAAAAAAGGCACTCGAAAACTACATGTCCCGTCTTGGAGGCAACTTCGAGATACATCCGCTGGACACCAGGACCGGGAACACCGAGACTGAGCCCGAGTACGAGACCATAGTTGTTTCAGGAGAGACCAGATACCGGGCAGAGACAATAAATGCGAAGAGAACTATGGCAGGACTGAAACCTCTCAGAATAATAGAAGTTCCGATAGTTCTTGCAGAGGACCTTTTTCCGATAAGTTCCACAAGAATCATAGAGGGTGAAATCAGGCCGGGCGGATCCAGAATTTTACCAGTCAGGGTTGGAATCTCAACCGAAAACGACCTGAAACGGAAATCACTTTCACGCTTCCTGGGAGTCATAATGAAAAATTTCACGGTCGAGGTCAATCCGGACTATAATCTGGACTCGGATCAGCCTTTCGGTACAGACACACATGCGTTTGCGCTGAAGAGGGCAATGGAGGCTCTGAAGGACAGGGATTACGGGGTAGGTGTGGAATCCGGCCTCTGGAGGGACCCGGTTTCAGCCAGATACCTGGAAACACACGTATGTGTTGTCATAGATCGTTTTTCCAGGGTCACGGAGGGTACCAGCAGCGGCTTCGAGCTCCCGGAACAAATCGTGGAATTAATGAAACGGGGACACAACGAATCAAAGGCGTTCGAGATAATGCATGGAATTGCGGATGTCGGGAAGATCGGTGGAGTAGTCAACGAAATATCTGCAGGACTTGTCAAGCGCAATGACCTGATTTACGAATCAGTCAGGAATGCTTTTATTCCGAGAATCGGGGCACGATATTTTGGCCTGGATTCAAAACATTGATCCGAAGATTTCTGTCAAAACGGTTAAGTATCCGGCCATGATGGTTATTCAGTGAGGAAATGGTAGCCAAGGAAGAGATTATGGAGCAGTTGAAACAGGTATCTGATCCGGAAATCGGGATGGATATAGTCAACCTTGGACTGGTTTACGATGTGGAGATCAACGGAGACAAAGTTTACATTCGCATGACTATGACCGCTCCTACATGTCCCGTAACTCCCTGGATTCTCTCTGAGGCTCAGAGAGTGGTGGAGAATCTGGAAGGAGTTGAGGCTGCTGACGTTGAGCTGGTCTGGGATCCTCCATGGAACCCCGTTATGATGTCAGATGAGGCGAAGGAAGCCCTGAACATGGGATAGTTAAATCTCATCATCAGGAACTGTTCACGCCGTGTGGACTAAAATTTTCCCGCCATCGTTAATATTATACAAACTCAGGTTCATAGCCAAGAAATCATCACTCTTGTATTCTTCAGGCTGAGGCACATTTAAATATACTTTATATATAGAGTGAGCTAAGGGTTATCCATGAGCGAGAGAGAAAAGATCACCATCGAAAATATTGTAGCTTCAACCTCACTTGCAGAGCATCTTGACTTGAGTAGGATCGCACTTGCTCTAGACGGCTCTGAATACGAACCGGAGCAGTTCCCGGGCTTGATTTACAGACTTCACGATCCAAAAACCGCAGTCCTGATATTCAGAAGCGGAAAAGTCAACTGTACCGGTGCCAAGAATCTTGCCAACGTCAGGCTGACTATCGAAACCATAATTCAGAAACTCAAGAAAGCCGGCATAGAGGTTTATGACACTCCGGACATAGTTGTGCAGAACATCGTGGCTGTTTATGACCTGGAAGCTAAACTCAACCTTACGGATATAGCCATGTCTTTAGGTCTTGAGAACGTGGAATACGAACCGGAGCAGTTCCCCGGCCTGGTGTACAGAGTTGAGGAACCGAAGGTTGTTCTTCTGTTGTTCGGATCGGGAAAGGTTGTCTGTACGGGCGCCAAGGAAGAAAGCGAAATTGAGCAGGCAGTGATCAAGGTCAAGAAAGAACTCCAGAAGGTCGGACTCATCTGAACATTTTTGACTTCCGCTAAGGGGAAAGAATTACTGCACCTCTTTCAATTAAGTGCTTATTTATCACAATTTTTTGCGTCTCTGCCTTTTCTCAAAGTCGCCTGCCGGCACGGATTTCATGATTTATCCTTAACGGGAGGAATAGCAGACAGTGTCAGGATCCGTTTTCCTTCAGGAATTCCCTTATGAGCGAAGTTGCGTAGATCCCTCTTCCAAGCTGGAAATCCAGTATTCCGCCTCCGATCAGGGAAAAGTTGAGAGGTTTGACCGAGATAATTCTTCTTTCGCCCCTGGACGAGAGATCCGGATAACCGGGGAGCCTGAACATGCCGGTATCCAGCTTCTCCTCCCCGAGAATCTGCGCTTCAAGTTCACCGGGTTCGCCCCGGGATATATCTGTTTCGTATCCGAAGATAGGTATAGTCGGCCTCAGCCTGTCTGAGTTCACCATACCCTGAATCTTTTCGAGATTAACACTGTTTACTGAAATTTCCTGCCTTTTATCCGGGTTGAAAAGATAATCGACAGGCATGACAGTATCGCCAGGAAAAATCTGGTTCATGCTTTCCGCGATTCGCATTCTCATGGAAAGGATTCTATTGAAAATGTAGGACTGGTAGGCGTGAATGAAGATCATGGAGAGGTTTTTCGGGAAAACCGAAAATGCCTCTTTCAGGTTTCCATGCTGAATCATATATCCGAGAAGCGACCGTTCGAAGTTCAGGGTTTCAGGAAATTCCTTCATTGCAGCAACCGGATCATTATTCCTGGCAAAGTTGATCCTGTAATCCTCAGTGTCAAACTCAGGATCGTAAATATACATCCTCGCAGCCTCCTCGTACTCTCCCATGGTGAGAAGCCTCCCGATCTTGTGGGTATTGGTTCTGAGGCTTCCGAACCTCTGAAGTCCGAAGAAATTAGGGAAGCCGCCTTTAGCATTCAGTTCATCATACGTGCTCCTTACCGTTGCAATGTCCGGATCATCGATTTTCAGGTCAATGATGAACCTGTTACCGAGAAGGTCACCAAGACCGAGAATCTGATTTGACCTGAAGGATTCGATTACCTCGCAGTCACCTATATTAATCCCGGAGGGATCGAAATCGTGGTTCAGGCAGAAGTACTGAGTCGTTACACCCCTCTTATCCTTCGTCCCGCAGTAAGTTATTCTCTTCTTGCTGATGCCAAGGTATCTGGCGAGATAAATCAGGAACCTGTTTGTATCCCAGTTTGTGAGTCTCACCTTTAAAATTGTATATTTGCCGTCCTCCTCCCTTGAAATGATCTTTGGTATCTCTTCAACAACGAAATCCTCAGCCTGTGACTTCAGGATACCCCTCACGCCGGGAGTGGTCGAAGCGTAGCCGCTTATTCCGGCCAGTTTTTCAGCATCGATTCTACGTGTCGTAATATCTTATCACGCGATACCGGTTATCCCTTTCCACCGGGATCAGGCCTATCTGGGACAGACTCTGTACAATCAGGTCCTTTCTGAGGTTTCCGACACGTTTGCCTGTAGCGGGAATGACTTTTTCATCGTAAATGGTACCTCCCCAGTCATTCGCCCCGAACAGAACCGCCATTTGCCCCATCTGGAGCCCGTTTGTGAGCCATGAACTCTGTATTACCGGTATGGAATTATTTAGCACTATCCGTGAAATCGCGATGTTCCTGAGAACATCCGCACCGCCTGCCCTGTATTTCACAAGCCCTTTTTTCTGGAGGTCAGTATTTCCGGGTTCAAAATTCCAGGGTGTGAAACTCATGAAACCGTTGTATTTTTTCTGCAGCTCAACAATTGAGAGGAGATGATCCGCTTTGTGTTTTGCCTCCTCAACGTGACCGAACATCATTGTCGCTGAACTCCTGACTCCCAGTTTATGGGCTTCCTCCATCACGCTGAGCCATTCATTTCCACTGTTGGCAGGTCTTCCAAGGATTTTCCTGACATCCGCCGATATGATTTCGGCGCCTGCTCCGGGTATTGTCTCCATGCCACTTTCCACAAGTGCGGATATTGTTTCTTTGACGCTAATGTGCTCCTTCCGCGATATGAAAGTGATTTCTGAAGTTGAGAGGCCGTGTATTCCAAGTGCAGGGAATCTTGACCTTATTGCGCTGAACATGTCGGTATAGTACTGGAGAGGCAACTCGGGATTAACTCCGCCCTGAATCAAAAGCTGTCTTATACCCGGACCGTTGTAATAATTGTCAATTTTCCTTATTACCTCTTCCTTTGAAAGCAGATATGCATCCGACTCGGAGCCCGTTCTGTAGAAAGCACAGAAATTACATCGTACGTTGCATATATTGGTGTAGTTGAGAATCATGTTGGAGACGAATGACACATACCTCCCTGAAGTCCTGACAGCAAGGTTTCTGGCCATTTTCCCAAGCGAGTTCAGGTCAGCCTCATCATACATGTAAATTATATCTTCCCTGTCCGGCGTATCGCCGGAAAGTACTTTTTCGTAGATGCCTTCCAAGGGATCGGCCTGCTTGAGCATACCCGACTATTTGTTTTCAAGTAATAATCCTTTTTATGACGCGGGTCCGACAGGAGCATGCAGCCAGGCAGAGAGTCAGCAGCTTTCACCGGACGTGGGCCTGCAGGAATAATCAAATCTGGGAAATCGTTATTTAAAAGAAACACATCGGTAACCCATGGAAGAGTACCTCGACTACCCGGTACAATACTGGACTGAATACGTTCTGGATCACTATCCTCTGAATTTTAGTGAATCACTTGGTATGGTCAGGGAACTTGATCTGCCGCAGCTGATGAGGATTGCGAACTTCCTCACTTCAAGGCAGGTTGGAAACACCGTGACTTATGCGGTCTCCTACAACATTAATTATTCAAACTACTGTGCTGCCAGTTGTCCTATATGTGCATTTTATGTGCCCATAAAGCTGAAAGGAAAGACAGACGGCGGCTATGAGCTTTCAATCGATGACGTGAAAAAAGACCTTGCAAAGGCCAGGGACCTTGGAGCCACGGAAATACACATAGTCGGCGGGTTCAACCCGGACCTCCCTCTGGAATATTATGAGGATGTTTTCAGAACCGTGAAGGAATACCTTCCCGGGGTTACGCTGAAAGCACTCACGATACCGGAAATCGATTTCATAGCCAGCACAGGCGGAAATTCAATAAGGGATGTGATAGAACGATTCAAGGCTGCCGGAATGGATGCCCATACCGGTGGAGGGGCCGAGATATTCGATCCTGAGGTAAGGAAGCAGATAACCACGAAGGAGAAAATCTCAGGTGAAAAGTGGCTGGAGGATGCCAAGATCATACACAGTATGGGAGTTCCGGGCAACTCAACCATGACATACGGCCATGTGGAAAAGATCGATCAGATCATTGATCACATAATAAAAATCAGGGACAACCAGAGAGAAATTCCCGGGTTTCTGTCCTTCATACCCCTCAAATTCAGCCCTGACAACACACCCCTCCAGAAGATGGGAAAGGTTAAACTGCCAGCGTCCGGTGAGACCGATCTGAAGGTAATAGCGCTTGCCAGGATCATAGGAGGTCAGGACCTCACAAACATCAGCGTTTATTGGGTTTCACTGGGAAAGGAGATCGCCCAGGTTGCTCTCAACGGAGGCGGCAACGACCTGGTTGGTACTGCATTCAGCGAAAAAATATTCGGCGCCACCGACAGGAAGGAGGGCACGACTATAGAAGAATTGAACAACCTCATCAGGCAGATTGGAAAAATACCTGCCCAGAGGGATACATTCTACCGGATCAAAAGATACGGGTAACACTCACGGCCTGCGGGAATTTCCCGGATTCTGGCTTAAGTGGGTCAACACATTGTGCGCGTGCGTCCATGCGGGAACATGCTGAAGTGCCATCGCCAGTCCATGAGCATTCCCGGTTGCAACCGCAACCGCGCCAGTCGCTCCGACCACGCCAACCGTGACAAGTACTATCTTTGCCAGGGCAAGTCCTGTTAAACTCATTATGTTTTATCCGATTTATTGTTATGTAACTTTTGGTACAATCCCGCGAAGCAGGATCGGTATTTCCTGTTGCAATAACTGAAAAAATACCGTGACTCACTTTTTCTCGTCTTTATTCACTTTTTTATAAATCTGATCCACGACGTTCTTCAGGTCGTTGATTCCTTCCACTATTTTCGGGATATTCTCATTGTACATCTTTTCCAGCCTGTCCATTTTCTGTATCATGAAGTCGACCCTCTTCTGGAAGTTCTCCGGAACTGTTTTTTCCGAACTTGGAGCAAACTCAACTTCGGTCGTCAGGAGATTTTCTCTCACAAGACCATCGGAAGCTTTTCTTTCATAGGTTCCAATTACTGACTTGGATTCCAGCATGAAATCCTTCGCGGAAACATACTTGGAAAATATATAGTCTGAAAACTTCACGCCCATGCTCATGGCAGCCTCGCATTCCCTCTGCTCCAGAAGTTTGGACAGTCCGTTGGAATAGACCACCCTGACTTTTGCCTGGTCGCACATAGGAAATTCAAACGTCTTAATCTTCTCGTCTATCCTGCTCTGAAGATCGGCATAAACCGTAAAATTGAGTTTTCCCTTGAGGGAGCTTATCTCCCTTTTCAACTCTACGAGCTTTTTGTAGCTGCTTATTTCTCTTATTGAGTCCCGTAGAGTGTTGTGGTTTATCACTGATGTCTATCTACTGCTTAGACAAAAACCTTTTTAATGTTTGCTGTTGGTAAATAGTATTTAACTGGTATCTAAACGTTCATTTTACTGGTCGGACGGATAATCCGGCAATAGTTGCGAAATATTTCGCATGAGGTTTTTGTCCTGTCAGCTTAATATGGAATGAAGAAAGTTTACTGTTGCGTGCTACGGGGCGAATGAAAATTATGCAATTTTCACTGCGGTTGATGGTGCCGACCGCAAAAATCCAGTGCGTTGAGATTATCTTTTAAACAGAACAGAATATCTGATGGCTTCAGATGATTGGACTAATCAACTTTGCTCATAGCGATCCACTATATGGCGCCTTCCCTGACAAATCGCTTGTTGTCAGGGATACACCCAAGAACCTTATTTCACGAATACTGGACGGCGAACTGAAATGTGGCATGGTATCTCTTGTCGAATATATACGAAACCGGGATAAACTCGAACTTGTGGAGTCCGCAACAATCAGGTCTTCAAGGGAGGTAATATCAGCCATTCTCGTTTCAAGGAAAGCCGGAATAGAGGCGCCTCTCAGAATATCAGTTACCGAACACACAAGAACCACCGAATTCTATACTGAGATGATTCTCAGGAAACTCAAGATTCCTTATGAACTCATACACAGCAGGGAACGTGAAGCATCAAAACTCCTTGACGAAGCAGAATATGCCCTTGTGATAGGAGACGAAGCCCTGAGAGTATATTCTACCGGGTTCAGGATAATATGGGACATAGGATTTGAATTCAATGCACGTTTTTCCATGGTGCCGGTTTTCAGCGTCACTGTCAGGAGGAAAGGTGTGGATTGTTCCACGGAGATCAGGAACCTGAATGAAGCCATAAACAACTCAGGAAAATTTATTGAGGCTGCGGTAAAAGAGAACATGGATCGATTGAATTTGCCCGAATCAATCCTGAAGCTGTATTATAACAGAATGAGGTATGATTTCATACCTGACGTGGCAAGAACCATAGAATTTTTATCGGGGGCGCTCACTTCAAACCAATTTTGAACAGTTATTTGAACATTGAGCCAGTAAAGCGCTTTTCTTAGTAACAGGTTACGGAAATTATCACAGATCCCAACATAAGCAAGGAAATCCCGGGCGTAATAGGCGGTGGAGAGACCAAGACAGAGGCAACCGGAAGGCTTCTTCGACGGTTTTAACCACAAAAAAGATGGTCATTCGGAAGTAAATCCAATCTTTTTTCGTATTTCAAGAGCACTTTCCTCAGGATACCTGTTCAAAACACGGGTATATCCATTAGTCGGGTGTATCAGCCCCTCCATCATTCCAATCAATGTACTTTTTCCGGCACGGTTGGGGCCTATCAAGGAAGAACTATTCTCTACGAGTTTAAAACTGACGTCATTTATCGCATAGCTTTCAGAGAACTTTTTCGAAAGAGAATCGCTTTCAATCCATGCATCATTCATCTCCTTCTCAACCTCTCCTGTTACGGCTAACTTTTACAGTAACCATGTAAAATAAAGCGACCCCTACTGCAAAGACTGCAGAAAATAATATTTGAGGTCCAACATAGGAAGGGAACCAATCCAACGGGTTTAATGCAACATTCGTATTATTTAATGAAAATACAAGTTCTGTAGATGAATTAACAATAGGAAAAATTGTATTGAATGGCTCTAACATGCCGGACCAAATCGTGGCGACATTTATGTGCATATTTCCATTTACAGTCGCATACTCTAAGGTGGGTACCGGCAGAACCGATTTATTATCGTATGGAACATTTTGAGCCTTTATTTCCTCTGGTAATACGATCCCTTCTCTTGAAAATGGATTGTTTCCGTATAATGGTCCGGAAGAATAAACTTGACCGTAGGTATTATTCCAGAGTTGAATGTATGCACCATCCTGGAGCTGAAAGTCCGGAATCAGCCATCGAGCAACGTCCGAATTCATAGGAACACTGATCTGGTTTCTAAAGACCACAGAGTCGTTAAGACGATTTACCAAAATTCCTTTCACAAGATAGGTATTATTACTAACATAAGAGATGCTAATTCCTCCTGCAAGGCCTATTTGCGGTGCACCCGGATTCGATCCGCTGTTGTACACAGTGAAGCTGGTGTAAAAAAGATAATCCGCATGAAATCCGTTCGTTTGATCATTATTGCTTAATCCATTCCTCACGAATTCCACTTCATACAGCAGAGGAAAGACCAATATTAACGCGACTCCGATAGTTATGATGGTCAGTATGATTGTTCTAAACCTGTTAATCCTCATACAGTATCTCCGAGCTGAGTTAATTTTCTAGACAGCTTTGGCTATTCATGCTGGGGAGACTTATTTCCATATCTTGTGTTTTGTCTTTCATTTATTTAATTATAATTAAAGCGTATATATAATATTTTACAGTTATAAAATTATCAAGTCCTCATCGATTCCTGTCAAATGAAGCAGAGAAACAATGAAAAATCAACTTATTTTCGTCAATGTCCAATTTTGAACATATTTATTTATGGCTTTGACCTTACGTCAACATGTATAGAGATAAGTTCCAGAACATAAGGGAAGGCTATACTTATGATGACGTTCTCCTGATTCCCTCCAGAACTTCTGTTGAACCACGGGAAGTGGATATATCTTCCAGATTCTCAAGGCATATAAACCTGAAAGTCCCTATAGTCAGTTCTCCAATGGACACCGTTACTGAAAGCGGAATGGCAATCGCCATGGCAAGGCAGGGCGGCATAGGAATCCTGCACAGGAATCTGTCAGTAAATCAGCAGGTTGCATTTGTCCGTACAGTCAAGAAAGAGGAATCCATAATCATCAGGAATGTTCACACTGTTGCCCCGGAAACTCCCCTGCCGGAAGTTCGCACAATAATGAAGACAAAGAATATAGGGGGGCTCCCGGTTGTTTCGGGAGAGAAACTCGTCGGGATAGTTACAAAAAGGGATCTTGAATTTGCGGGAAAAGATAAGAAAACGGTCGAGGACATAATGGTGAGAAATGTTATCTACTCTCACGACAACGTTGATATGAATGAGGCCCTCGACATTCTTTTCAAGAACAGGATCGAGAAGCTGCCTCTCGTTGACAAGACAGGGAGAGTGGTGGGATTAATCACGGCAAAGGATATTATCACAAGACAGAAATTCCCGCATGCCAGCAGAGACGCCAAGGGTCAGTTACTGGTTGGCGCCGCAGTCGGGCCGTTCGACATAGAACGCGCAGTGATGCTTGAAAAGGAGGGTGTTGACGTGATTGTGGTAGACACCGCGCATGCCCACAATGACAATGTTCTCAACTCGCTGAAGAAGATGAGGAAGGAGGTATCGGTTGATATTGTTGCGGGAAACATAGCCACACCGGAGGCTGCAGAGGACCTTATATCCATAGGTGTGGACGGGCTGAGAGTGGGCATAGGTCCCGGGTCAATATGTACCACCAGGATAATTGCGGGAATAGGTGTACCGCAGTTAACTGCGATATCGGATGTCGCAGAAGCCGCAGCCGAGCATGACGTTCCCGTGATAGCGGACGGCGGAATCAGGTATTCAGGGGACATAGTGAAGGCGATAGCCTCGGGTGCAAACTGCGTAATGCTGGGGTCACTCTTTGCGGGAACAGACGAGAGTCCTGGAGCAGAGATACTCCTAAGTGGAAGGAAATACAAAACCTACAGGGGAATGGGATCCATAGGGGCTATACAGACAGGAATATCCGACAGATACGGTAAGATCGGCGCAAACAAGTTCGTAGCTGAGGGTGTCGAAGGTGCCGTTCCATACAGGGGAAGAGTCGAGGAGGTTCTTTTTCAACTCACAGGCGGTATAAAATCCGGAATGGGTTACGTAGGGGCAAGGAATATAGAGGAACTCAGGACAAAACCCAGATTTGTGAAGATAAGCACGAACGGTCTCAAAGAGAGTCATCCGCATGACATCAGGATCACCAGCGAACCGCCAAATTACCAGTTGTACCAGATATGATCGCATCGTGTGATAAAATTTTTAACAGGCAATAAATTTATATAATATACCAAATACCTACATAGATATGAATAATAAATCTATATTTGGTGGCATAATTGCTGTCCTGATAGTAGCAGCCTTGCTTCTACCGGCATCAAACGCATTCTCGGTAAGCGTAACAGTGAACCCGCAGACAAATGAAGCAACAATAAATGCATATGTCAACTCGTCAATGAAGATGACCATCAACGGATCAAAGACCATGGTCAACTCCATGGAAAATAGCTTTAACAGCACTTTTAGCAACATGGCAAGCATGCACATCAATAATGCAACACCTGCCGCCACGACCTTCGGTGACTTCAATCATACAATAGGATCTTCAACTCAAGGGGCGTCGGTCAAGAATATGACCTTGTCTTTTGCAGTAAGCGCAACCAACAGCAGTACGTCCACCTCCGGAATATTCTACGTCAACTTTTCGCTCAAGATGCACATGGTCATTCACGGAATTTTCAGCAATAATTCGGCCAACATGTCCTGGAGAAATTTCACAATGTCAAAACCGATTAATGTGGGAGGGACAAATGTTAACCATGCCGGATATAACCAGACTAACACGTCAGTAATGAACTTCTCGAAGTTTTCAAAACCGTTGACACAGTGGAACAGAACATACAATCACACAGCCAACGAAACCATGTTCGTATATAACGCAGGAGTGGTTCTCAGCTTGAACAACAAGACTTCAATAAACTACCCGGGAGGACACGGCGGTTTCAACATGACAATGAATCTCACAATTGATCCTTCATATGCGATTGTATATCCTGGAAATGCAACTGCCGGAACCAATTCAATCAGCTTGAGCAGTAGCAGTACCACTCCAAGCACAACCTCAATCAATCCCTACTATTACCTCGTGGCCATAATACTGATCGCAGGAATAGGTGTTTCAGTGTACTTCGCAAGGAGAAAACACTAAATTCTCCTTACTTTGTAATCAATAAACAGTCCTTCGGGGGCTTTAACGTGAAGGTCTTCCATAAATCCGGAAACCTTCAAAAAATTATCCTTAAATCTTTCAAGTTTTTTCGGATCTCTCAGTATGGCAGCCGGGTGAAACTGAGGGGCCAGATATTTTCCATCCGCATAGAGAATACTTCCCTGAACCTCCGAGATTCTTCCGAGGTTGATGCCAAGAATAAGTCCAACTGACTTTATGGCGGAATTCCCCATTGGAACAATTATTCTCGGTTTCAAGAGCGAAATCTCACTGCTCAGGTAGCCTGAACATTTCCTGATCTCTGAAATTTTCGGTGCACGGCCTATCTTTGGACGGCATCTGACTGAATTCGATATATATATCTCATGTTTCAGGATTCCGGCGTATTCCAGCGCTTTATCCAGCAGCTTGCCGCTCCTGCCAACAAATGGTTTTCCCATATCATCTTCCTTTGATCCCGGCGCCTCTCCCACAATTAAAAGCTTTGGTTTGACGTTGCCAAATCCGCACACGGCATTCTTTCTAGAGAAATACAGGTCACATTTCTTGCATGAGGAAATGGCGTTGCAGAGTTCTCCAAGGGATTCCATGTCTGAATAGCTAAACATTCCGCCCATATTTAACATAATTGTAGAATCAATCGGGAATTTGCACTATACCATTATTCTGTTTACGTGAACTGAGAAAGATTCCGGCGGAGATCATCATGAATCCAAGGTAAGTGGCAAGGGAATTATTCTCGTTCAGCAGGAAATAGCTGAATATTACGGATAAAGCGGGCACGGCAAAAAAGAAGGAAGAGATGTCGGAGACTGAGTACTTGGAATAGAGGTGAATGTAAATGAAATATGCAACAGCAGTGCTCAGGGAACCCATGTAAAGAACTATGATCAGGAACTGCGGAGTGAGCATGCTGAAATTTATTGAACCTGTGGAAACCACGATCAGAAGAAGGAATGGTATTGAGTAGGTAAACTGCAATGCATTGACTGTGTAGATCCCTACACCCTGCAGGTATTTCTTGAAATATATGGTTCCGAGCGCCCAGCTTATCGCGCCTATTGCCAGAAAGAAAAGTCCCGGGCCCGGTTTGACCGTCAGCTGGTGCAGGAATATGAGAATTATGCCGATAAACCCGAAGATCACACCCAGTGCACGAATTCCTGAGAGTTTTTCCTTGAGGAATACCACTGAAAATAGAATTGAGAGGACCGGGTAAGTGTAAATTATTATGGAGGATATTGAAGAACTCTCCGTCTGTTCGCCGAGGAACCAGAAGCTCATAAAAAGGGTCATGTTCAAAAAGGAAAATAGCAAGAGGCTGAGATTCGTTTTCAAATCCCGTGGAATTTTTATCTTTTTCCTGAAAAATATAAAGGAGAATACCGCGGCGAGAAATACCCTGAAAAACACAACGGACATTGGAGACTGATAAACCAGGGCAAATTTCACAAGGGGGTAATTCAGGGCCCAGGATGATGCCATGGCAATAAAAGCAAGGATGTCTGCAACTTTTGGCACCGAACCTGATTCTCATCTGAAATAAACAATTATTGTGAGGGTTTTTTATAAAAAAATGCCGAAAAACAACTATCAAATAGGTTCAGGACAATTACTAGCTTATCATGTCAGTTTCTCTTTTCCAGGACCGAATCAGCATACTTGATTATTTTCATAAACACGGGCTCCTGGTATCTCCGTCAGCCCTGAACATCATTCTTGAAAAGAGCATGGGGCAGCTGATACCGAAGATGATCATGCCGGATATGGCAGATTCAGGTTACATTGACGAGAAGACTGTGAGACGGCTCCTCAGGGGAGAAACAAAAACCGGCAGGAATGATTTCGAAGTTTACCTTCCCGATATCAAAGTGAACAGTTCGGTCGAGGACTTCCGGCAGATGTTCGTAAACAGGTACCAGAAGTTGAGCAGGATCATTGCCACATCCGGAACCATGAGGGGCTCTACGGATATCAGAACTGCAAAGAAAAGCTACGGTGAAATAAAGGTAATAGGGATGGTTTCCTCGGTCGATACCACGAAGAACGGTCACAAGCGAATGGTCATCGAGGATCTTGAGGACAACCTACAGGTAATAATGATGAAGGATAAAGGCCCCGCAGGAGAATTAATCCTGCAGGATGAAGTCATCGGTGTGGTTGGTTCTATGGGCAAGGGGCCCGGAGATCCTGTCATGTTTGTGAATGAAATTGTAAGGCCGGACATTCCATACAGGGTAATCGACGAAACGAAAAAGGAGCCGGAATACGTTGCTTCCCTGTCTGATATTCACGTGGGTTCAAAGACTTTCAGGGAAAGCGATTTCATGAGGATGGTTTCCTGGATCAAGAGATCGGAAGGAGAAGCACAGCATCTCAAATATCTCATACTGAGCGGGGATGTCATAGACGGCATAGGAGTCTATCCCGGGCAGGAGCAGGACCTCGATATCATAAATCCTGTAGAGCAGTATGAAAAACTCGGTGAATACCTGAGGGAGATTCCGGAAGATATACAGATTTTCGTCATGCCGGGAAACCATGATGTCGTCAGGCTGGCTGAGCCTCAACCAAATTTCACGGGAAAAGTGAAGGAGATTTTTCCTGAAAACGCCATAATGCTGCCCAATCCGCATACACTGAGACTTAATGGAAAGAGCGTACTGATTTACCACGGAATGTCCCTCAACGACATGGTAGAACTAGTTCCGGGAGCAAATTTCAGCACAATTGGAAAGGCCATAGACGAGATACTGAAAAGACGGCATCTCGCGCCGAAGTACGGCGGCAAGACTCCGCTGATTCCTTCGCCAAATGATTATCACGTTATTGAGGAGGTTCCGGACATATTCATAACCGGGCACATACACTCCCACTATCTGGGCAACTATAAGGGAGTCCGGTACGTCAACTCATCAACCTGGCAGTCACAGACCGATTACCAGAAAATGATGAATTTCGCCCCGAATCCGTCGATACTGACAATGTTTGATCTGAACTCAAAATCAACTATATTGAAGAATTTCGAGCAATAGACCAGAATCACTGCCTTATCCTGTGAATCTCGTATTCTCCGCTTGACGGAGAATTATGTACACATTTGAAACGAGAAATGAAATTAGAAAGTCTTACGGATGATTTCCTCGATCTCTCTCTTGAAGGTGCTCATGAATTCTGATACTGCTTCATCCTTAATACTTGGCGGGGCAGTGATCAAGCCAATTTCTGCAGTTACCTTCGCCATTCTTGCCATTGCGTCATACTCTTTGAATTTACTTTCCAGAAACTTCTCAAGAATGTTCATTATCTCGTCTTTTATGGCGTCGTTCTGGTTTATCTTCCTCTTGATGTATTCTTTTATCAGATCCTTTATTATCTCATGAATCGCCTCGAAATAGAGGTCTTCCGAGGGCATGGCCTTCATGAAGTTCTTCAGGTATCTCTCCACATCTTCCGGCACAGATGATCAGGCTAACAAGATAAATAAAATTTGGCAGGATCGGGTCATCCTATGAATCACTTTCCCAGGATTGTTACATGGGGAGTGTTGAAATTAGTATTATATAAGAGCATTCGATATGGAAAAACTCGCGATCTTTGAATGCAGGGAATTTGTATCACTGATCACATAATTACGGGGTGTAACATTGAAGAGAAGTTCAAGGGACTGGAAAAAGCGCGGTAAGATGCGCTGGAAATGGAGAAAGAAAAGAATACGAAGGCTCAAGAGAGCACGAAAATCCAATAGAGAGTAATGGGATCATGGGGTAATCAGGCTATCCTAGCGGGCTCCAGTCAGGTTATGATTAACTATGGGTCACCTGATTTATGAT
>JAMDBW010000031.1 GCA_023487765.1 Thermoplasmatota archaeon | reverse complement strand
AGAATCTGCAGGTACTGGATTCCAGCGAAGGGTGTTTGACTTCCCCGCAGCTTTTCCAAGTTCCAGCGCTTTAAGATTCACGCCACTTAGTTTTCCGGGAAACATAATGTTCATTTCTTCCACTATGTGTTTTTCCGGTATTTCCAGAAGTCCAAGGCCCAGCGCAAATCCGACGACGACTACGTTTACCGTTCGCGCATTGCCCGCTTCTCTGGCGAGAGTGATCGCGTCTATTGCATAAACCGGGAATTCTCTGGAGATTTCAGAAATTATCCGGTCAACATCGGGATACTCTTTCCCCTGTATACCCAGTGAGACAGGCACCATCTTTTCCCTGCTCATTATGACCTTTGTACCGGGACCTGCCCTGGTTAAAACTCTCTCGGCTTCAATTGGTTCGAGACCTATGACCAGGTCCGGGTCCCCGTCCGGAATCATTGGAGCGTGATAATCTCCAATTCTCACATCTACAGAAACTGAGCCTCCTCTCTGAGCCAGCCCGTGTATTTCCGACATGATCACATGATTTCCCCCGGCGATGGCCGCCCTGGATATCAATAGTCCTGTTGTTACGACGCCCTGTCCTCCGACACCGGAGACGATTATATTAGCTGACAACCGGTATCACCTCTATGGTCTGGAAAGGACATACATAAGGTTCAGAACAGACGCCGCAGCCGTCGCACAGGACTGGATCAATGCTGACTTTTCCGCCACTGATTGAAAGCGCAGGGCAGGCGAAATGTTCAACGCAATTCAGGCATGCGGAGCATTTCTCCGGATCGACCCGGTATTTCACGGATTTACCCTCTTTATGCATCCTGCTGTCCCTTATTATTGCACATTCCCTCCTGGCTATAACCACAGAAACACCGTCCCCTTTCAGACCTTCCATCACTGCTCCAAGGGTCTCCTTGAGATCATATGGATCGACAGTCTTCAGGTAAGGTACGCCTATCGCCTCGACTATCTTTTCGATGGACACCCTGCCGGACGGTGCCAGTTTCAGTTGGTCCGGAGTTCCCGGATTCGGTTGTCTCCCGGTCATAGCGGTCACGTCGTTGTCCATTATCACGAGAAGCATCCTGGAATTGTTGTGGACAGCATTTATAAGTGCAGGTATGCCCGCATGGAAAAATGTTGAATCACCGATGAATGCAATCACCCTCTGATCTGTTGCCCTGGTAAATCCTGATGCCACGCCTATTGACGATCCCATGCTCAGGAGAACATCGGCTTCGTTGAAAGGTTCGTAATTACCCAGAGAATAGCAACCTATGTCCGAGGAATAGATCACGTCGTTGATCTTCAGCATCTTTACCGCCCTCTTCACTGAATAATAGGTTCCTCTGTGAGGACATCCGGGACAGAGGACAGGTGGACGCGGCGGGAGATCTGATCTTGCCACGCGAACTTCTTTTTTTGTATGGTCTAAACCGAATACCTTTGAGAATGATTCCAGAAGAGAATCCGGAGAGCACTCGTGGCTGTAAGGTATAACTCCGTCCGTCTTTCCCATGATTTCGACATCGAATCCGTTGACCTGCGCCACGGATCTTGTCTTTGTTTCCATTATGGGATCAACCTCTTCCACGACAATTATGTGCCTGTGTCTGGAAATAAAATCAGAAACCATATTCTCAGGAAATGGATTTGTGAAACCAAGTTTCAGTATCTCCATGTCCAGGCTCAATTTATTCAATACATCCCTGACAACGTTGTATGCCTCTCCTGATGTGATTATCCCATAAGTGGATTTTCTGTCTCCTTCCATCCTGTTAAGAATCATCATGTAGCTGCTGTTCCTGATCTCTTCCATCTTTCTGATGAGAATCTCTTTGAAGTGGTATCCGTTGCTCGGTAAAGTGACAAAACTCCTGCCGGACTTTTCCACCATGCCTTTTCTTTCTCCCGGCATAATAGGTCCAAGTTTAACGTTCCCCCGGGTATGGCTGATTCTGGTGGTGGTACGGAACAGCACGGGCAGTCCTTCTTTCCTGGAGATTTCAAAGGCGGCTATGAGAAAGTCCTTTGCTTCCTGTGGATTGGAAGGCTCTATCAACGGCAGATGAGCTATGTCCGCGTAGTGACGGTTATCCTGCTCGTTCTGGGATGAAAACATGGATGGATCGTCAGCCGTCATTATTACCATTGGTCCTTTAACGCCGGTGTAGGCTATGCTCATGAGGGAATCTGAAGCAACGTTAAGCCCGACGTGCTTCATGAATACAAAAGAACTCAGACCTGCTGCAGATGATGCAAATGCCGATTCCAGCGCAACCTTCTCGTTGACCGAAAATTCGAAATGTATGCCTGTTTCTCCGGCCAGTTCGTATAATACATCTCCTACTTCGCTGGAAGGTGTTCCCGGGTATGTAGTCGCCGTGGATAAACCTGCCTCAATAGCCCCTCTGGCTATAGCTTCATTCCCCAGAAGGAACAGAAAATGGCCTTCAGCACCTTCGAGCAGTGCCCTGTAGGTTGACATAAATATCTCTCATCATAATAATTGATCATAGTATATCAATTAACGCCCTGATTCCATGAGTGATAGTGTGTATCAGGGCGTAAAATTCAGGGTTTCTGGAACATCACTATTATCTTAACCAAAGAATATATTAAAGAATAATATCCACCGTATGTCATCCCGGTTCAATTATCTGAGTTTCAGCTTGATCTTGGCGTCTACTACAGTGGCCTTTTCCCTGTCGACGATGACCGGATTGAGGTCCATGGTTTCGATCGTACCCAGTTCCATAACAATGTCGCTGAGCCTTACCAGAAGTTTTTCCAGAGTCCTGCAATCAATTCGCATGCCTCTGAAACCCTGGCAGAAAACCTTCGATTTTATACTTGATATCATGTCAGCGGCGTCAGTTTTATCTATAGGAATCTTTCTGAAAGTGACATCACTGTACAGTTCGGTGTATATTCCCCCTGAACCGATCATGATTGTGTGCCCGAAAACCGGGTCAATTGTAACACCTATAATGAACTCTGCACCTCTTCCCGCCATACTTTCTATGAGAAAACTGGAATGAGGAAATTTTGTTTGCATGACTGAAAATTCCTCCCTCAGTTCATCCATGTTCCTTATGTTAAGCCTCACTCCACCTGCATCAGACTTGTGCAGAATAGTACTGCTGGATACCTTGAGAACAACCGGAAACTGCAATGACAAAGTCTGCGGCAGGCAGTCGACCACTATTCCTTCCGGTACTGTAATACCTTTCGATGCCAGCAACTGCTTCGCTTCGTATTCAGAAATTATACCAGAATCGCTGATCATGAAATTTCCCTCCTGTCAAGGAAGGTACCGTAGTTGTGCAATCCTTTCATGGCCTTGACGGTCCTGCTGATTGAAGGATATGCGGGAATCTTCTCTTTTTCCAGTGCCCTGAGAACATCCTTGGCCAGTCTGTTTCCTATCACCCCTATTACCATTGGTTTGTTTTTTGCGTATCTTCCGAGTATATCTACTATGCCGGTATCTATTTTAGGAGTCTGCGGGAGAGCGTATGCGATGATCCCGTCGACGTTTTCAGACCTTGATATAACGTCCAGAATGATATCATAGGTTTCATTGCCCCCGTCCGCTGTCAGATCCACGGGGTTGGCAACGGAAGCAAAAGGAAGTGTTGCTTTTTTCATTTCAGCGATCTCGATTTCGTTGAATTGAGCAAGATCCAGTGCCGGTCCGTATTCATTTGAGGTCAGTAGATCAGTTGTAACAACACCGGCGCCACCGGCAGTGGTTATTATAGCGATTCTTTTTCCCCGCAGGGGTTTCCCGTATGCAAGAACCTTCCCGTAGTCAATAAGCTCAACCTCGTCCAGAGCGCGCAATGCACCCGCCTGTTTCAATATCCCGTCCATAACCCGGTCGTCGGATGCGAGAGCTCCGGTGTGAAATGATGCGGCCTTTGAAGACGCCTCGGATTTCCCGGTCTTGAGAACAACGACGGGTTTTTTCAGATTCACCCGCTTCAGTGTCTCATAGAATTTACTGCCGTCAGATATGCTTTCCAGATAGATCATTATGGACTTGGTGTGACTGTCTTCGGAAAAGGCCTGCATCAGATCGCTTTCATCGATATCTGCGCGGTTGCCGATATTCACAAAGCCAGAAATGCCGAGGCCGTACTCAGTTATTGAATCCATTGTGAGAAGTCCAAGGGCTCCGCTCTGTGAGATGAATGCAATTTCTCCCCGGCCCGGATAATAAATTCTTTCCTTGGGAGTCAGGGCAGTGTTGAGATTCGAATACGGGAACAGCACACCAACTGTGTTAGGGCCTATTATTCGCGTCCGGGTTCCCTTAATCTTTTCACTGATCCGGTTCTGCAGTGCCTTGCCATCATCACCAAGTTCCGAGAATCCTCCCGCGACTATTATTGCACATTTAACTCCTGCTGCCACACATTCATCGAGAATCTCTACCGATCGTTTTGCAGGAAGAGCAATCACAGCAATATCTATGGAATCCTCCACATCCATTATGCGGGAATAGCATCGCAAACCCATTATTTCTGCATTCGCAGGGTTAATAGGATAGATTTTTCCCCTGAAACCTGTCCCAAGTACATTCTCAAGAACGGCGTGCCCGATCTTCGTCGGATCATGCGACGCCCCTATTACAGCCACTGATTTTGCGTTAAACAGGAATTCTAGCAAACAACCACATAATATTCAGCGTCGCAGGGTGTATTAATTTTTCACTGTGTGAGTCGTTAGCCTGGCAGTTGATAGCTGACTGCCCCCGGATGATTAAAACCTCTATCCCTGTTACGTGACTGACCCGTGACGCGAATTTCAACAGAAGAATATATCAATAAGAACTAGTGACATCCTCCCCCCGGCTAACCAGGGGGCTTCCCGTTTCAGCGACCTGAGTTGCCATTGGCAGAGCTCCAGTCTCCACGGGCGTAACTTCGGGAGTGCCCCTCCCTACATTTCTGAGTTCTTCCAGTTTCTCCACGCCTTTTCTCCTTATGTTGATTGCTGCATTGAGATCCCTGTCCATCGTGAGGCCGCACACATCGCAGTGATATATCCGGTCCGAGAGATCCAGGTCACGCTTC
>JAMDBW010000023.1 GCA_023487765.1 Thermoplasmatota archaeon | reverse complement strand
TTCCCGTTGATTGTCTTGATCTCCCTTGTCATGTTCAGTATATAGGGAACACATGGATGTATAAGGATCTTGCGGTTATTACGGAAAAATAGTTCAATTGATCCCTAAATAAGCTCCGAGTTTAGGTTCAAGAGAAACAGGATTAAAGGTATTGAGCCTGTTTATTCCTCCCTACTTCCCTGATCTGAATCCAATCGAATTCCTGTGGAAAAGCATCAAGTACATTGTCTCAGGCACATTGATCGCACCGGAAATGCATTTGAAGGCTGTGGTTGAAAGCACGTTCTAGGAGCTCTCAGTGTTCAACTCGTACTCCATCGGATGGATCAGGAGGTTAATTCCGAAAGAATACAATAAGCTCAAAAGTTAGGTGTTTAACTATAGTTACTCTGATTGCTAAATCTATTGAAAATCTGGCATTTCAAGCAATATTCAACAAAAACAGGACGTTATGGGAATTCGTTAGGATTATATACGCAGAAATTGCTCTTGAACTATGTGGAGGAAAAGAAACCTGCTTATTACCTCTGTCGTCATAGTCGCAGTAATTTCCGCGTCAATCGGATTTTTTGAACTTGGCCTTAATCAAGGTGAAGCTATAGGGTATCAAACTGGTTTTTCCAATGGATCAAACACCATTCTGATCCAGAGCCTCACTCAAGTTGAACTACAGGCAAATCAGACAGTTACAATTGTCACTCAGCCATTCTCAGCCAATAACATAAACGTGTACTATTCATTCGTTATAGCTGACCCATATTCGCAAAATGCCACCGTAGAGATGAGCATATCCGCATCTGGACATCCACTTTTTGACACAGGCTACCACTCCACTGATTCTGGTAATGCATCCCTGTCCACAGCAAATCTGAACGTTTTGACAATAACGTTCAGAGCCAACCAGAATAATGGTGGGCCTATCATTCTGGAATTCAACAGCCCACTCCGGATATCGTTCAATTAATATATTATAGTAACATATAATATTTGTCCAAACTATATATTTCATGTTAATTCATATTTATTTCAATTATAGTTGAACCTGTCTATCGTTCATTTCAGTAACAATGCTACTGGATACTTATTTATGGCTCATTTTTCGATACGTTATCAAACCGGAATGCTCACATAATGCTTATACTGTGTAGTTGTGGTATGGCTCTGGCTCAAAGCGATCTGCAATGCCTTGCCGGCAGTTGTTCTGGCGTCTCCGGGGGTTATCATTCCCATGTTATCTGTACAGATTTCGTGTCCGGTTTATCCGGAAAAATCCATTACCCTCAGGTAATGCCGACACTAAAATCGGCATGCGGTTTTGTGAAATGCACTAATCAACAACGTTTTCCATGAGTTCGATGTATGGAGAATCGGATGAGAGAGTCATCCGGGCATTCAGGGGTATCAGCATCTGATCCTCTCCATGTCCGAACGGCAGTCCGTAGATGGATGGTTTCTGGAGTTCGTTGATGTACTGCTGCACTATGTCTTCTATATATGGCATCGGCTCTTCAGCATCAGTAATCTGCCTGAACTCCCCGAAAGCGAATCCCACAAAGTTTCCAATCATTGCTGATAGCTTCATCACCGAGAAATACCGGTCGAGATCACCCGAGGTGATGCCTGTATCCTCGGCAAACATAATTTTGTTATTCGGAGAGGGCATGTATTGTGTCCCGGTTAGCGAAGAAGCTACGGAGATGTTGGTGCCAATGGATTTTCCTTCCACCTTCCCCTTGTAAATGTATTTTATGACACGATCTATGAAACGGGAAACGTCAAGCGAATTTCCGGACAGCACATCCAGAAACGTCTTGAAAAGCGGTTTGCCGTATTCATCCGGATCGGAGGCAGGCATTGGCCCGTGAAACGTGACAAGACCGGACAGTTTATTGATTGCCATGTGCAACGCCGTGATGTCGCTGTACCCGATGAGTATCTTTGGATGCTCCCTGATTACGTCATAATCCAGGTGCGGAAGAATGTGTATGGACCCGTATCCGCCTCTGGCGCACAGAATCGCCTTCACAGAATCATCCGTGAATGCATCCATCAATTCGTGTGTTCTCTCATCAGCAGGAGCTGCCAAGGAATTCCTCTGGACGAGTTTCCGTATGTTCCGTCCAAGGGAAATCTTAAAACCCAGCTTATTCAGCCGGTTTATACTCCTGGAAAGATTCTTCATGTCAGGAGCACTTGCAGGGGCAACTATCCTTATATCGTCCCCTATGCGTAATGCGGGAGGCTTGACGGTTTCCGTGATTTCCTTATATGCGGTTTCCATTCCTTAATTCACCCCTGTTGAATTCCTCAATTATATCGTCATAGAGCTTATCGTTATAAATCCTCAACACCGTATTAACTGTGGCGATTATTCCAAGCCTCAGGGATTCTGAAGCTTTTTCCGGTTTCGACGCTTCCCTGAATTCATCTGAATGTCCTGGAATCCCCGGGTAGCCAATCTTGATATCTATATGTCCCGTTGGAGCGGCATAACTGACGTTTGCTTCATCCGTGCTTCCTGACGGGAGATCCTGAAGTTGATCGACATTGACCGGATCCAGGCCAAGTTTTCTCATTTCTTCCTCTATGATAGAATCCATGGTCAGGTTTGGCTTATAACTGTCGTAGAGCGGTGTTATTTCAAGTGTCTTTAAATTGGTCCCATACCCGTCAGATATGCCTGTGGCAAGTTTCATGACCTTCCTTGAAAATGTTTTCACAAAATCTGTTGAAGTGGATCGTATTTCCACATCAAGCATCGCCTTTTCAGGCACGACGTTTGTGGCCTGACCCGCCTCCCTGAAGATCATCCCCACGACGAGGTGCTTATCATGCTTTGCCCACCCTCTCAGGCTGTTTATGGCTGAATACGTCGTGACGGCAGCATCCAGGGCGTTTATCGAACTCTCAGGAGAATCTGCACCATGGGAGGATTTGCCTGTGAATTCAAGTCTCAGAGTGAGGTCAGCAAGTGCCTTCGAACCTGCGGCCCATCTGTCGTCGGGATGCATGCCGAAAACAATGCCGACATCATCGAATACGCCATCAGCAGCCATCCGGACTTTACTGCCTGCATATTCCCCAAGGCCCTCCTCTGACGGAGTACCTATTACAACGATCCGCACATCCTGCATCATCTCCTTAAGCACAGCGGCAGAGCCTGCAGCCCATGCAGAGATCAGATTGTGCCCGCAGGAATGGCCATTGGGAAGTGCATCATATTCCGCCAGGAATCCTACCGTGAACTTGCCATTTCCAGATTCCGCCCTGAATGCGGTATGCATGTCCATATATGGCAGGTGAACAGTGAATCCGAGTTTCTCCAGAAATTGAATCATGACTATAGAGGACTGTACCTCGCGGCTTCCCAGTTCCTTCAGGTCGTAGATTTTCCCGGACAGGACGAGTATCTCTTCGAGATATTTGTCCAGCACCTTGTCAGTCCTCATGGTTAAACCAAAATACTTCATGTTCGTACTTAATCATGTCGTTTAGTCCTTTGCGGGTCATCAACTCCGCGTTAAGGCTTCGCAACTCAGTCTTGTGGAACCATGGTACGGATACGAACTCGGGTACTGGCCGGAGGAATTCGCTAAGGACGCAATGGAAATTGTTAACGGAGATCATTACGCGGTCGGCGGGAGACTTTCTAAACTGAGAGAGAAGGTATAAGCCTCTCCCGGTGATCCTTAATCAAGGTGAAAAATGTCACACGATCTCGGAACGAGAATACCTGGAAAAATTCTGAAGGAACTGGGCGAAAAAAATTCTGACAGGAGGAACTCGGTTATTTTTCTTCTCAGTCAGAGCGATTCCGGCTATCCGCATGTGGCACTTCTATCTCCTTTTCAGGTTCTTTGCCTGAATCAAACCCGCATGCTTGTCATGGTCAACTCATTTTCCGGAACCAACCAGAACATCAGCAGGAACGGAAAAGGTACACTAATTATCCAGAGTCTCCCCGGTGTTGAATATGTCAAATGCAGTTTCAAAAGGTACATCGCAACCAACTCACACATCGACATAGAATCGGAAACACTTTTCCTTGCAGAGACAGTATCTGTCCTGGAGGATTTCTCCGAGAAAGCTCCCCTCGTATCGGAATTACTCTTCAATGCAGGAAGTGTTGAGGAAAAGTATTCAGGAAATTTTTTGAGGATGCTGAGGCTTGCCAGAGAAGAAAAATTATTTTAGAATTTCAGTCAGTCAATTTCTCTTTCCCCCATTCTCTCAGCAAATCGGTTTTCACACCGACCATGTTCAGAATCCTGCCTACAGTCAGGTCCACCAATTCCACCATATCCTTTGACTCGAAATAGAGGGGGGGAAGAGGGGGCATTATGATTCCTCCGGCCTCAGTCACCTGTACCATGTTCCTGAGGTGGATCAGGTTTAACGGAGTCTCCCGTGTGAGGAGGATGAGTGGTCTCCTCTCTTTCAGGGCCACCATTGCTGCTCTGGTCACAAGGCTCTGTTCAAAGCCTGTGGCAATGCTTGACAGCGTTTTCATTGAGCATGGTGCAACTATCATGCAATCCGTAATGAAGGACCCGCTAGCTATCGGGGCCTCGAAATCCTGCTCACCATATGAATAGGTTGCCAGTTTCTCAATTTCTCCCCGTTCTTTATGCATTTCAAGCCGGATTGTTGTCTCTGCTGCACTACTTATTATTGCGTGAGTTTCAATGTTCTCGATCTTTGAACACGCCCGGAGCAGTCTTGCACCATAGATTGCACCGCTTGATCCAGTTATGCAAACCACGATTCTTCTCTTCATGAAATCCAGTAACTCCTGTTGACGGTCATCTAACCGTATTTTCCTTTTAATGATTGTTATGTTTTAAACCTTAACTCCGCAATCTTTTAGCTCGCATCATACGCCGGCCTGGTGCCA
This sequence comes from Thermoplasmatota archaeon, assembly GCA_023487765.1. Classification (GTDB taxonomy): domain Archaea; phylum Thermoplasmatota; class Thermoplasmata; order Thermoplasmatales; family Thermoplasmataceae; genus JAJZOM01. Next base: position 207 of record JAMDBW010000023.1, on the reverse strand, counting down.
AGGCAGGATCAGTCGGGGGCCCGTGACATAAGGGGCCACATATCAAAGCATGGTCCCTCCGCGCTCAGGTTCATCTTTGTCAATGCAGCACATCCTTCACTGACAGTTTACTGGTGAGATCAGCAGCCCTGATCAGCACGAATATGCGGTAATACAGATAAAGGGAAAGGAAAGAGACGAAGAAGTATCCCCTCAGGGAATCCTCAT
>JAMDBW010000045.1:2751-5132 GCA_023487765.1 Thermoplasmatota archaeon | reverse complement strand
TTGAATTGACAATGTTTAGGTATCATACATATAAATATTCACCTTTGATCATTTTGTGCAAAAGTACACACGATTACGCACATTTGAATTTGCCTGTTTCCCTGAGAAACTCCCCGAGCTGGAATGATTTTCACTTCGGCAAATATCTGCGAATTCAGCCGGGCGGCATACCATGACACTTACCCGGTCCCTTTACAACGGGAAATTCTGATCCACTGTTACGGAAATGAACCTGCCACCTGCAATTTTAAATATGCCGTCCGAATAATTATGCCATTCATGGCGAGACTTAACATTTCCTTAAACAACGAACTCGCAAGAACCATCGAGGAAGAGGCGCGAAAATATGGCAGGACTGTGAGTTCTCTTGTCACTGAGGCAACAATTTCCTACATAAATGTGAAAAAACTTGGAGTGCAGCTGGATGATGTGGCAAAATTACTAAAGTTTCTTGAGATATCCCACTCAATAGGCACAGTTCCTGTACCCTCCCTCCTGCTTGAGTCCATGATCGGACTCGCTATGAACAATTCTGAGAATGAGGCGCTCCAGAAATGGTTCGAGAAAGGAAGAGTGCTTGGGCGGATACTCGTCTCATTTGCTCCGGACCTGCAGGAGCTTTCAAAGATCGCCGATGATTTCAAATCCCTGATGACCTGGGGGTCCGTAGAAATAAAAATCCTGGACAACAAGGTGGAGATAGTCCTGAGCGGTGCCGGATACAGCTCAAATGCATCAAGATGCACTGCTGAAGGCATAAAAGGGATGCTTGATGCGTACGGTTATGTCAGTGAATCACAGGAGACCTATGAAGGTTTTATCAGACTTGTCGCAGTAAAGGGCCAGGCGAAATCTGAGAATCATGCATAGTGTCGATGATTGACTTTACCAGCTGTTTCTGGTTCCCGTTAAAACTTTACAATTTTCTGAGCGGGAAAGTTCCGATCCTTCAGGTAGGGGAGCATTTCGGGGTATTGAAACGATGAACCTCCCGGGTTGTTCCCGTCATCGCCCCGATTGTAAATATTGTGTACATACCGAGGATGTTTTCGAAATCATGAAGTCCACGCTGATTAGTTGAATTGACAATGTTTAGGTATCAGCAACCACTTAACCTTAGTGAATCACAGGCTATCAAGAGTCAAGATCAATTTACCAGAACACGAAACCCCCATAAACGCAGCCGCAACCTGTTTCCCGGGGAAAATTATTGCCGGCGCAGATCTAAAGAAAGGTGACCTGAAATTTGACAGATAATGAAAATATTCCTGATTATGTGAGTGCGGAGCAGTACGACAGAAAATATTCCTACAAAGTAATGGGAATACTTGTGGGTTTGGTGCTGATCGTAATGTACATTGAAGGAATGCTTACGCCGTCACTTCCAAGTATTGAGGGAGATTTTGGCATTACTGCCGCACAGGCAAGTCTTGTTCTTTCTATGTATATGGTCGGTGGCGTTGCATTCACACCAATTGTAGGCAAGCTGGGGGATATCTATGGCAAGAGAAAAATGCTCCTTATTACCCTCGTTATATACGCTTTGGCAGTGTCTGTCACTGGCTTTTCTCCAACATTCAGTTTCATGATTGTTTCAAGAACGATACAGGGAGTGGGTTTATCGATAATGCCCCTTGGATTCAGTCTTGTGAGGGAGGAGTTTCCAAAGGACCTCGTTCCAAAGGCGCAGGCCTTAATCAGTGCTATGTTTGGAGCTGGTTTTGCCATTAGCATACCACTAGGTTCGTGGGTCTCAAACAATTTCGGATGGAGATGGACCTATCACTCTGCGATTCCATTCATTGTTGCGCTGGTCATCCTGAGTGTGGTATTTATAAAGGAATCGCGATTCAGACGCCCTGACGTGAAAATCGATTATCCGGGTGCTGCCATACTGGCGTTTTCACTTTCAATGTTTGTCTTTGCCCTGTCGGAAGGAGAAACATGGGGATGGCTTTCAAATTATACACTTGGACTTGTTTTTGCAGGATTTGTGCTATTATTTCCCCTTGTATGGCATGAGCACAGGTATACACGCAAAGGAGGGGAGGCGATTCTTAATTTCAAGCTGCTTTCCATGAGGAATGTTCTCGTGGCAAACCTGATCCTGGCAGTAGCCGGTCTTGGCATGTTTCTGTCCATGCAGGCTCTGACTTACAGATTCATTTACGGGTTTAATGATTCCATCTTTACCACGGGACTGTCCATTGTTCCATTTGCCATAGGAACCTTCGTTTTTGGTCCCGTTGCCGGAGCCGCCGTCACAAAAATTGGCGTAAAGCCTCTCGCAATTCTTGGAACAATTATGTCTGCCGTAGGCTTTCTCCTGCAGGCAACCCTCCCGGGATACGACGGAATGCTGCTTTATGAAGTTATCACCG
>JAMDBW010000045.1:0-2741 GCA_023487765.1 Thermoplasmatota archaeon | reverse complement strand
TCATAGTTCTTACCGTGAATCCGAGGGACATGGGAATCGCCACGGCGATGAACAGCACGTTCAGATTCCTTGGAAGCAGCATAGGCGCTCCTGTCGCAGGATCAATACTCGCGACATACAGCACAATTCACACAATACCCGGACCCCATGGAGGATTTTCGTCTTCCGTCCCGGACGGCACAGCTTTCACGTATATTTTCATTATTGCCGCAATTGTTTTCTTTTCTGCTGCCCTGCTAATACCCATGGGAAAGGAAGTTCTTGGCAGGAAAGGGACGCAGTTCTCCAGGCAACTGGTTCAGTTTGCTGATACGGGCGCCAAGCCGGAAGAGACCTGAGAATGCGGAAAGGGTGGATACCCCTGACAGGAGTAAAAACAATGATGCCGGCAGTTGTGCTGTTACGGTTATCTCTCCCGACTGCCGGGTTTATTGAATTCGCCCTTCAACCTGCTGTCTCCGAACAGTCATTTTTCGCCGCTCCCGCCGATATCCTTCCATAAAGCATTGTATTTACTGTACAGGAATATGAGAAAGGAGTAGGGAGATAATCGATGTTTCCTGGACCATTCTATGTCTTTCTTCATATATGTCAGATGGGACTCCCGGCCTCGTGAATGATGCCCGACTCCGCCGTGGAGATAATCCGTCACGTTCGAGATAATGATCTCGGCCCTGTCTTTGTCGATTATCCCGGCTTTCTGCCTTATTCTGGTCATTTCAATTTCTGCCTCGTACGTGGAGTCAATAATTTCCTTTCTTGACATCCATACAGTATGGTAATTCAGATAGTCTTCCCAGGATCTTCCCCGATCGAGAATGTCGTAGAATTCAGAGAGTTTCCTGGCGGTGATGATGAAACCCTGTCTCTCTGACTGCTCGAACCAGAGTGACCCGGGATCGACGAAGGGAGAGATTGGAGATATGAAACAGTCCGTACTCATACCGTCTCCATTGTATTTTTCGAGTATCTGGCCAGCGGTACGCACCGTAGATATTACATCGTCGGATTTCTGCTCCCTGAGACCTATGGAGAAATAAAGATCGAATTTCTTGCAGCCATGCGATTTTGCAGTCTCAAGACTCTTTTCCAGTTCCATGTTGGAATAAAGGCTCCTGTTTGCTCCCCTTATTTTCTCATCCATTGATTCAGGCGACATTTCCATGGCGAAATCCGGAAGGGCTTTCGAGAGGGAGGCAATGAACTTCTCGCCGGGAGGCATGAAATATTCCGTAAGAATCGGAAGGTCGATTCCTCTCTGTCTTATTTCCGAAAAAAAGGTTTCGTAATACGCCTCACCCAGGTAGTTTAAGTCTCCTGCAATGAAAAAAGGAGCTCCAAGAACCTCCTGTATCAGTTCTATCTCTTCAGCAACGCGCTCCGGCTTCCTTATGAGGGGGGACGTGTAACCATAGCGCCTGCGGAAAGCGAAATTCGATCCTCCACAAAATCCGCAGTTCAAACTGCAGCCATGTTCGATAACGGTGAATCCCTGGGGATTGTTTATCCAGCCTGCATAAGGCGTATGTGCTATAACGTCATGGTATTTCAGTGAATTTTTCATCAGGATTTCGTAATTGAGGAAAACTCGATTTATGTCGTCTGAATCCCACCTGACAGGATTAAATTTTATGCCAGCGCCATCCCTGTATGCAAGAGACGGGATGTCCTCGAGCCTGCCGTGCCCCTGAACCACGTCGGCAAGGTCAGCGGTGTTCTTCTCCTGCAGGTCACCTGAAAGAATAAAATCAATCTCTGGATGATTAAGCATGATCTCTTCCTTGAAGTAACTGGACGAGAACCCGCCAAGGACGATCTTCGAATCGGGATGCTCCTTCTTTATGATCCTCGCGACATTGATGGCCCCATGCACGTGTGGAAGCCAGTGGAGACTTATTCCGAAAAGATCTGAATCCAGCCTTGAAATATATTTCTCCGCGTTGAATTTTGGTGAGTGGAGCATGAGAACTGCAAGATTCGATATACGGGCATTGAAACCGTTGGAGACCAGGTAGTTTAACATGCTAACAAAGCCGATCGGATACATTTCGAAGACAGGGGTCGAGGGGATGACGTCGCTTATGGGGCCGGAACGTATGTCTTTGGATCTGAAATCATAAATGCTTGGAGGATGAATCAAGCTTACGTCTGCTTTCATCTTACGTCTCTATATCTGCTAACCCGTCCTCCTTATTTACATGTTACGATGGACAATATGAAATCCAGCATGAAATTACAGGTGGAAAGATTCATTTCACACTACATGCATAATATGATAAGATGACAATTGACTCGCTTTTCCGTTCAGGAAGCTTGATCAATTCTCTGAACAATGAACAGTATGCCCGGCCGTCTATTGTTTCATACATCGGCGTTTTCCCCGTTGCCATAAAATTTTCACTCCTGAAATGGCTGCAATTAGGGGAAAACCAACGGAACACACAGCAAATTTCGGTAGAATATGCCTTTCAGGATGGTCTGGCTGTTATGGCGTTTCCTATTCCCCCGGTGGTAACTACAGACCAGATTTGCGCCATTGTCTATATGCATCGATCCATTCCGCGTCAGCAGGCCTATGCTCGTCCCATTCAAGGTGTCATGAAAGAAGTTTGTTTGACTGTAATTTAATCACTCCCTGGTCTATTAATCTTTTCACCGATTCCCTGTCCACCTTTTGAACATTTTTTGCCATGGATTGCATCTTTCCAACCTTGCTGTCGCAGAGAGCCCGCAATGCATCC
>JAMDBW010000070.1 GCA_023487765.1 Thermoplasmatota archaeon | reverse complement strand
GAAAACGTTCCCTGATGATCACAGATGTTGTTATAAATCTTCACAGATCGGCCTTTCAGAGTTCATTTGAAATAAATATACTAAGCGCCGTATTTTGTTAAAAATGTTTTTATATTATGTATTCTTGAATATTAACATGTCAAATATACTTGACTTGCCGGAGGTAGAAAATGCCTGACGCAATGGAAAGCTCTTTCAGCAAAGCATTCGGTGCAGACCCTGCGCCTCTGGGACTGGCTGGCTTCGCTTTCACAACGTTTCTGCTGAGCTTTGTAAATGCAGGGATTCTTCCCGCTTCTGGGGCGTTTGTTGTTGTGCCTCTTGCTTTCGCCTATGGAGGTCTTGGGCAGTTACTGGCAGGAGTCTTTGAGATGAGGAAGGGGAACACGTTCGGTTTCACTGCGTTCTCCAGTTATGGTGGATTCTGGATATTCTATGCACTGCTGGTCACCTTGAGTGCGGCGAAAATAATATCCCCGCCTGCAAGTGCCATAGGCATGGCGTTGATATTATGGGGTTTCTTCACACTATATATGTGGGTCCCGGCGATGATGGCCAGCAAGGCTCTCAATCTGACTTTCTTCTTCCTGTGGATTGCCTTTTTCGTCCTCGGTGCCGGAGCACTTACGGGAAGCAGTTATCTGACAGTTCTCGGCGGGTATGTTGGTTTTCTTACAGCATTCTTTGCAGCATACACAAGTTTTGCCATAGTCACAAACTCAGTCAGACCTGGTACAATGCCGCTTGGAGCTGGAGTGAATATCGGAAAATACCTCAAAAAGTAAGGTATTACCTTACATTTTTTTTATTGACTGTGTTTTATTCGAAACATTTTCCAGGCAATATTAATATATAATAATTACTTTGATTTCCTTATGACTGAGCCCAAATCTCAAGAAGGAGTCCTGCCGACAAAGGAATTGTATCATCCGAATATCGGAAGCTATCAGCAGGCATACAAAGAGTCTATGGATAAACCCGAAGAATTCTGGAGCAAGCACGCACAGATGCTTGATTGGCACAGGAGATGGGAGAAAGTTCTTGATGAAAGTGATGCACCGTTCTACAAGTGGTTCGTAAACGGGAAGATAAATGTTTCATACAACGCTGTTGACCGTCATGTGCTAAGAAATAAGCGGAATAAGGCGGCTTATATCTGGGTTGCTGAAAATGGCGATGAGAAAATAATCACTTACGACGGACTTTACAGAAGAGTGAATAATTTTGCCAGGGCACTCCTTGAACTTGGAATTAAGAAAGGTGACAGGATAATTATCTACCTTCCTATGATTCTCGAGGCCCCGGTTGCTATGCTGGCAGCTGCCAGAATTGGGGCTGTTTTTTCGTTTGTTTTTGCCGGGTTTGGTGCCGGTGCCCTTGCTGAAAGAATCAATGATTCAAAGGCCAGCATGGTCATTACCGCAGATGGTGCCTTCAGGAACGGTAAGGTCGTGAAACTGAAGAGTATCGTGGACGAGGCGATCGAACAGACTTCAACAGTTAGAACAGTAGTAGTGGTTGAACGAACAAAGATCGATGTACAGATGGAGGAGGGAAGGGATATATGGTGGCATATAGTTACAAGAGATTCCCACGCATACGTCGAGCCGGAGTGGATGGATTCCAATGATCCGCTTTACATTCTGTACACATCCGGGACAACGGGGAAACCGAAGGGAGCTGTGCATGGAAACGGCGGATATTCGGTATGGATAGCTAACACGCTTAAATGGGCATTTGACCCGGAGGATGATGACAGATGGTGGTGTGCTGCAGATATAGGATGGGTTACGGGACACAGTTACATCGTTTTTGCCCCGTTATTCCTCGGCCTCACTTCCATAATGTATGAAGGTGCAATCACATTTCCTGCACCGGATCGAATGTGGGAAATTATCGACAGATACAGGGTGAACATACTTTATACGTCTCCGACGGCCATAAGGACTCTTATGAGATATGGAGAAAAATACCCGAAAATGCATGATCTGTCTTCCCTGAAGGTTCTCGGGACTGTGGGAGAGCCCATTAATCCCGCAGCCTGGAAATGGTACTACGAGAATATTGGCAGGTCGAACTGCCCGATCATCGATACCTACTGGCAGACTGAAACGGGAGGTTTCATGATCTCACCATCCATTGCCCTTGGTCTTCCTCCCCTTAAACCCGGTTCCGCAACGTTCCCGATGCCTGGCATCGACCCCGTAATCATGGATGATAAAGGCAACGAAGTACCGAATGAGGAAAAGGGATTCATTGCATACAGGAGACCCTGGCCCGGGATGTTCCTTACACTGAACAATGATCCGGAAAGATTCAAGAAAACGTATTTCGAGAAATACAGGGGAATGTATTATTGCGGGGATTATGCGATAAGGGACAAGGATGGATATTACTGGCTCCTCGGAAGAGCTGATGAGGTGCTGAATGTCGCGGGACACAGACTCGGGACCATTGAGATTGAGGATGCCCTGATAGCGTCCAGGGAAGTTGCAGAATCCGCAGTATTCGGCAAACCTGATCCGGTAAAGGGTGAGGTGATCGTTGCATTCGTTGTGCTCAAGGAAGAATTCGAGCACGATCGGGAGATTGTCACTAACCTGAGAAAGAGAATCAGGGAAGACCTTGGACCGATTTACGTGCCGGAAGAAATACACATCGTGAAACTGCTGCCGAAGACAAGAAGCGGAAAAATAATGCGGAGAGTCGTGAAGGCTGTCGCCCTGAAACAGCTTCCAGGCGACATAAGCACACTGGAAAACTCCGTATCAGTAGATGAAATAAAGACGGCGATAGACAGTTTCAGCAAAGAAGCTGGAGATTAACCATCCAAACATTTTTAAATTTTTGTCGTCGTCGGTTCTCTCCGGTCCTTGATAAATTCCAGATTCCCGAATTTCATCATTATTGCCGAAATCACTACGCCCAGGATCATTAGAGGGCCCCACATCATCAGCGGATTCCCTGAAAAGCTGGTGAGCATAATGGTTCCTATTACAGGGGCTATGGGCATTACCAGACCTATTATCAGCTGAAAAGCCCCGTAATACTGCCCTCTCTTTTCCGGAGGAGCCATTTTTCCAATTATGCTGTAAGCAACAGGTGAAAGTATATTCTCCCCTATTGTAATGAATATTACATCAACCAGGAGAAACAGGACGTTTGAACTGAAGGCGAGGGCAAAGAATGAGAAGGCGTACACCAGCCCCCCCACGGCTATGCGTTTATAGTCCTTGACTCTTGAAAATAGCCGGTTTGTGGGTATCTGCAGAAATACAACGGCCATTCCATTCACGGTATAGAGCAGTCCGATCGTTGTGTTTGAAATATTATCCACTCTGCTCCAGAAAAGTGTCAGTGTTGTACCCCACTGCCCCGCCACAAACCATACTGAAGCAATCAGAATGCACAGGATGAGAAAAGGCCGGTCAGATGACGGGAACTGAAGCTTTCCCTCGGATTTGACACCTGGTTGTTTTGTCTCAGGGATATACCTGAGATAGAGAAACCATTCCAGAATTGTGAGAATTCCCGGAACAAGAAAGACGTATGAGTAATTGAAGAGCGAAAGGATACCGCCGAGTGCAGGTCCTATCGAAAAACCCACATTCCCTCCTATCCTTGTAATACTGAATGCATCGGTTCTTTCAGATTCCGATGTTGTATCCGTAATGATGACATTATCAAGGATGCCCTGAATTGTTGTAAACGGTTCTACGAGCAGGAAAGCCGCAAATAGAATAAAATCTGGGAGCCTGAAGTAAATCACGGCGGTTATGACCATGAACAGGACGATAAGTATTGGCGGAAGCCAGACAGCAGCCATTCTTCTTCCAATCCTGTCTATGAAGTTACCCCCGTAAATGGAGAATGGCAGCGTTATCATGGCTGTAGCGAAAAACAGGAGTCCCACGATGATGTAAGGAACCCCCCTGATGTTGGCAAGATACAGCGGGATGAATATCCACGCCTGTGAACGTCCGAGAATCCTGATCAGCTGGACGAGGCTTATTGTCCCGACATATCTGTTTCTGAGAAGCCCCAGATTTAACGTGCTTAATTTCATAAATTAGATCGATGTTCAGATTGTATATGAACAGTGAATAAATAATTTCTCAATCATTGAATATTAACTGATGCGCTTCTTTTAATAGATTTTTAAGCTTGTACCCTGAAGCATCCATGTTTGTAGCAATTGAGGGAATAGACGGTTCCGGGAAGAGCACACTCGCTACACTGTTGAGAAATACACTTGATTCTAGAGGCATTCCCTCTTTCCTGACGAGAGAGCCGACCGGAAATTTTGTCATGGATGAGCTGCTTACTGGAAAGCGCGATCCTGAATCTGCGTTGAAACTCTTTTTCAGGTTCACAGAGGATCGATTCAGGCATCAGGAGGAGCTCAAAAGCCATCTGGATGCAAATGAAGTGGTGATTTGCGACAGATACCTCATGTCTTCGTTAACATATCAGGGGCCGTTGCTCGCACCGCTGTTCGACGGGACACGTGATGCTTTGGACTGGATGCTTTCTGTCTCGGAGATCATTGGACTAAGGCCGGATGTCACAATATACCTTGATATCGACCCTCATTCCGCAATGAGACGTCTCCGTAACAGAGCCGCCAGAACCGGATTTGAGGAAGCAGAGTATCTGTCCAGAGTCAGGGAGATATACAGGGACCTGGACATGGACGGCAAAGTAACTTTCGATGCAAGCGAGGCCATCTATACGGTATTAAAAGAGGTAATTGATTATCTGGAACCGAAACTCAGGAAGTAGTCACCACTATTTCATCGGAAAGTATCATCACAGTATGTTCCGCCTGTGAAATCAGTGAACCCCTGTGTTCCTTCAGCACTGCGAATTCACTGAGTTCCTTTGATTTTATCATCTTCCGGATATACTCATTATAATTAGGCATCAGTTTGGCGACCCACCTCTGGGCGAAAGGAACTGTATTGAAGTTCTGGTAAAGTGGCTCATCTTTCCTTATTTTTGTCCCGCTGAGAATATATATGTTGCCGCCGGGGCCGTTGTGTATCATGCCTATTCCAGTGCTGGCAAAAGGTTCGATTGCTATGACCATGTCAGGTTTCACAGTCGTTGCATTTCCATCATCATAGTTCGGTATGAATATCTCTGAATGCAGGTCAAACCTGTTGATTCCGTGTCCACCGAGATTCCTGATGGGGTTAAATCCGTGGGAACTGATCACACGATCTATCTCCGCACCTATATTTCTTACCGAGAGATGGGGCCTTAGCTTCTTGATGGCAGCGTTCAGAGCCTCTCTTGTGGCATCTATTAAATCCGAGTGATTCCCGGCTTCTCCGACTTCAATAGTTGTTGCGTTGTCAGAAAGATACCCGTCCACCTGAGCACCGACGTCAAGTTTCACTATATCCCCGCCTGACAATTTCTTCCTGTCACCCTCGAATGGCGTATAATGCGCTGCCTCGTTGTTGATTGAGATGTTGACGGGAAAGGAGGGTTTCCCTCCGAGATCCTCGATGTGCTTTTCAATTGCAGTGGCTACGTCATATAGCAACGCCCCCGGTTCCACCAGGCTACAGCCGTATTCCAGGGCTTTCTTCCCGATCGACCCTGCCAGCCTGTATTTTTCCTTGACCTCCTGATTCAACTATGTTTCACGCCTACGCAAAGATAGATCGAATGTATTTAACTTGATGCCGTTGCAGCGATGAGCCATCAATTGAAGAACGTGGCTGCTGTCCATGAAACAACAGGCACATCATTGTGTTTCCGTAGTGGTCTGGGCAGAAGGCATCACCAGCTCCACCCTTCCATGCAACGAGAGCCTTCTTGAGATAGATTCGATCTCCTCGGAATCATTGAGCGCAGCAAGAACTATTCTCCCTTCCACATTACCGAGAGCGAGTCCATCCACCTCTTCCGGCCCTGTCACTCCAGAAACATTGTTCACACGCAACGCATCTGATAAAACTCTTGCAAAAAGCAGGGAATCCGGTCTGTGATATACGATTGCCTCCGTGTCCCATGACATTTTGTTTATTCTTTCGGCAACTTTTCTGGAATCCGCATCGATCCTCCCGTATTCGGAGTCCTCACCACTGAACATTGCAGAAACCTTTTCAAGATCTTCAGGCCTTTTCACGCCGACGCTATGGAGTGTTTCATCCTTTTCGTACTCCAGCACTATCCAGGTATCACTGTTAACTTCCCTGGAGTGGAAATCCGGTAAAAATGCAGATTCTTTCTTGAGGAATACTGAAGCGGTGATTATATCCACATTTACACGATCCTTTAGCTCTTTGACTATTCTAAGCATGGTCTTTCCTGTGTCTACAATTTCATCTACCAGCAGCATGTACCCATGATCAATATTCTGCAGCCCCTCAGGTATATCGTAGACCTCAACGTCCTTGCTTGCAGTCCCGATATCTGAATAATAGCTCGCGCGAAGCCGGTAAGTCTTGACATCGGGCATCCTTTTCAGCATCATGTAGGCCGGAACCATGCCACCCCTTTCAATGTAGACCACTGCAGCAGGTTTCCCCTTTGCTTCAATGATGCTACCGGATAATGATGTGACCATGCTTTCCATCGCTGCATACGAGCAGAATTCGAATCCGCTCTTCAGGCGCATGAAGTTGAAAAACTGCAACCATTCCCTGGCACTGATAAGTGGTTTCCTGAGGAATCCCTGCCTGACTAATTCCTTTGAAATCCTGACGGATTGCGGTTCAGAAAGGGACGCAACGGCAAGAATCTCCTCGTCCACGAAAAGTTCCTCCGGGGTTCCATCAAAAACAAGAGACCCTTTGCTCATTACAAGCACACGTCTGCAGTACTCCGCTACCAGGCGCATATCGTGGGTTATGATGAGTATGGTTGTCCCCTCAATGTTCAATTCAGTGAGAAGCTCCATGATGTCCCTCGACATCCTGTAGTCCTGTCCGGTTGTGGGCTCATCGACCACCAGTATATCCGGCCTCATGATTATGCTGCTTGCAACAGCGAGCCGCCGTTTCTGGCCGCGTCCAAGGAAAATCGGATCTTCGTGAGCCTTGTCCGCCAGTCCCACTCGCGCCAGAACGGAGTTTATGCGTTCTTCTGCTTCCTTTCCCCTGATGCCTATATTTACCAGGCCATAAGCAAGCTCCTCCCGCACGCTCCTCGTGAATATCTGGTGATCAGGATTCTGGAATACGTAGCCCACGTGGAGCGGCAACTTTGTTCTCCCGGATTTCTTATTTGCCGATATGCCGGCGATGTTCACCAGGCCGTCTGTCGGGGCAGTTATTCCGGATATGACCTTCGACAGGGTGGTTTTTCCTGAACCGTTCTGCCCGATGAGCGCGACCATTTCTCCTTTCGTCACAGTTAAAGAGAGGTTTTCAATGGCCTTTGTTCCGTCCGGATAGGAGAAAGTCAGGTCCTTAATGTCAATTATACTGTCGGCCCTGATACCTTTTTTCCGATCCGGGATGAACTGGCTTTTTTCCAGCTGGAACTTGGGTTTTCCGTCCATTGAAAAGAATTCTGAGAGTTCTGAAACGTCGGGTAGATAAACGTTATACGGCCTGAGAAGCTCAGGCTTACTGTAAAGCTCCAGCGGCTTACCGATCTGCACAATCCTGCCCCCGTAGAGAACTGCGATCCTGTCTGCAAATTTGAGCATCACATCCGGATTGTGCTCCACCAGGATTATTGTCATGTCGGTTCTTTTCCTGAGTTCTGCTATGGTGCTCATCACTTCGAGCTTGCCTGCAGGGTCAAGATCGGATGTGGGTTCATCCAGAATGAGCAGTTTTGGCTTCATTGCCAGAAAACTGGCAATGATAAGTCTCTGCTTCTGGCCGCCGGAAAGCTCTGCAGGGTGTATCCTGTCAGCCACTTCCCTGTACTGGCCGAGCCCGACCATGTCAAGTGCCTCCGTGATCCGCCTGTTTATTTCCGCCTTATCCAGGCCCATCATCTGTAAACCAAGGGAAACTTCGTGCAGCATGCTCATGCTGAGAAACTGGTTTTCAGGGTCTTGCATGACAAACCCCACCGTTGGGGCCATGGAGCCTATCCCGTCAACTTCAAAAGCATTTCCAACTTTTTTCACTCCTGCAACGAGTTCCCCGAAAACCTCCACTCTGCCTTTTATGTGTTCCTCAACATGGTTTGGTATCCTCAACTGGTGTGGTATCAAGCCTGCTATGGAGTAACAGAGAGTTGTTTTACCGCTTCCGCTCCTGCCAGTTATCCCAAAAAATTCGCCTTCCCTGATTGTGAGGTTTATGCCGTTGAGTATGTAGTCAGTCTTGATCCCGGTGAAACTCGGATATTTCCAGAAAAAGTCCTTAATTACAACAGCTTCCATTTCAACCCTTTAACAGCAGCGGGATCAATAACATGACGGTCCCGAAGGCAAGCAAAGCACCATCGTACCATTTGAAACCTTTCTCGTCGATAAACCCCGTAAAATTCTTGACCTTGCCAAAGCCCCTGGCTTCCATTGCGGCGCCGACCTCTACAGACCGTCGGATAATGGATACGGTCAGAGGTACAGCAAGCATTATGAATTCCCGAATATGCCCAATTATTCCTCCCGATCTCAATCTTCCGCCCCTTGATATCTGTGCCTGTCTTATGGTCTCCAGATCATCTGACAGTATATTGAGGCTTCTGGAGACTATTGAAATAAAGAAGACTACCTTGAAAGGAATCCTGATATTTCTAAGGGCGGATATTATGTCAGCATCACGGGTTGTCATTACCGTGAGAAGTGTCAGGAAAGACATCGCCGCATAGCCGGATACTTTGCCTGTCCCAACGTAAATAGAGAGGGGAGTGACCTGAAAATGAAACCATCCTGACCCAATCGAAAAGATAGGGTTGGTACCTGTCTGATTGAAAACCAGCCACCAGAGAAGCATTACGCCCAGTGCGATTAGCAGCATGACCAGGTAACTTCTGACCAGGTACTTCAGTGTCCCGGATTCCAGCAGGAAAATGAAAGCGAAGGCAAGGCTCCCGAGATTGTAATAGAGATCCGGAACCGGCCTGTCCATGGACAGAACCACTCCAACAGAGATCAGCAGGAGAATTACGAACTTCGAAAGCGGGTTCATTCTTACATATATCGAGTCTGCTCTGGCTGTAAAAAGGATTGTCTTGACGTATTTCTTCTCATCCCTGTTGTTCATACGATACTCCTGAGGGCGGCGAAGCATGGAACTTAAATGCTGATTCGGAAAGACAGCACATCAGGCCGTTTGTTCCCCAATTTGCCGTTATAGTCAATCCTCCTCTCCTTGCTATTATATGATTCTTTTAACGGACATTAAGTCTTGCGTACCGGAAGCTGAAAGTTCAATTGCGATCAGACAAAGGAACTCAATGAATTATCTCGTTACGCTGTACACACTCATCGTGCCTGTTAACCAGGCAAATACCGGGAAATAAAGATAGATGGCTGGCTTCAAGTGAGCCAGCCTGTGTTGATAAGACCGTATCTCTCAACAATCGGCGTGATTTTTGCCGTAAGGAATGGTGCTATGATCAATACTATGATATCTCCGATAATCCATAGCCCTGCTCCGAGGAGATATGCGTGAGGGGGGACAAATCCGAGCTGTACGAGGACCCATACTCCCCAGAGACCGCCAATTACGTTGGTGACACCCATTACCCAGAACACGAACCATGCCATAGCCGCCTTATTTTTCAATATATCCCTGCCAAGAGGATCGATACCGTGTTTTGACAAATATCCCCTGTAAAGCAGGAAGATGAGCAATGCAGGTACCAGATCTCCTATGCTGAATCCCAGCGCAGGTATTGGCGGAAGCCCTGTCAGAAGTCCAGCGCCGACGACGCTGCCCACCCAGGCTCCAAGGATGCCCCAGATGCCCCACCATAGCGTGAACACCACAAAGAATGGATACGCCCAGTACAGGAACCCGATTCCGGGGCCGACCACTGGTGTATAGAGCACACCCATGTACGATAACAGAATGACAACTGCCATCTGAATTGCGTACAGTGCAAACTGCGTTGTGCTGACTTTTCCCGAGCCCTTCCACTTCAGAGTGTACATCGAGTAATCCGCTTTTGCTTCCCCCACAGGTTTTTTTCCTTCATTTGTAGAATTATCCACAGAGAAACCTCCCGTTTCCGTAATTAGATTAGCATTGTTGATTTAAAATTATCTTAGTTCTGCCCGTCAGTTTTTTGTGGGATTTGCACAGCCATATGGACTCTCTAGAACGCACTCTGTCTCCTGTTGTGGAGATGCCTGAACCCGTTCCATTCTCTCCGGGAATTGATATAAGTATTCTGCACTTGCAACAGCGCAGTGTCATGTTTTTACGGAACGCAATAGGCCAGTTGACTCAGGGGAGCAAACCTTGCCAGTCATGTCGCAGGATAGCACGGTTCTCACCATTCGGGCAGAGGCATATGTTCTACAGTCCCCGGTATCAGCACCGAATCCCTCAGACAACTACGTGCTTAACCCATGCTAACCATGAGTTTGTAAAGCAAAGAACACCGCAATTCCAATCGCTTTTTCATACCTGAAATGCCATCAGTTCAGCAGGCCATTTAATGCTGGAGCATCAACAGAAAAACCCGGCTCTTCTCAGGTTGAGAAATATTGTAGCCAGGAAGCCCGAAAAAATTATAATTACATGATAGCATAATTGGTTGTATGACATGGTATAAAGTTCTGAAAGATGATGTCTTGAAAGACGGGGATCTGTACAAAGCAAATATTGAGGGCAAAGAAATTCTCATCATAAAAGATGGTGGCAGCTACTACGCAACATCATTATACTGCACTCATGAGGAATATGACCTCTCTGAAGGATTCGTGGACGATCACCAGCTCATATGCCCAAACCATTTCGCAACCTTCAACCCCGGGGATGGTTCCGTGATCTCGCCTCCAGAGAGCGCCGGCGACATAGACCCCTTGAGTTCCTACAGCGTTAAGGTCGAAAAAGGCGAAGTGCTGGTGGAAGTGTAACAACCAGATTTCCTCTTTTGCCTCCGGATTTGTAGCCTATTTACTTTTTTCTCCATTTGCTCCTGATATTCAATTGATTATCCAATAGTAGAATTATTGTACAATTGGCGTTTTTGATGATCCCATTGGATCTTGGGTGATGCGTAATGAACCCTGGTTTTCAGCCCGATATATCTACGGAATCTGAAGAATTTCCCAAAAATCCTTCAATTTTTCCTTCTTTTCCTCCTTGCCTGGTCAGTTGCCGGGGACACATTCCTTGAGGCACGATCCATGGTTGCATTGATGCTGCGACAGAGTGCCCCGATATTCCTTATCCCCGTAACACGGGATGCCGGGTGCGCTCAGATCGACGCCAGCATTGTTGTGTGCTTTTCACCCGAAATGCGTTTTCCATCCTTCATAGCGAAGGCCCTGTCCTTCAATAGTCGTCTCTTTGCTTCCTTTCTGTTCAGCCTTTGCCGCATTTTCATGGCGTTTCTCTGCATGTATCTCCTTTCCCGGATCAGTTGTGTGCCAGGCGAACTCCACGCCATGAAATGATGTGGACAGCGATTCGCGAATGGTGCCAGCCTGCATGCTTTAGCCATGTAATGATGTTATATCCCTGACTGGCGGAATAATTTGTGAAATGTGTTTCGATCTCTCCATGACCAGATCAAAAGAGGCTGGAGTAAGATGTACTGGAACAAGATTTCTGCATTGACTTTCTGCCATTACCTTCATTACGGAAGAATATGTGGAATGCTTCCAGAACCTTGCAGTTTCGTAATCTTTATCGGTATATGTCATTTCGTGAAAAAGGTAGTCAGCATCCTCAGCTGCCCTGACGACATTCTGGCTGTATGCCGTGTCACCCGTATATACGAACGACCCGTCAGGATGATCCACACGGTAAACATTGTCAGGTATTATGTGATTTCCACTGTATACGCTTATGAAGTCCAGTTTTTTCTCCTCCACGTATTGCACATTAATCTCATAATTGTCATTGGCAGGCGTATTTATCAGTTTCATGAGCTGCTCTGTAGTGCTCTTAATGCCGCCAGGTCCCATTACAATCAGTGTTTCCTTTATTTTTCTGGACCCCCTGTGCCATAAAAGTTCCGGGAGACCAATATAATGATCAAGATGCATGTGTGTTATCAGCACTTTTTCAACCTTCCCGGGATCTATGCCTTTCTCCAGTAATGATTCGATTGTGTGCGGGCCGATGTCAAAAATAACTCTGTCATCCAGTATAATTGAGGAATTTCTCTGGCCAGTCCCGATATGAGAGGACCAATTGCCCAGGAATTTTATGTGCATCAGGCTCCGTCCTCGAATACTGTTTCGCTCTCGGTGCCTTTTTTAATCGGAAGGTTTTGAGCAGGGCTTTCTCCAGTTATTTCCTCAAGAGTCTTCCCTTTTGTTTCTGTTCCCAGGAATAGCGTGGAAAGTACGCCAATTACCGCGAAACCCATAAAGAACAAGAGACTGGTGCTGATACCGTAGGATGCCACAATAAAGGGAAATGTTGTGATTCCAAGTATTGCACCAACTCTACTCACGGAGGTGCCAAACCCCACTGCGGTAGCTCTTTCAGAAGTTGGAAACAGTTCCAGTGGATAGACAAAATCTGTTGATCCGGGTCCAATGGCCTGGGTGACCTCGAACATCAGGAACATAACAAATACCATTGGAGCAACTGTTGCAGCCAGACCGGCCCTGGAGACAAAATGTGTTATTACTGCAAGAACAGAGAGTGAAATCGCCATTCCAGAGAAGCCTATCATTGTTATGGTTTTTCTTCCCAGTCTGTCGATAAGCACCATGGCCAGTACCCCGCCAATCACAGCAAAGAGGTCAAATATTGCGGACCCTAATACTGCAAGATTCGAACTCAGTCCCAGAATGGTAAGAATGGTTGGTGAGAATATGCCAATCCCATAGAAAGCAACATCGAACGAAAACCAGAATATTCCAATGAACAGTGTACTCTTAATGTATTTCCTGCTGAACAGTTTTGAAAAGGACGTGCGTACATCAGAGGTGGTTTCGGAAAGGACATCCGATTTTCCGGTAATTTCCATTTCCACTTTTCTGGCATTATCTGTCTGACCGGATTTTGCCAGCCATCTTGCGGACTCTGGAACGTCCTTTCTCAGAACCAGCACAATTACTGCAGGAATGAGGCCTGCTAAGAACATATATCTCCATGCATCAGTTCCGAGCGGCAAAAGCGAATAACCAACAAATGCTGCCACCGCTGCGCCAATAAACCAGGCAAGAACATTAGTCACCAGCAGTTTTCCCCTTGTTTTCACCGGTGAAATTTCAGCTATTATCGTTGAACTGATAGCATAATCAGCTCCGATAGCAACACCGAGAATGAACCTGAAGATAAACAGGGATTCAAAATTGAACGATATGCTGATAAGAATTGTCATTACAATGAAAATTACCATGTCCCATACATACATCAGTTTCCTCCCTTTCAGGTCTGTAAGGTATCCGAAGATTATTGCACCAAAGAACATGCCGATAACTGTGGATGCAGCTATCAAAGCTTTGGTGGCCGGGTTGTTCAAGCCAAAAACTGGAATGGTATACAGCAGGATGAGAGCAACTGATATTATGGAAATATCATAGCCATCAAGCATTGTGCCAGCGGCGGATAAAGCAGTTATCCTCAGATGCGTCTTATTTATAGGCGCATCATCCAGAGCACCATAGGTAGGAGCAACTTCATTTTCTTTATCTTTCTTCATGTAACGAAATTATGTGGAAGCGTTACTTAAGTCTAATCAATATACTATATAAATCAATTAATAGATATATAGTGTAACATGCATATACATAGTTGTTCTCCATTGTCTCTTTAAAACCTTCACGGTGTCCTCATTAGGAAACACTATTGCAGGAGAAATCGGGACATTTGTCACCACTGATTCCAGATAACAAGAAAAGGACAAAACACGCGCAGATCAATGGATATATGGAAATGAAACACATACGTCACAATGTTGAATAGCGCTTTAAAAATTGAAAAACAGAATCGTCTATATATCAAATGAGCATTTTTCCGAGTATGAAGGTCCTAGTTTTTGCAAAACAGATCCCTGATGTCAACAGGATCGATTATGATCCGAAGACCAATCGCATAATAAGGGAAAATGTACCTCTATCAATGAATTCGTTTGACAGGAAAGCAGTGGAGGAGGCGATCAGGCTAAAAGAAAAACATGGATATGAGATAATGGTGGCTACCATGGGACCCCCACAGTCAAAGGACATACTGAATGAAGCTCTTAGAATGGGTATGGATAGAGCCTTCCTGATATCAGACAGGAAATTCGGCGGTTCAGATACTCTTGCCACGTCCAGAATCCTTTCAGCTTTTGTGAAAATAGTATCTCCGGATATCATTCTCATGGGAAAATACTCGCTTGATGGCGAGACGTCTCAAGTTCCACCGGAAGTGGCAGTTTTTACGGGATATTCATTTAAATCCTCAATATCAAAGATTGAAGTGGAAGATAGCCGCAAAACCCTGATCGTGGAGCATGAAAATGAGAGGGGCCTTTCTAAAATAAGGATTCCAATTCCGGCAGTTCTCTCCGTGAGTGAAAAGATAAACAGGGCAAGAGCAATAAAACAGGATACTCCGGACATGTCTGAAAGAATTGAGATATACGATTCCGTGAAACTCGGTATTGACCTAGTTGGAAGCGAGTACAGCCCAACCGTTGTCACGGGAACAAGAAAGATCGAGAGTTTCAGGAATGTGGAAATGCTGGACCTTAACGCGGAGGTTTACGACAAGGTCAGCAGGATAATAAGAGAAAACAGGGAGGTAAAATCCGGCGTTGACTTGATCGTCCTCAAGGATCCGGGTGATAAATCCGACACTATTCTTGGAGTTGCCATTAATGATAAGCGAACAGCGGGAGAAATATCCTCGAAAATTTCTCAACTGGCCAATGAACATAACCTTCGAGCAACTGTCTTCGGAAACATAGACCCTGAGGAGGAATCTGGAATCTCCTGCCATGATTATTACTACCTTGATACAGGAAGCAATGAGGAATTTGAGGAAGGGCTCACAGAATTCATAAAGTTGAAGAAGCCCAGGTACGTGATTTTTCCATCTACAGTGGATGGAAGGGAAATTGCCGGCACAATCGCGGCACGGCTTGAGCTTGGCCTGACTGCTGACTGCGTGGACCTTGAAATAAAAGACGGAAAGCTCATACAGTATAAGCCAGCCTTCGGTGGAGGCATTGTTGCATCCATATATTCAAAAACTGACCCGCAGATGACAACAGTTCGGCCAGGCATGTTCAAGGCCCTGAAGCCCGAAAATCCTCCGAAGGTAATTGATGTCAGGAACACGTTCAGGTCAAGAAATGAAGTCCTCGAAAATACACCTGTCCCTTCAGAATACATGCCACTTGGCTCAAGCAATCTGGTAATAGGTGTTGGCCGTGGTCTGAAGAAAAGAGAAATGCTGAAGGAAATTCTTGGCCTGGCAGGGATGCTGGATGCTGCCGTCGGGGGTACCAGACCAATAGTGGATATGGGCTTCATGCCTCGCCAGCAGCAGATTGGACTGACTGGTTCGTCCATATCTCCGGGAGTCTACATTGCACTCGGCGTATCCGGACACGCAAACCATGTTGTAGGAATCAGGTACTGCAGCAAAATCCTGGCTGTCAACTCTGATCCGTCAGCGGAGATCTTCAAATTTGCAGACTATGGAATAATTGCTGATATTCAGGATTTCATACACAGATTCATGAATTATCTCAATGAGTCCGGGCCCGGTCGACCGGGATCTTAAACCCGTTTACGGGGGCATGGAGAGTTATTTGGGCGTTCTGAACGCGAAAACATAATTCGTGTCAGAAGACATGGAAACCGGATTTGAGCGCCCTGTATCTCCACAGATTCTCATTGGTTCTTTCGGTTTTTTCCGGTCTTCTGTTTTGAATCGCATAAGACTGAATATAATCTTTTTAAGTTGCCGACTTATCTTGTGTCAATGGACAGGAAGCCGTTGCTCAGCAGAAATGTTCTCCTTATTGCCTTTTCTGCATTTTTTGCCGACATGGGTTATCAGGTGATACTTGCAGGTTTTCCTTATTTCCTTGTTTTCGTGATAGGCGCCCCGTATTATCTTTACGGTCTTGCGGAGGGCCTTAATTACGGCGTGGGGTCACTATTCGCCTTTGCCGGGGGAAAACTGTCCGACAGGTATGGAAACAGGAGAATTGCCATAATTGGCAATGCCCTTATTCCCGTACTTTCATTTACCGGCTTCTCATCGACGGCGATAGAGGCCATATCAGTCAGGGCAACAGGATGGTGGTTCAGGAATCTAAGGTCGCCTGCACGCAGATCCCTGTATTCTCAGTCTGTCAGCAGAGAGAATCGTTCAAGGGCTTTCGGGCTTCTTCATGGCCTTGATGTCGGCGGCGGCTTGCTTGCAACTTTCATTCTTCTTGGACTGCTTTTCTATCACTGGCCTTTCAGGTACATATTCCTTGTGACTGCCCTGCCAATTACAGTATCAACGCTGCTGATAATAATGACAAAGGTTCCGGTTCAGGAAAAAACTGAAAAGGTAGTGGAAACCTCCAGAGAGGCGAATACTGCAGTGCGAGGAATACTTGCGTCCTCCGCACTCTTCGGTTTCAGTTTCTACAGCCTGGGATTTCCGATACTTACGGTTTCACAGGATACCCACAGCCCGCTTCTCGGAATTTTCACTTATACCCTTTTCATGGGAGTTTCCTCACTGGCTGGCCTTCTTTACGGAAGAATAGAAATAAAACGGGAAATCCCGGCGCTCGGTATCCTTGGTTATATAATGGCCGGAATCGGATCACTTGGTTTTGCAATGTCGATTTATTTTAACATGGATTTCCTTTATTTTTACCTGTTTATCTCGCTCATCGGTTTTTCCACCGGAGCAATAGAAACGTTGGAACCAACAATAATTTCAAAGGCAGTTCCTTCACACAGAACTGGATCCGGCATGGGGAGACTTGGGGCTGCCAGGAGCATGGGGCTGTTTTCTGGTAATCTGATAATGGGAATACTGTACTTTTTCAGTTCTGAGTATTCATACACATACGCGTTCCTTGTGGCAATGATCGCCGGAATGGTGGTTCTGACCTCGGGAAGAGGCTATCATAGACTCACTTCTTCCAGTCCGGGCTGATCTATCTGAGAACTGCCCTGCAGGGGGCACCATCCAGATTCATTTTCAATGGAAGACACAGCAGTTCATAGTTTCCGGGTTTCACATCCTTCAGGTTAAGTCCTTCCAGGATCACCGTATCTTTCTCCAGCAGAATCTTGTGAATCTTCATTCCTTTCGTGCCAAATTTCTCGATGGACAGATAATCCAGCCCTACCAGATCGATATTCATTGAAACAAGTTTTTCAGCGGCTCCTTCAGTGATGTAGCAGAAATCGGTGCTGAACGTATTGTAAAGTGATGAGTTCTTTGTCTTGAAAAGTATCCTGCTGTTTGAAATATCCGGTATGTCTGTTGCATTCACGGAATCCCCCGGAACTTCAACAACTGTGACTGGCCCCACCATTTTTTCCATTGATATCTCGGACGATTTCCTGCCATCCCGGATAGCATGAAGAGGAGCGTCGAAGTGCGTTCCGGAATGTGTTTCCATTATGATTCTTGTAATCTGCACGCCGTTCTTTTCATGTGTAAAATAATCGTATTGCTCGTATCTGGCATCTCCCGGGTAAGTAATCAGGTTCCAGTCCAGAGGAAGGGATATATCAATCATGGTCTGCTTTCATTGCCGCTTTCATTATAACTTTTTACAGTCCTCCTGAGAGAATGACCACAAACAGGACAGTCCTTGCTGAACTTTGAAAATCTTCGGCCACAGCCCGTGCATCTGAAATTCCATTTAATTACTTTACTTATCTCCTTCAGGTCTGCGCCGATAAAGGAAATGCCAAGTTTGGAAGCAACATTCTCAATTGCGAAATCGTCCGTTATTATGGTTGCCTTGAATTCAAGAGCAAGCGCCAGGACGTCCATATCCGCCCTGCTCAGTTTATTGAAATCCCCGCTTTCCATGGCGGCTTTGGACGTCTCTTCCAGAAATTTTGCACCCGGTTCACGTATGTTCAGGTCTTCCTGAAGCCATTGGATATTCCTGGCAATCCTTCCCAGGCTTATTTCACCCATTACAGATGACGGGATTATGAAATTCCGGCTGCCCGGGTTAATCTTCCTGGACAGTATCGCAGAAGTATCCAGAACATACAGAGCTGATGACACTTTTGCGCACTTCAGGAAATTAGTGGATCAGTCCCTCTCGTTGATGGGGACATACTTCGCGGGGCCAGTCTCGCCGCTGTATAATGCCTTAGGCCTGAATATCTTGTTGTCGCGTACATATTCCAGCGCCCTTGCAACCCATCCCGATATTCTGCCCACCGCAAAGATTGGAGTGAATATATCGGGCTCAAACCCTATTGAATAATAGAGCATTCCGGAATAGAAGTCCACATTGGGGAATATTCCCTTTGATCCAAGTCTGCTTATCATAACCTCTTCTATCTTGTTTGCTGTCTTGAAGAGCACCCGCTGGTTGTTAGCATTAGTCACTCTTTCGGCAAACTGTTTCAATATTCTGGCACGTGGATCGTAGACTTTGTATACCCTGTGGCCGAAGCCCATTATCTTGTCTTTTCGATCAATCATTCCTCCAATTATCTTCTCAGCATTTTCCGGTGTCCCGACCTTCTGGATTAGCGCGAGAGCCCTCTCATTCGCTCCCCCATGCAATGGACCTTTCAGGGCCGATATGGCAGAGGTTGCGGAGGAATACATGTCAGACAGGGTGGATATCGTCAGCATGGCGGCGAAAGTAGAAGCGTTCATTCCATGATCGGCATGCAGAATCAGCGCGGTATCCAGCATCTTTGCTTCTATCGTGCTGGGTTTCCTTCCAAGTGACTGATAGAAGAAATCTGATGAGTAGGAGAGATCTGGATCCGGTTCCACGAAATCGAGCCCGTCATGTGCACGGTTAATGGCAGCAACAATAGTGGGCATCTTCGCAATCAGTTCCAGGCCAAGCTCCTCCTGGACTGCAACGTCAGGCTCAACCGTCCTGGAATCTTTTGCGCCTATGTACGAAACCACTGTCCTCAGCGTTGACATTGGATGTGAAACCCTGCTTAACTGCGATATAAGATCGTATTCATCCGTTTCCAGATATTTAGATTTCTTCAGTCTGGAAACGTAATTGCTATACTCTTCCTTATTGGGCAGCTTACCGTTCAGTAGCAGATAAGATACCTCTTCATAATTAGACTGTTCAACCAGAGTGGAGATGTCGAAGCCCCTGTATACGAGTCTTCCGAGATTTCCATCTACAAAGCCAATCCTGGTTTCAGCGGCTATTACACCCTCCAGTCCTCTGGCGAATTGAACATTTGTCTGTTGTGCATCAACCATGTTCGACACCTGCCTTAGTAGGATGTTTTAAAAATTAATGAACTTTTAGACTTGTCCCCTTTAAAATTTCTAAGGCTGCACACTTAACTATGGCTAACGCAGCAATGCTGAAAAAATAGAAAATATCCGGTGTAATAGCTGCTCCGCTATGTCACCACCCTGTTTCATAATTTGACGTTATGGTCACTTTCTCCTGTATAACATGAGTCCCACAACAAATATCGCGATACCAAACGCTGCAAGTGCCGCATACAGTATTTCAGTACCTGTCTGTGACCTGCTCTTCTGGAAAATCAGGTTCACAGTCTGATTGCTTCCGTTGACAGTAACATTGCCTGAGCCGCTAAATGTTTTATTTCCAAGGGTTCCGGAGGCGACATAATGGTATGTTCCGTTCTGCACCTCAATTTTTATTGTTGTGTTTGTCGTTTTCAGGTTGTAATTATTGATGTTAACTTCCCACACAGATCCGGAAGGAAGGCCGCTTTCTATAAAGGTTATAAAGTAACCGTAACTGAAATTCAGGTACACTGTCTGATTTTCGCCATTGGTGTTCAGGGCCACCACAGTATTGTTGGAAATATACTTTCCGGCTGGAAGAATCTTAAACACGTAATATCCGCCAGGCAGTGTGAAAATCGTTGTATTGCCCGTGGAAGTCCTGGTCTCATTGGGAAGTTGTATTTTCCATTCCTGCCCGGTTGGAAGGCCAGTTTCGATGAATGTTACATTGAAAATTCCAAGTGTGAAGTTGAAACTGACATTTATTCCGGTTCCATTTACAGTGAAATTACCGGAATATCCCCTGTAGTTTGGATCCAATGATGTTGCGTGATAAACAAATGTTCCATTCGGAAATACAAGAGTCATGCCCTGTGAGGAAGATGCAACGGAATAATTCCACGCGTTGAGAACCCATTGTGTCCCGTTTATGAGATTATGCTCCGTGAAGTTCACTTCGTATCCTCTTGAGAAGCTCAAGTTCACAACCAAAGGCTTTCCGGAGATATTGAAACTCCCGGCCACCGGATTTGCCACCATATTTCCGGCAACAGGAACCTGGAATTGATAGGTCCCGTTCGGGAGGCTCAGATTAATATATTGCGTACTGGAAGGATAATTATGCCCGGCTATTGTGACATTCCACGGTGTTGCGGATGCAAGCCCGGTTTCATTGAAAGTAACATTATACCGTACCCCTCCGTTCAGGTCTGTCAGAAAATTGACAGCGTCCATTGAACCCATCCCTGTAACCAGGTCATATCCTGCAAGGGCGCTGTAAACATAGTTCCTGCCGTGTGTTATGTCAAAAAACGCTTTTTTCACAGGGTTTCCATATTTCGACGGGTCATATTGCTGAGAACCAAACCGGTATATTGCCGGGTTTATGAAGCCCAGAGCTGGTTCACCGCTGGCTGAAAGATTTGCGTCCATCGCCGCAATGATTCCTGCAACAACTGGAGACGAAATACTTGTCCCTGATGCGATGAATAGGCCATTGGCCGTTGTGTTGTTATACTGGACAAGGGTGTTGTTTCCTATCGCGGCTATGTCTGGTACACCCCTGCCTTGTCCTTTCAGTGTTATGTTTGCCTGGGAATTGTTCTGCCATGAAGGTTCATGGTAAACTGAACTTATTCCACCGGTGGAGCCGGTTGGATCGCTTCCTGGTGTGTACCAGACCTGTTCACTGCTTATAGCCAGGGACGCTGAAAGCGTAAGGTTGGTCCCCCCGACGGCAGTTACGCCATAGTTGTTGTAAGCTGCTGCAGATGGAAACTGGACGTAATCGGGCCCACCGACATACTTGCTGCTTTTGTTGTTATCCCCGGTGTCTCCGCTGCTCGCCAGGATCGTTATACCCCTTGCCTGTGCCTCCTTGAAATATTGATTCCATGTGCCGCTTAGAAGATCGCCTGATCCCCATGAATTGGATATCACAGTAACATTGTACAATGGCGATGAGGACTTGGCTGAGAGTATAGCATTCATTGCATCAGAGAGGTCCGTCAGACTGGCGTTA
Source organism: Thermoplasmatota archaeon (assembly GCA_023487765.1). Lineage (GTDB taxonomy): Archaea > Thermoplasmatota > Thermoplasmata > Thermoplasmatales > Thermoplasmataceae > JAJZOM01. Next base: position 2,319 of record JAMDBW010000070.1, on the reverse strand, counting down.
GGTCCGTACACGTTATAGATAGACGCTCCCGGTGCCATGCTGCCTGCCATTTCCAGGTCAAGAGTGTTTTCAAAAACGGCACCTGATGTATCATTCTTGGCGGAAGGCCCGGGTGGAAGCGCATTGTCAACAGAATACCCGTATATTTTCGGCATGGGCTCTCCACTGGGAATGGTTTTATTGAGATAGTAGCCCACAGTCGCCGGGTCATACGGGCCGGTGGGTTTTTTAGTATTGTTATTAAATCCGCTCCACAATAACGTTGCTATCACCTGGCCTGTGGCGTAGGTTTTGCTGAACAGGCCGGTTTCATTGTACGCAACCTGGAGATCACTTCCATAAATGTACTGGATCCCATTATGAGTTTGCGGTGCCGGATAATTACTCAGCGGGGGAGATATATCCTGCTTTATTGCAGAACTGTTCAGCATGCCGCCTGTCCTAAGATTCATATACATGGGAGAGCCGTTGCTGAGACCTATAACCTGGTTGACGGACCCGGAAAGCCATTCAGGCAGTTCCGGGACTGCTGACGGACTGTATATTGTCTGCCCGTTTTGTGTACCGGTTGTGATATTTGTATGGAACGCCAGTGAGATGTTATGTGCGGAACCGTACATAGATAATGTCAACCTGTTACTGTATGTGTGAATATTGTACATTCCGTTTTGCTGGAAGTATGATACGGCAGAATCGTAGACGCTTCTGGAAGGGGCGTACCTGGAATCAAACTGGTTTCCCGTAAGGTACTTGTGATATTGAGAACTTGACGGATCTGACAGATTTGAAAGGAAGGACATTAATCCGTTCTGATTTGAGAAATTGAATATTATGTCAATATGCATTTTGCCTTTGTAATCAGAACTTACCGGAATGATCTGTCCATTGAACGCTACCGGAACATATCCTGCGGGAGCGCTGATGAAATTCTCCTTACCAGGATGAGTGACGTATGCATTATTAATCTGAAAAGCTGAGATGAATATAATCAGAATAAGAAATATGGCCACAACCATCCTGAGCATTCCGGATGTGCTTAATTTGGACATTACCTACACTAACGCTTACAATTGAAAAACATTTCCTTTGTCAAACAATGACATTGTTTATATAATTGCCGATCAAAATATCACCCTAAATTCATCGGATAGTCGAAGGTTGGTGTAATCTTTAACGCTGTTGACAGCCTCCCGCGTCGCATCAGGATCGCTGCCTTCTCATTTCTTCGAGAAGCTGCCTCTTGAGAATTTTTCCGGCCATACTTTTTGGAAGCTCATCTCTGAAGTCATATCTTTTTGGTCTCTTATAGGGTGAGAGCATGATGGAACACGTCTCCTTGAGTCTTGATTCGCCTGTAGCTTTGGTCTTCCCGGGAGATATTATTGCAGTTATCTCCTCATTCCCCTTACCGTTGTCTATTCCGATTACAGCGACTTCCCGGACTCCTTCAACGGTAGCTATTGCTCCTTCGATTTCATGTGGACTTACGAGTATTCCGTTAGATGATATTGCTTCCCTTTTCCGATCCTCTATGAAATACTGTCCATCGTGATCTACCCTCGCCAGGTCACCGGAATCAAAAAAACCGTCCTTGAAATACACGGAACCATCTTCCTCGCCTGAACAGTATCTCAGCATGAGTTGCGGCCCCCTTACCAGCAGGGTGCCTCTGGATCCACTTTGTATGATGTCTCCTGTGGATTCGTCGATAATCCTTGCTTCAACGCCGTACAAAGGCAAACCCGGACTTCCCGGTTTGCGTTTGCTTCTGTCGGCAGACTGCATATGACTGACTCCGAGCAACTCTGGAATACCGTAATATTCAATCACCGGAGTCCCATAATTCTTTTCGAATGTCTCCCTGACCTCCCTGGAGAGAAGATATGAGTTTGAGAATACACCCTTGAGGCTCCTGATCCCCTGATTGGCGACCTTGTTCTCGAGCATCTGATTCAGGTCATACGGAGACGCGATTATGTAATCACAATCAAAAAGACTGCAAAATCTCAGAAGACGTCCGTAATTAGAACGTTCGAATGTGCATATTACTGTGCCACCCAAGAATATTGGCAGCGTAACTGAAAACTGGAAACCTGCCGTGGTGAAAACCGGAAGCATTGATGCTATCCTGAAATGTCCCTTCGCGGGCAATAGATTTCGGGATATCCCATGTGCTGATGATAGAATATTCGAACTTGAAAATATCAGTCCGGACAAGTCACCATTTCTGGATGGAGAGAACATCATGGCGGCTGCTGCTTCATATTCTGCGTTTGTGTCGGATAATTCAACCGCGGGTTCATAGATAAAGTCTTTTTG
>JAMDBW010000015.1 GCA_023487765.1 Thermoplasmatota archaeon | reverse complement strand
TTCTTGCCTGTACTGCTTTTATCACTATGTCCTTGCGCTTTGGTTCAACCATAACTTCTCCGTCCGGTATTATGAAGTTGCGTGTATCAGTTTTTATCCGGTTTGCGTGCACTTCATCGAAGTGAGATGCTGCACCAATCTTCTCAGCCAGCCAGTATATTCCGCCTGAGATTATCACCGATGATATCCCTCGTTCCTTAAGGGCGGAGATCGTCTCCGTGATGCCATCTCTCAGAGGAATTTCATCCAGTATCTCCTGTATCAGCGATGCAGGTACGGTTCCCAGTTTATCCATCCAGGCACTGACATCACTTCTCAAAAATTCCAGATAGGATATCTCGTCTTCCCTGTACTTTCTGAGATTCTCATGGTTATCAACTCCAAGGCGTCTGTGCACAAAGTCCCAGCTGCTGGAAGACCGGGTCAGGACGCCATCCATGTCGAATACTGCAAGTTTGATTCTTTTCTCTGACATCTTCATAACTCAGTAAGATTTCGAGAACACTCCTATCCTTCCGTCATCATTGCAAATCACACATTTTGTGGTTTCTTTGTGGTTTCTGGAAAATCCGAGAGTCCCGAATTCGTACGTTTCTTCAATTTTTTCAGCGCAGTTCTTCTTTCCGCACCAACCGGCAAGAACTATGCCGTTCGCCTTTTTGATATCTTCAACTTTCCTTATGCGGTTTTGAAGACCCGTGAACTGGTCGGCAGCCCTTTTTGTCAGCTCCAGTTTAACTTCAGCAAGCAATTGCGGCACCATGGCATCAATCCCGGAAAGAGGAATCCTGGTTTTTTTCTTTGCTGTTCTTGGAGCGGCGGTCACGAAATTGTCGTCAACCTCTTTTTCTCCCACCTCCAGTCTCAGGGGGACACCTTTCATTTCCCATTCATTGTACTTGAAACCTGGCGTATAGTTCTCTCTCTGGTCAATTCTTGCCCTGAATCCCGCCTCCTGCAAATTCCTGACAATTGATGATGCATATATTGCCGTATCAACTCTCTTTGAAGGTATCGGAACAACGACGACCTGCACCGGTGCGATACCCGGCGGGAAAATCAGGCCCTGATCGTCTCCGTGCAGTGATATTACTGCTGCCAGCAGTCTTTCACTGAGGCCGAATGTGGTCTGTGATGCATATTCATGTGTGCCGTCATCTTTCAGGTACTTGATATCATAATTCCTGGAGAAATTAGTCCCGTATTCGTGGATGGTCCCGATCTGAAGACTCCTTCCTCCCGGTACGACAGTATCAAAAGCGAGGGTATACATGGCTCCGGGGAACTTGTCCCACTCCGGTCTTTCATTGACGAGGTAGGGGAGACAAAGCTCCGAACTGATTTCTTTCCAGATTTCCAGGTACTGATCCATCTGGCGTTCTGAATCCTCGTAAGAATCATGCGCAGTGTGTGCTTCAAAAAAGTGTATTTCTCTGATTCTGATGAAGGTACGTGTGTGCTTGGTCTCATACCGGTATACATTCACTATCTGATATGTCCTGAGGGGAAGATCGGCGTGAGAGCGGACCCACAGGGAAAACATGCCGTACATGGCAGCTTCGCTTGTCGGTCTCAGGGCCATTTCCACGTCAAGCTGGTCCATGCCTCCACGCGTGACCCAGTAAACCTCATTCTCGAACCCTTTTACGTGCTCGAATTCCACTGAGAGCTGATCCCTTGTTATCAGGACCGGGAAACTTACTTCCTGAAATTCCCTCGAATCAACGCTCTTACGGATCGCACCGTCAATGTTCTGCATTGCCTTTAAGCCATAAGGCAGCCAGACATTCATTCCCTTGATTGGATATCTCTTGTCACTGAGACCGCTTATCTCGACTATTTCGTTGTACCATTCGTTAAAATTCTCTTTCTTGTTCTCCATTGGCGAAGTTAGAATACTTATGTGTGTAAATAATCTTTTCAGGATTTCACTGCCGGATCATCGGTTTTGGAAGAAATTATATTGTCTCCAGTTCTAAACCTTTCATATGTCCACGGAACTCAAGAATCTAAGTGATGATGAATTCATCAAGAGGCTGGCTGGCAGGTTGATTCCCATTAAGTCTATTTCTCCGGATTCCGGGGGTGCCGGAGAAAAAGAGAGGGCCGATGAGATCTGCAGAATACTCGAAGAACTGGGATATAAGAACTACAGAAGATTCGATGTTACGGATAAGCACGATGTTGTGAGATCGAACATCATTCTGAGGGTGGGAGAAAAAGAGGAAAGATTGTGGATAGTTCCACACATCGACACGGTTCCGGTTGGTGACCCGTCACTGTGGTCGAAAGACCCGTTTTCCGCAACGGTTGAAGGGGACAGGATATATGGTCGCGGAACATCGGACAACGGTCAGGCAATATTTCTGTCATTGCTGCTGCTGAAGAACCTCAACGTTTCAAAAATGAAGTACTCACTGGGGCTGGCGTTCGTTGCAGATGAGGAATTCGGAAGCAATTACGGAATCCAGTTCCTGCTCAGGGAAAATATATTCAGGAAAACCGATCTCATACTGGTTCCGGACGCAGGGACTTCGGACGGGTTGCAGATAGAGGTTGCTGAAAAAAGCATACTCTGGATCAAATTCAAGGTCAGCGGAAAACAGTATCACGCGAGTATGCCGTTCATGGCGATAAATGCAAACCGGGAGTCCATGAAATTCTTCACCGGGCTGGATGCAGCTCTCCACGCAAAGTATGATCACACGAATCCCATATTCATGCCCCCGTCCTCTACTTTCGAGCCGACAAAACATGATAAGAACGTGGATAACATAAACACTATTCCGGGAACTGAAATCCAGTTCCTTGATTCCAGAATCCTGCCAAAATATGATCTGGATTCCGTTATAGACTTCATAGATGAGGAGATAAGAGATTTCCAGAGAACAAGCCAGGCCAGGATTTCATACGAAATAATACAGAAGGAACAGGCCCCGATGCCAACCAGCGAGACTGCAAGAGTGGTTCTGGAACTGAGGAAAGTGATAAGGGAGCTAAGAAACGCCGAACCATCAACCGTCGGAATCGGCGGAGGAACATGTGCAGCCTTCTTCAGGAGACTCGGATATGATGCAATCGTATGGAGCACGACTGTCCCGGAGGTCGCTCATCAGGCAGACGAATACGTTGTCATCCCGCACATCCTCACGGACAGGGATGTGATCATGAAAATGATTTCATGATTCAGATGGAGTCCTCGTCGGTCTTGGAGAGGTCCTGAAGCCTCTTCACGCCGCCTATTTCATCTATTATCTCAAAAACGGTCTTTGGCACGTCGTCCTTCCATCCTTTTCCTTCCAGCATCTTCTTTCTTATTGTAGTGCCGGACCACGATTTCCTGTTAATAAGTTCCATAGACCTCACTTCGTAATTCTTCTCGAAGAAGAGGCGTCTGACAAGCGGGTTATTTGTGTATATTTTCCTGAATCTTGGTGTGAGTGATTCCACATGGGCAACCCAGAGGGGGTTGGAATTTACGTCCTCAATGGGTACAAGATAGAACTCATAAATCCCTTCCGCCTCAAGGGAAGAAGAGATCATAAGATGCCTCTCTCCCGCAGTGAATGGATCTTTCAGCGTATGGGAATACTGTGCACTGCCTATTCCTATAATAACTGATGAATCTTCCTTGAGTATCTTCCTTATAACCTCAAGATGTCCGTTATGGAATGGTTGAAATCTTCCGACAATGAATGCCCTGTCACTTTTCAATGCAGATTACCTCTTTACAGGTTGAATCGAGATGAAGATCATGTCGCCGTCTATGTCCCATTCTCTGGCGTTCAGATTTTTCTCGAAACTTATATCTCTTGCAAGTGTCTCGTTCCTTATCCATCCTCCGTGGCTGTCGACTATCCTGTTGAGGCTGGCATCACCCCAAATTGATAGATCAATTTCCTGATCGTATTGCAGATTTTGTTCCTTTCTCATTACCTGTATTCTCCTCACAATTTCTCTGGCCATACCCTCCAGTTGAAGGTCTTCATCTATTTCTGTGTTGAGGAACACCTCCAGAGACAGTCTCGAGTCCGCTGCCATTGCGTATTTCGCAACGGGCTCCTCAAGAACCTCGATGAAATCATCCGGGAGTTTCTCGCCTAGCAATTCAAGGAGAAATTGTGAGGAGAATACAGATAAAAGCTTTCCGTCATCTTCCTCCACTGCAGTCCTTATTCCGGAAATCTTGGATTTCAGAACCGGCGCGGCTTTCTGTATCACCAGTTTCATTTTTCTCCTGACCGGCCTCTCATCCGGCCGGATGAATCTCACACTTCTCGCGTTGAGTTCAGAAGACATGGCTTCCAGGAGTTCCGGCATCAGCTCTTCGCTTGATTTTATAAGAATCTCTGTCACAGGCTGCCTGCCTTTTACGGAGTTTTCCTGTCTCAGCCTCCTGACAAGTTCGAGTATCGAGGACGCTATCTTCACCTGCCCTTCCAGCACATCGTTCTGAAGTTCAGGATCACTGACGGGATAATGCTGCATATGTACGCTCCCGGATCCGGGATTGAGCTTGAGGAACAGGTATTCAGTGAAGAATGGAGCTATTGGAGCAAGCATCAGGGTGATATTGCTCAACACGTAGAACAGTGTCGAGTACGCGTTTTCCTTCTCCCGGGTAAGGGTTTCAGACCAGAATCGTCTTCTTGACAGGCGGAGATAAAAGTTGGAAAGATCCTCAATCAAATCCTCTATGTGTCTCAGTGCCACGTGTATATTGTAACTGTCCATGTTCTCGGCCGATACGGCTATGGTGGAGTTTGTTCTTGATATAATCCATTTATCAAGCATGTTTCTGGAACCTGAGAAACGTTCATATGAAAAACTATCAAGGTTGGCGTTCGAAGCAAAGAACGAATATACATTGGCAAGAGTGCCAAAGACCTTTCTCGAGGTTTCTGTTATCAGCTTCTTATCTATGGCTTTGGATCTCCACGGTATACCTGTGAAGAAAAAAAGTCTGATTGCGTCGGTTCCAAATTCATTGATGAAATCAAGGGCATATACTGAATTTCCCTTGCTCTTGCTCATCTTCCTTCCCTGTTCATCCAGGATATGGTCTATGGAAAGTACGTTGGCATAAGCATTCCTGTTGAAAAGCAGGGAACCAATGACGTGGAGTGTGTAAAACCATCCCCTCGTCTGGTCTATGGCCTCTGTTATGAATGATATGGGTATATCGAGGTCTGCCTCCTTGCTTTCGAATGGATAATGCATTGCGGCATACGTCGAACTTCCGGAATCGAACCAGGTATCAATTACGTACGGTTCCCTGTGCATCAATTTCCCGCAATCCGGGCAGGAAAAAGTTATGGAATCTATGAAAGGTCTGTGCAGATCATCCGGAACAGAGGCC
>JAMDBW010000055.1 GCA_023487765.1 Thermoplasmatota archaeon | reverse complement strand
CATTGTAAGCGTGCCTCTCTGAATACTCATTCCTTTTGAGGGCATTTAACCGGGCGATGAAAAGAGGTACGAATCACCGCAATAACCTTACAAAAATTCCAAAACTTCCCCGAATATCTTAAGTCGATTGCATAATAGTGCAAACTGATTGAAATGGTAGAATCCACCTCACGATCCGTCTGGAAAGAAACTGGAGACATGTTGAGGTCCCTTCTGGATGAAGTGCTGGCTGCCGGGAATTTCACATGGGCATCCGAACTTGGAAGACAACTCGTATCAGAAGCCGGAAAAAAGCGTTCTGGAAATAGCGAAGGAATACTGCAGATCAAGGTGCCGGATCTGAGACTTCCACCAGATGGACTGAGGGTGCTTATCAAGTATTTCAGTGAGTGTTTGCGCTTGCAGAACATTGCAGAGGATCAGTCACGGATTGAGACTGTACGTGCAAGAAGACACGTAAACCCGCCTCCAAATGATTCGATAGAAGGTCTGTCAAAAAAGCTTTCAGGGGTGAAAGGCAACACGGTTCCGCGCGACCTCAACGCCACCGGAACCATTGTTCTGACCTCTCATCCGACTGAAAGCACGAGAAGAACCATACTGCAGCACATGAGAAAAATTGGTCTCCTCCTGTCAGATTTGCCTGACAGCTCCACGGAAAGATCAATATGGCGTGATAACATCCTCCAGGAGATCAGAGTCCTGTGGCGAACACCAAGCCGGCGCGTATCAAGGCCGACAGTCCGCAATGAAGTTGAACTCGGTCTCTTCTATCTTCGCAATACCCTGACGAAGGCACTTCCGGAAATACTGGAACAGCTTGATTACGTTGCAAACCCGGAAGCGGGCCGTGTTGCTGAGTGGAAAATAGCTTCATGGATAGGGGGTGATCGTGACGGTCATCCTTTCGTGGATTCAGACACTACTGCATGGACCCTTGAACAGCACCAGAAGCTGGCGTTTGAGATATACCTCAAAGCAATGGACGAACTGGAACGGACTGTGAGTTCAGATATCCAATATATCTCGGATCCCGACGGAATGGAGCGATGGATAGAAATTGAAAGTCAGGCATTTCCCGGGGAGGCAGAGCAGCTTGATCAGCGTTACCCGCGGGAACCGCTCAGGAAAATGGCTGCACTCATTCAGCTGAAGCTGGCCGGTACAGTATCAGGGGATAAACGCGGCTATAAAAACAGCACTGAATTCCTGAATGACATAAACGAGGTTGGTATGCACTGGGATCCCGATCCGACTAAGTGGCCTCCGGAAATCTCCAGGCTGATCAGACAGATCCGGATATTCGGTTTCCACGTTGCCTCTCTTGATATCCGGCAGCACAGCCGTGTCCAGCGCGCTGCCCTGAATGAGATAATCACTGGAGACGGATCCCGACCGGTTGACGGGAACTGTCTGGAACTTGTGAGGAGTCTGCTGGATCACAATAATGACTGGAGACCCGGAAGCGCCGTTACGAGTGATCTCAGGGCCGTATTCGAAGTGGCTGCGAAATACCAGCAAAGGTGGGGCAATGACGGGATTTCGCACTACCTCGTGAGCATGGTGCATTCAGCAGAAGATTTGATCATTCCGCTGCTTCTGATGAGATCAGTTGATCCCGATCTGTCAATGGACATCGTGCCCGTTTTTGAGACGCTGAACGATCTGGAACACGCTACACGTATCCTTGAAGATGTCTATGCAACTCCCCGGTGGAGGTCGCACATCGAGTGCAGGGGAAACTACATGGAAGTTATGCTTGGATATTCGGACAGCACGAAGGATGCAGGGACCATTTCCGCTTCGTGGGGTATATACAGGGCGCAGGTGGAGATAGCATCATGGGGAGCGGGAAAAGGGATAAAGATCGGTTTCTTTCATGGTCGTGGAGGTTCTCTTGGGCGTGGCGGGGTATCTGCATCCAATGCCATTCTTGAGCTACCCGCAGCGAGCGTAAGGAATGCACTTCGCATCACTCATCAGGGTGAGGTTCTGTCGCAGATGTTTCTGCTCCCCGACATGGCGAGAAGAAACCTTGAGATGATGCTGACGGCCCATGCTTCTGCCGTACTCTTTCCGTCGCGTGATCCCGAAGGAAAAACAGTTGAACTTATGAATCAATTATCAGAAAGCGCCGGCAATAAGTACAGGCAACTTATTCATGCACCCGGTTTCTGGGAGTACTTTCTATCGGTCACGCCAATTCGTGAGATGGCAACGCTTAACTGGGGTTCCAGACCAAGCTGGCGTGAAAAGTTCTGCTGGGAGGATCTCAGGGCAATACCATGGGTATTCTCATGGACGCAGAACCGGATGCTCATACCTGGCTGGTATGGCGCCGGCAGTGCTCTGGAGTTCGCCCTGAAATCGGAAGAAACAAGTCAGATACTGAAAAATCTGTACCAGACGTGGCCATTCATGACATCTATGATCCACAATCTCGAACTTGCGCTGGTAAAGGCAGACCTTCGTGCTGCCGCGTCGTATCAGCGTCTCGCAGAATCGCAACTCGTCGACAGATTCTGGCCCATTATTGTGGAGGAATACGATAAGCTCAGGAAGTCCATCCTGGAAATCACCGGAGGAAGAGAACTGCTTGAAAAACAGCCCGATCTCAGGGAAGTTATCGCATGGAGAAATCCGCATGTGGATCCGCTCAATTTCCTCCAGATTGAGTTGCTGGAACAATATCGCAGCGGACATTCGCAGGAGATACTCCCGTTTCTGGAGCAGACCATGGAAGGTATCGCCCTTGGATTGCGAACCACAGGATAGCCGGCATGATTCCCGGTAAACCAGCCGTAGAAAATTTGCTTTGAAGATACGCACGTGAAGCCCGCCTGCGTTGATAGAAGGTGCTGAGATCAAGGTCCGGCATACAAAAAAATGGTACATGTTCCGATGGAAAGCATCCCCTTCCATGAAGAGTTAATCTTTTCTTAGTCCAGCCGCGGATAATTTTATAATTCCCCAGTTTATTCTAACCGGGGATTTTCCTGAACAAATTTGATGTTATAGTTGTTGGCGCCGGTGCGACAGGTCTCTTGTCAGGTACCGCAGATCGCTTGCAGAGGAAACCACTATGATCAAGAACCAGGTCCACTCCATTCTTGCACGTCATGGCATCACTATCGATGCAACGGACATATTCGGGAAGAGATCCCTGAAGAGGATATTAAAGCATTGAATGGAAATAGATCACGCTACGGACGGGCAATAGAACCGGTCATGGAAATTCAGAGAAATTGATTTCAGAAAGCGCGGAAAATAAGTTTCAATGCCAAGATATCTCAGTATCTCCGTTTCACGCAGATATTCCGGCATCCTGTTTATTGCAGGGCGGTCAAGAAGCTATGAATATACCATGATAGGTGCATTCCCGGGGATCATGGCGTTGATTCCCAGCCTGGATGATATCCTGTGAACCACCTCAACATCCAGTGATCTGCGCACCTCCATTGCTCTTACGTCACCGGATGATATTTTCCGAACCACGGAGTTGTTCATCTCCTTGCCCACGTATCTTATGAACTCCTGTTTCACCTTGCCGTCCACCCTCTTGCTGCGTACCTCAGCGAGATATGTTCTGGATTTTGTCCTGATTTTTCTTATGAATGTCGTAATGTATAGTTAAACACTACACAGTATTTACATGTCTCGGTGGACCGTTGATAATTACGGCCTGGAGAACGTAGTGAATAAAAGCGGTCAAAAAGTTAGGTAATTATATTACAGTGCCTAAGCTTTCTAAACAGCTAGCATGTCCCCAATCTTTAAAAGCCTCCACTAACAAAGATTTGACCTCACTCCAACCCTCTTTTTCTTCATAAAAATGTATAAATTTGTGGCATTCTGGACATAAAACGTCAAAGTGCTCGTGTTCGACACCAAGCTTATTTAATAACATCTTAGTGGGATGCTCCCAATATCCAGACGTATTGTAGTTATCAGCACTCCTGTGAAGATCAATAAATCGGTTATGAATTTCTGTATCTGACCATTTCGATAGAATTGCTTTCCCTATAACATTCCTCATCTTGTCCCAGTTATCATCTTCGCAATCTAAATGCATTGGAGAAAGACAGACCTTGCATGCGATGTGAAAGTGTTCGCGGTCAACCCCGTTGTAATAAGCATCGCCCAGATCACAGTCATCCTGTATAGACGTCATTATTATGTTCGTAAGATCTAAATTAGAAATTGAAGCGCCTATTCTCTTCCCTTCCAATACACCCTTACTCCATCCTTCACTTTCCCCTGCGAATTTCGCCTGCGCATACTCGTTTGATTTGAATTTAGCTATTTCCGATTTAAAGCGATTCATAGTTTCCTTATCAACCAGATCATCAACTTCGTCAGAAATCACCCTATAAATATCATTTAGCTCGACTTGACGCTTGGATATTATCTGTCTTATTTCTTTCAGTTCATTTTCTGAAAATTCTTCTTCTTTTGTTATCATTATAGCCTTTAATGCGGTTTCTATAAAATTGTAGCGAAGGAATGATTCCAATTCAAAAGTTTCATTTTGTCGGTAATAGCCGTCTACAAGTTCTTTCGACCAATCGAGCAACCTTGAAATTATTCCTGCATCTTCGTTTGATAACACATAGGGAAGATAATTTTCATCGACTTAAATTTATTTCAAAGTGGGAATTCATTACCTATCTTGATACAATGTAATCTAAGTTGAGTTAGGGACATCGATAGATTAGTTGCATGAAATGGAGATATAATTATTGTACTTGTATACTTCAGCCAAAACCGCACATCTCTTTCCTCAATATTCTATCCATCTCAACGAACAAGTTCTTGCTCTGTAGCCTCCATGTCGGCAACAGGGATGCGATATACTGGTAGTTCGGTGATCCAGATTCCGATCTGAAGATGCCGATGATCTTCCTTATGACCACATGTTCCCTGATAGCCTGTTCAGCAAGACTGTTGGTTGGCCCCATTCCGGGATAGAGCAGGCAGGCGAACCTTGATCCGAGACCGTTCCTGATGCACTCAACCGGTTTGTGAAGTTCTTCATATGGATCATAATGATTCAAAAATCTTTCCTATCCTTATGTCGAATTTTCCCTTCATGGATTTGTGTTCATCCACGTTTTTCGATCTGAGCGATTCCTCCAGTTCACTGAACATTCCATATATTTCTTCAGACAGTTCCCTACCCTTATCAGAGAATCTGAATGCGTCCACTTCCCATGGGAACTGCACATAAGCGAAGACAATGTCTACAGGTCACTGGATTCCATCATTGCAGGGAAGGACGAAATAGAGATCGACCTGTTCAACACACTGAAGCCGGACACATCCACGGTGCATTATGACCTGACATCGTCATATTTCGAGGGAA
>JAMDBW010000007.1 GCA_023487765.1 Thermoplasmatota archaeon | reverse complement strand
AAAAGGAAGAGAAGAAAGAAGAAAAGAAGGAAGAGGCTAACGAAGAGGATGCTCTCGCTGGACTCAGTTCTCTATTCGGATAAGGACTTTAAATGGATTATTACGGATATTTCTGGGGATTGCTGAAATATTTCCTCCCCATAATATTATTTATTATTTCGGTTATTGTGGAGCCAAACCTGATACTTCTGATCATATCAGTCATCTGGATTATGACTTCGGTATTTGTTTCAGTTCTGCTTATGGATCAGGACAAACGAGACAGCGTTTACTGAATTTTACTAATAATTGTTATTTTGCTTCACCCGATTACAGGTTCATGAGAATCCGTGTTCTGACATAGAGCTAAAGACACGACTGATCATTCTCTTCGGGACGAGTATTATTATCCCGGCCAGATACCAGGCCACGAGTGAGATAACGAAGAATGGTGGCATGAATGCTGCAATGATTCCAGTTGTGGCTAACGCGAAGACCTGGGGTAACAGGATTAAAGTGTTAATTGAAATCTCGTTTGCATTAAAGTCATCCTTCACCTGAACCGAGAAAGTCAGTGCAGAGATGTAAACCAATATAACCGTAAAAGGAAAAAGAACAATATAGCAATACAGGAATAAATTGAAGAGAAACTGGAATATTTGCGATTTTTGAGACATGTAGAGATAAGACACACTCAGCATCAATGGAAGGAAAACTAACCACGGAACTAACGACTTGCTGATCAGGTAATGCCTTGATGAAACATGGGGCGGCATGGAGTTGAGGGACACCCATAGACGCTCATTCGTTACGGAGACGGATAACAGTACTTCGACTATTACAAAGAGATAAACAACCGGGTAAAAGAAAATAAGTGTTGGAAACCCGGGAAATAATGTTTTCCCCAGAACGACGAGAATTGAGATCACTGTGGAGATGGAAAAAAATAGAAATGTTGGCAGTCTTCCCGAATTATCTACTCTGCCTCGCCGCAGTCTGGCGACGGAGGTTCCATGCACTTCGCTGAGGTTGAAGTGGTAAATGGCCCGTAATCCTTTCTTTCCGGAAAAATCAAGCATTTTCCTGACTTCGCGTGAACCCTCTGAACCCTGATACCTGAGCTTTCCGTAGCTCACTTTGTCGAATGAATATATGGCTGACAGAAGCACTGACAGAGAGACAGACATGGTTATGGCTGATGAAAGATAGGATGAGCCGCTTATTATGGAGCCGATAGAATACGGATTCCCCGCGATAGCAGAAAGGGAGAAGAGCACCAGTATCAATATCAACACCGAAGAATCCCTTTTTTTCCAGGAGAGGGAGATAACTGTCAATGACGGGACCATAAGCAGAAAGAAGAACACGTCAAGGTAATACAACCACTCAGGGCTGTTGCCATATCCCGTCAGCAAGGGCGCAAAACCGAATATTAAACACGTGAAGGGGCCAATGTACAACAATGAAGTCCAGAAAATCCCCATTGCCAGATCTCCCGATCGAACGCCGTAATTGAAGAGAAAATCCCTGTCAGCTTTTATGAATATGGTCCTCCCCGTAATGCCTGACATAATTATGGCGATTGCGTAGAGCGTGGGGAAGAGAAAATATCCGGCTTGTGTTGACGACAGGATTCCATCACCGGGAAATAACGCAATCAATAATCCTGTAAACAATGATATGGCATAAAATAGGCCAAGGAGTATGAACTGACCGAAACTGATCCTGGAAGTGAGGAAGAACTTCAGGAATTTACTTTTCTCCATTCATCAGCCTCGCAATTCTTGTCTCGAGAGTCTCGCCCGAGTCCCCCTCCTTATTTATTTCAGCGAAAGTTCCGGACCAGGATATCTTGCCGGATGATAGAATAATGATGCCGTCCGTAAGCCTGTTTGCCGTGGACATGATGTGTGTAGAAACGAATACCGTGGATTTTGAATTTCTTAGAAGTTTTACCGTTCTTTCCTAGGTCGGTACATCCAGGTAATTAAGCGGTTCGTCAAGAATCATTATTTCCGGCTTGTGCACGAGGGCCATCGACAGAGGTAATCTCTGCAGGTTTCCTCTCGATAATTTCGAGGATTTGATTCTCTCATAGCCGCGGATATCAAAGTATTCCATTATGTTGTCTGCCGAGTCTCTTACATCCTCCGCTCCTCTCAGTGCCGCTGCGTATTCCACGTTTTCCCTCACAGAAAGCAGCCTGTATGGAGAGGCATCTTCGGGAAGATAACCAATCTTCCTTTTAACGTCCGGATTCTCCGGATTGCTCCCGAGAATCTTCACTTCGCCGGAAACCGGCCTCAGCAAACCGGCAAGAATCTTCAGCGTTGTTGACTTACCGGATCCGTTGACCCCGATAAGAGAATGTTTCTCCCCGCATTCTATACTGAAGTCAAGTCCCTCTATTAGATTGAAAGAATCGTAATTGAAGACAAGATTTCGCACTGAGATACAGTTCATAAGTTATTAGTGATCCAGCATTGAAAAATATTTGCCAGTTAATTGAAAATTTGTTGTTTCCTTGATCATCAGGACAGAAGGCGCCGAAAGGGAACCGGATGAATGCATCCTGCCTGAACATTCCGGAAAAATGAGGATGCCTTTTTCTTCAGACCAGTTTCAGTTCCTCCAGTTTCCCCATCACTTCAACGGCGTGATCTTTGGGAGAGACTCTTGGATATACATGAGCCACTTTTCCGTCCCTGCCTATAATATATGTAACTCTACTGGCATTTCTTTCACCCAGAACACCATAATTTCTTGCAATCTCCTTTTTGTCGTCCGCTACCAGGGTGAAGTTCAGGCCATATTTTTCAACAAATTTCTTGTGCGATTTCTGATCATCTACGCTAATTCCAAGAACTTTTACGCCCATTTTCTCGTAATTATCGTAATTGTCTCTGAAATTACAGGCTTCCACTGTGCAGCCCGGAGTGTCATCCTTAGGATAGAAATAAACCACCACCGGCTTTCCCTTGAACTCGCTCAGGCGAATGCCTTTTCCGTCGTGATCTACGGACGTGAAATCAGGCGCGACGTCTCCCACTTTCAATAAATCTGCCATGGTTTCACCAGAAAATTCCGGTATATAACCTTTACAAAAAGCGGCTAACTGTAAAAAGTCTTCATTATTTTATCGCCGGGAAAATGCACAAGTATTATTGCTTCCCCCTTCCTGTTTGCCATTATATCGTCGTAAGATTTCGTGCTCAGGCCTACCCCGACGTACTGATTGTTGCGGTTTCTTATGAAAACCATGGATTTTTCCTTGATTTTAGGGTCCATTTCGATAATGCCCTGAGCAAAAACATTCGCCCCGTTTATAATATGGGGGACTGCGCCATCGTCCACAGTCACGTTCATGCTGTCTGAACCTAACTCGTTGAGGAGGAAAAGTGTAGGTATGACATTCCTGCCGATATACACGAATGGCTTGCCGTCAACGAAGTAGCATTTTTCTCCTTTCCTCTCATCCACTTCCACCGGGAGATCAGGGAAAATTATCCCGACCTCTCTGAGTGATTCCTTGAGGAATCTGACCTCCTTCTTAGAAACAAAGTGTCTTGCCATTTCAGTCACTTTATGAATACTTTTATGTTTTCCATCTGTTCAGTGATAACGTCCGGGCCGGATTCGAGAATCCTCGAGATATATGGTTTTATTTTCCATGACAGGTCCCGGTCCGTGTCAGAAAATTGCCATTCCTTGTTACGGCTTTCACCGACGCACTCGAGAAATGCGTAAAATATCGCTTTCCTCACGTTGGATTGCCCTGAACCCTTTTCGGCCTCGCGAAGAGCCCTTTCCTTTCCGTGTGTGAAGAAATTCTTCAATATATCAATAAGATACTGGGAATCAGGAGACCACGATGTCGCCTCTATCCCCGACTTGATATCCATGATCCTTGTTCGCTCATGAATGCTCTCAATCTGGTCTATCGGTGATCCCCTCATTGAGTTGAGATCGGAATCAGAAAGTTCAGGAAACATGCTCCTCAGAATATTCTTGCCTGAACCTGGCCAGACAGTTTCGAGAACCTTTCTTTCCGAAAAGGCATCCATATAGATTCCTTTCCCGAGGCTATCCAGTGAATCCTTCATTATGTCGCGAGGGACGTACCTGAACTGCTCATTGTCCAGGAATTCATCAGCGTTTCTGTAGCACTTCTCCCCGACAATAAAGTGCCTTTGCCTTATTGCAGCGGAAGTCCTGAAGTCGTTGACCTCCCTTATGAATGTCCTGTCATTGATCTTTCCGGCAAGATACATTCCCAGGGAATTTTGAGGGATCTCCCTGACGAGATCGTAAAGAAATTCCGATGAAAATAGAAAATCTTTCCCTATATCAGGAGTTATAAGGTGTTTCAGAAGCGCGTGCATCGTATTTGCAGAAGAATTCTCGTAAATCCTGAAGGTCACGGAATTGAGATGAGTGATTTCCATATATCTTCCATTGCCAGGTATAATAATTATGCCGTTATCCTCCGTGAACTGTATTCCTTCATCGGAAAGGACATCCTTGAAGAAATCTGTGCCCGGAGAAGAATTCCTGCAGGAAGCCAGGAAGAAATTCCTGGACGAATATATCCTTGACCCTTTGGTTTTAGCAATGGATGAAAAAGCAAGCATTCTCCAGAGTGGATCGTCATAATGCTGAATGCCCGCCATGACGGTATCGTCCGTATTGCCTCTTTTTGCATATTCTATGCTTCCGAACTGGGTTTTTAGCATCCCGAAAAGCGTAGCCGAATCTGAAAGCATGATCCGGTGAGTTTCACTCAACCCGGAAAGGAACTGATCGGGAGATTTTGAAAATTTGTCATAAGCTTCATTCTGCGCTACTGCATCGATCTTCTTGCGGTACGAATTAAAATTGCAGAATAACCCGCCGTCAACGCATTGCGGTATCAGCGCGTGAGGATTTTCAAATAAGCCCTTCAGGTGATCAAGAAAGTCTTTCTGTTTTTCCTTTGACGCAGACTTGAGCCTCATGAATACTTATTACTTGTTGTCAAGCATCCTTATGGCTTCCGCCCTGACCGTCACCGGTATGGGAACCATGGATTCCACAAGCTGGACGGTGACCTCTTCCTTTCCGGCATCGATGGACATTATCTTCGCCTTTTCTCCCTTGAAAGGTCCGTCGATAAGCTCAACAAACGCCCCCAGTTCCAGTCCTGTCACTGCGGGTTTAGGCTTCAGGTAATGCTCTATCTCTTCCAGTTTAATGTCTCCTTCAACGCTTCCCTTGTATCCTTTTATTCCCTTGGCTATGAAGCTTACCCTGTCCGTGTGCATAGTTTCAACGAACACGTATCCCTTTACTTCATATGGCGCCATTATTGCCAGAACTTCGTTCGTGGCATTCTTGTCCCTTTCAAAGCGCTCCTGCTTATCTTTTTCGCTGCGCCGTTCGAGATCCTTTGTAACAGGGTATTCATTGCCAACGGTGGTTTTAAGTGCCATGATTACGGGTGCGAGCGAGATGCTGAATTTTTTCTCAACA
>JAMDBW010000037.1 GCA_023487765.1 Thermoplasmatota archaeon | reverse complement strand
GCACTCCCGAAGTTACGCCCGTGGAGACTGGAGCTCTGCCAATGGCAACTCAGGTCGCTGAAACGGGAAGCCCCGTCGATAGGGCGGGGAGGATGTCACGACCTTTTAAGTCAGGAAAGCGAACTAAATTTTTTCATAATCGCGCCATACTGTAAATATGGAGAATGGCAAGATAACCTTTTACGAGGCGCTTATGCAGGGACTTTCCTCGGCCGGGCCGGTATTGAATCTCGTCGCACTATTTCCTATAGTCTTGGGCATTATGGGGCACTGGTCGTTTCTGGCTCTTGTATTATCCACTGTAGTGGGAGCTTTTACTGTTTTTACCGGATATTCTTTTTCAAGAGTTATGTCAACGAATGGCGGGTACTACAGTTACGTAGGGCACACGTTCGGAAAAGGTGCAGGCGTATTCACAGCGATTCTTTATCTGACGTACAGCTTCATGGCCTTTCCTTCAATAGTCCTCTTTTTGAACTTCTTCGTGGACACCTTTGTCCCGGCGTATCTTTCCGGAAATCTGTTTTTTAACGTTGGCATCTCGTCAATGATCTCACTTTACCTGATACTCATAGTTTTTCGTGGCCTGAGAATAACCATGCGTTACATCTTAATCTCCGGCATCATAGAAGTCGGCTTTATTATTGGTTTATCTGTATATATGGCGTTAAGTGGAACTCCGCACAACATACTGAAATACAGCTTTTCAGGCAATTCACTGTTTTCTTCACTTCCCTTCGGTCTTCTGGCTTTTGCCGGCATCGGGTCTTCCATATTCCTGTCGGAAAACACGAAGGACTGGAAACGTAATACACACAGATCGGTCTTTTACGCATACCTCCTGCTTTCAGCCCTTATGCTTTTGCCGATCATCGTAATTTCAGTCTTTTTCTCTTCAGCAGGAATTGATGCCTTCACGGTGAATCCCTTAAGTTTGTTCAGCGGGTTGCCACCAGCACTGGGTATATCTGGAGAATTGCTTTTCTCTGTAATCGCCATAAACAGTGCCCTCAATCTCTCAGTGGCTTTTCTGAACGCCTTCAAAAATTCGTTCACAAAAGTGCTGGAGGATGGAATCCTTATCGCAGTAAAGGGCACAAGAACCACTCTTCGCATAGTGGCAGTAACAATAATGGTGATAACAATAACACTTTCTGCCATTGCAAATTTAACGCAGGACCTGTATTACTACTTCATCGTAGTTACTGGAATAGTCAGCATAATGTTTCTGGCAGTTCACACGATTTCAAACATTGCCCTTATCAGATATCTCAAGTCGGTGGGCTCCTACCTGTCTATGCCTATCCCGATTGTATCAGTCCTGTCGTTCGCGTTTATAATCTTTGAAAGCATTATACTATCGAACTCTGTTGCTCACACATCCGCAGTCATAACCACCCTGCTGATATTCATCGCTTTCTGCATAGTTTTGCTTGTACGGGCACGGGCCGGAAAATATTACTCTAATATCAATTTCAATGTGGAAATGTAGTGATCCCTATCGAAGCTGATGCAGAAGAAACTTGTAATCCGCTTCTGTATTTACATTAAAAATCATATTTTCATTACAATTATAATTTTTGTGACTCAAGACTTCACCTGCTCCCGGTAATTTCCGGTAAATACTAATGCCCAACGGCACGGAATCATGTATCAGTGTGACCAGGTCCACTGGTGAGGCGGTGTAAAAATCAATAAGTTCGCCTATTACGCGAGTGTCATTGAGAAATATGTCACCCGGCAGCACAAGGCTTGGAAATTTATTTACAGATCCAAGGCAGGTTCGCACAGCTTCTACAAAGTTGTTTCCCGGCTCTTCGATGAATCTATATTCCCTCGTCCTGCATACTTCCACAACCGCGGGGGAATTGCTGCTTGAGCAAACATGGACGTTTCCGGAAAATTCTGACGCCTGTGACACGAGTCTTTCGAGCAGTGTTTCCCCTTTCACTTCAACGAGGGTCTTATCAGGTCTTCCAAATCTCGTTCCTTTTCCACCCGCCATAATTATTACACTTTTCAATATCGTCGAAATACCTTCCTGCATTTATTCAATGTACCACACTCTTTGTCATAATATTTATGTATTGGGGGAGAATGATGCCATTAGTCAGTTCGGGGAGCTTCGTATGAGGCTGAGAGGATCAAATGATCGACCCTTAGAACCTGATCCAGGTAATGCTGGCGGAGGGATTGAAATGTGTATAACAAGTGTTTTGTGTAAAGATATCGGGCTAGCGGTTTGGATTGGCGGCAGACTATCAACTGAAGGTGTTTTTAATGCACTCCAGTAAACAAAGATCAATTCTGGTCTCCACCACTTCAAGTTTCTTTATGTGGGGAATTATTGCAACAATAGGGCCGCTTTCTCTATCATTCCCTTTCCTGAGCAACATCCCGCTCCAGACCAAGACTCTGGTTCTCGCCATAGGCCCGGTTGTCATAATGCTCGGGAACCTAATAATGGGGATTCTGGCAGATAAGATTGGCAGGAAGAGGGTGTTTATTGCCACCATGATTTCTTATGGTTTTGGGATAATGTTCCTGGTTTTCGCGTCCAACCTTGTCCTTCTGATAATCGGGCTAATCCTTTCCGAATTCGGAGTCGGAGGCGAGGAACCGTCCGGGCTTTCATTGATTTCGGAGGATTTCTCTTCCGGGGAAAGATCCAAATTCCTGACATTCGTTGCGAATTTCAATAACATGGGTGCAGCATTCATATCCGGAATATTTCTGATAGAAGCCGCACTGGAATCGCGCCTGAGTCCGATTCTGGGGCACATCTTTGTTGGAATGTCCGGTTCCGGAGATCTGTCCTTCAGATTCATCCTTCTCGTATCAGCGGCAATACTGGTCTGCCTCATGATATATTCACGGATTTCGCTCCCCGAGTCTTACAGATGGCTTCGGGTCGTGGGCAGAGAAAACGAGGCCGAACATGAGAAATCAAAGCTTATTATCCGGGACAGGGAAGAGTATGTTAAACAGCCATCCTACCTGTTCAGCATGATGATACTCATGGTAATGGGGGTATCGCAGTACCTGACATTCGGCCTGATGGCGTACATAATCGGGCCTTATAATTTCCCTGACAATTACCCCGTTCTGATCTTTGTTGCCCTTCTTGGTGCATCGGTAGCAGGCTTCGCAGCAATGTTTCTGATTAACAGGGAAAGGAGGAATTTTACGTTGCTTTCATTTCTGGGCGGCACAGTATCGATGGTTGTCATCCTCGCCTTTAACACAATGCTGGCCAATATGGTGGTATTCCTGCCACTTCTATTCGTCAACATGATATTCAGCGAATTTGCGTGGGCGTCGAGAACAACGCTTGAACCTGAACTGGTCCCCACAAGAATAAGATCAACGTCAATAGGAATCATCAGGCTGGCTCCAATGGCGGCGTACGTCATATCCGTTTATCTCACCGCTTCGCTGGATATTTATGACTTCATTCTTCTCAATCTTGGTCTCTGGAGTATTGGGTTTATTGCTGCACTGATCTGGTACATCGTCGGCATCGAGACTAGAAATGTGAACATAGATTATGGGAAGGAACCCTCATAATTATGAAAACGGATAGAGTCATCCGGCTAAACAAATATCATAAGAGTCAGTAAAATCAGGAGGAATACCGGGCGAAGCAGTTCTCCAGCAAAACCTAGCAAATCTCCATTCAGGCCGCCAAAAATTTTGATCAGGCGACTTTTTGCAATCAGAAGAACAATCAGTGAAAAAAAGGCTGCTACAATAAGAACCCGGTTAAAGATCAGGCTCACCAGTATGAGTATTCCAAAATTAACGGCGTAAGGAATGCTGCCGGCATCTGCTGACATGGATTTAAACTTCGGGAAAAGGCCTGTCTGAAATAGACCGGGAGCGTTTCTCACCATGACTGGGTACGACGATTTCACCAGAATCTCTGCAGATAAAATAGCCAGGAAGCCAGTAGGCTGTGAATATGCAGACAATGAGCTGAAGGTCAGCAGATATATGATCAATGCGGAACCAAATCCTCCGGCCCCCAGATAGTGATCCTTGAGTATCTCCAGTCTTCTCTCCGGAGGTCCGCGAAACATAAGTGCATCTCCAGTGTCAAGCACTCCGTCCAGATGGTTAAACCCGGTCATGATAAGAATTGATGTGAGTGCAAGCGAGGCGGCGACTATGCGTCCAAGATAAGGTAAGGTGAAGAAGAAGACAAGCCCTGACATCCCGCCGGTTATTACACCCACCACTCCAAGGTAGTAGATCATACTGGAGTTGAATTCATCACATCCGGATGGTATGATGGTGAAGAAGGAAAGCGCACATCTAAATCCGTTTTTTCCAGTATATGACACTTATATTTACCGCTGGCATATATGTATTCTCCGTTAAATTGTCTTTCGGAATTCCATAGTCGGTTGTTTTTCTGAAGTAAAATCATCCAAAGAAGTAGTACTACAGGGACGGAACAAAGTGATGATGGCATCTCGTAAGCCAATAGTGTTCAACGATGGGGAGCCGAACCACCGGATGTTTCAATCGAGAATCTTTGCCAGGTTGCTTCTCAATTCGCTGAGCATCACTTTTAGGTCAGGTAAATCTTCAGAGGTAAGTCGCGTCAGCCCAACTTCCATATAAGGTTTTAACACTTGTGAGCGGGAATTCCCCCTTCGCAGGATGGGGGATGAAAGCGAACAGAAAAATATATAATTTACAGCTGGATGAAGAAGGAGAGGGTTCGTGAAAACATATAGATTCAGGATCTATCCCACAGATGTACAGATCTATATGCTGAACTCCACCCTGGAACTTTGCAGGCAGCTCTACAATGCAATGTTACAGCAGAGGATATATGCCTTCAGGTCCGGAAGGAAGGTAAGCTACAACTCACAGCAGGATGAACTTCCGGAGTTGAAGAATGCATTTCCGGAATACCGCAGTATCCACTCACAGGTTCTGCAGGACGTTGCAGGGAGACTGGATAAGGCTTATGACAATTTTTACAGAAGAATCGGTGAAAGAAAGAAGGGAAACAGCATAAAGGCGGGATTTCCCAGATTCAAATCCGGAGACAGATACAGTTCCATCACCTACACGCAATCGGGATTCAGGATAATGGAAAACGGTCATGTGTTCCTTTCAAGGATCGGGAAGATCAGGATGTTCATGCACCGTCCCGTCGATGGAAGCATATCAACCCTTTCAGTCAAGCGGGATAAAGTGGGTAACTGGTTCATAACTGTTACTGCAGGCAGGTACAGAAACAGTGAAACCGAAACACAGGAAGAGAGGAACAGGGAAAAGCCTCATGCCAATTCTCCTGAGTTCATGAATCCCATAGGCATCGATCTCGGCCTCAAGGCACTGATCACCATAAGCAACGGAGAGCAGATCGATCCTCCCCGTTTCCTGAGAAAATCGGAGAAGAAACTCGTGAAGGCACAAAGGCAACTCTCCAGAAAGATGAAGGGATCGGGAAAGCGAAAGAAGGCAAAGAGGAGGGTTGCAAAGATCCACAGGAAGATCGAAAGGCAGA
>JAMDBW010000009.1 GCA_023487765.1 Thermoplasmatota archaeon | reverse complement strand
CGGGACATGATAAGGGATATGAAGGGGGAGGGCAAGACCATCCTCCTGACCACACATTACATGTTTGAAGCTGATGAACTATGCCAGAGAATTGCTGTGATCTCAAAGGGGAGCATCGTGGCACTCGACAGGCCTTCCGAACTTAAGAAGCAGGTGAAAGACGTAACCCTGGTGGAACTCCAGGTTTATGGGGCCACAGAGGACTTCCTGAACAGGATTAGAGGCATGGAAGGAGTATCAAAAGTCTATTCTGATTTTGAAGGAGACAAGCAGATGATCAGGATTCAGACGCCGATCGGAGGCGAATTAATACCTGACATAAGGAAACTTTCAGAGGATTTCCGTACGAAGATAATAGAAACCAATGTGAGAGAACCCACTCTGGAAGACGCATATCTGAGGATGGTAGAAGAATGATCTCGTACGGATCAGACAGGAATATTCACAGAATTCAGGCAGTTAAAGCCTCGATGATACTGACAATGAAGAATTTCTTCGCTGACCCGCAGTGGATTATTCCAAGCATCATAGCTCCATTCATATTCACACTGGTTTCGCTATTCCTCTTCAGAAACGTAAATGGCCCTGTTCTCATGTATGCAGTTCTGGGTGGCGGAATGATGGGCATGTGGGGAACAACGGTTTATGGCTCCGGGAGCTCAATAATGTTCGATCGCTGGAATGGCACGATGGAAGCGACCCTGTCTGCTCCAAGTCCGCTTATATGGATCGTTATGGGGAGGGTGATATTCAACACGCTTGAGGGTATGGTGAATGCCATATTCATACTATTCATAGGACTGATGTGGTTCAGGGTTGGTGTATCTATCTACGAACCACTTCAGTTCTCCATTGCAACAATACTCACTTTTGTATCTCTCTCATCAGTGGGACTGATACTTTCGTCGGTTTATGTTCTGACCAGGAAGGCCGGGTTTCTGGAAAACGGACTTGAGATTCCGGTTTACATAGCGACGGGAACCATGTTTCCTATCGCTCTTCTTCCTTTTTACGTGCAGGGGTTTTCTTTTATGCTGGGGCCGACGTGGGGGATAGATGCCATAAGAATCTCAGCCATACAGGGTTATTCGGGATTCAGCACAGGTTATATTCCGGACCTGGTAATAATGTGCCTGGAAACGGCGATATACTTTTTCCTGAGTTTCATCCTGTTCACGAAGGTCGAATCCAGGGCGAAAATAAATGGTACCCTGGGTGAATATTGATGGCGTCAGCGGAGGGAAGCGTGTTAATGGATGGATTAAGGGTACTCCGGAGTTCGATTATATTTGGCAGAAGGGGATCAATAATATGGGATTCGTGGGAAATGTGGATACTCCAGATATTTATCTTGCCGCTGACTCAAATGGCTTTTTTCGCCTTCCTGGCCGGCTCCATAAATCACTCCGCATCAGATGTCCAGTATGTGGTAATAGGGAACGCCATACAGACAATGTCCTTTTCGGCGGTTTTCTCCGTGGCCAACATAACTTCCCAGGATAAATGGCAGGGAACCCTGACGGGTCTGATAGTTTCTCCGGCAAACAGAATGGCACTGCTGGTAGGAAGAGCATCGTTCCAGATTGTCATGTCGACGCTGATAAGTGCAATTGGTCTGGTCTATGCACATTTCCTGTTCGGGGTATCTTTTTCCGGTGCTGATTTCACCGGAGTAATCCTTATCCTGGTCATAACAAGTGTGACAATGATGGGCTTCGGACTGCTGATCAGCAGCATAGGACTTTACCTCAGAACAGCCATGATAATGGCAAATGTGTTTCTGTTTATCAGTCTTCTCGTCTGCGGTGTAAACTTTCCCGTTTATTATCTACCGTCGTGGCTGAGAGTGCTTTCCTATGTAATCCCCATGACGTACGGTGTGTCGGCAATGAGACTGGCAATTTCCGGATCTTCTATTCCTGAGCTGAGCGGCATCATCTTCACGGAGATATTTGTCGGAATCATTGTAATACTGGCGGCATACATCCTGATGAAGACTTTTGAATACCTGGCCAAGAAAACCGGACGTCTTGAGCAATATTGACGACCTTCCGGAACGGATTTCTAAAAAGTGCGGTTAGTGGGGTCGACCGGATTCGGACCGGTGACCTCCCGGTTATCAGCCGGGTGCTCAAACCATGCTAAGCTACGACCCCTGTAATCAGCTTCCAATGTGTCAAAGAAGCGCGGGCTAAAATTAAAGCAGTCATAATAAAGATTTCGTAGAAAAACCGGATTTCATGGTACTAATTTTCCACGATTGAACAAGTGGCGCAGATCTCTCCTGACGCCGGCTGACCACAGACACTGCACTTTCTTATGCTTCCTCCGTTGCCGACAGAGCCAAGGGCAGGCCGCAGGCCGTCAAGAAATTTAAGCATGGCGAATTTTGTTCCGGGAGATCTTTCTTCCATTGTCTCCAGAATCTCCCTGAAGGAATTCCTCTGTGCCTTCTCGTAATAAGGACACCAGGATGCGTCAAACTCTATGCCTCTGAGAACAGCATACAGCATGACCTCTTTTTCCGGGATCCTCCTCAACGGGATAATCCGTCTCACCAGTCCCTCCCTTGCCTTATAGTGGGGAGCCATCCTGGACATCCTGACAACATCTCCCCTCGCCACGTTCATAAGTATGGATTGCGAATAATCATCGAGGTTTATGCCAAGGGCAACATAATCTGAGTTAAGGGCGATGCTCTCGTCGTTCATCAGATGTCTCCTCATGGGGCCGCACCTGGAACACGGTATTATGTCCGGGTTGTCCCCGACTACCCTGTCCATTGTGGTTCCAAAGGTATCCCGGAAAGAAATGGTGTGGTGTGGAATGTTCAGCTCCGAGCACATCTTTCTGGCATTTTCAAGTCCGCTATTGCGGTATCCCTCTATTCCCTCGTCTATGGTAAATGCCTCCAGACTGACGTTTTTCCTTCCGTGAAACAGATCATTCAGTACGTAAAGGGTTACGGAACTGTCCTTGCCTCCGGAAATCGCAACAGATATCTTCAGGACGGGTTTATCGAAATTGATCTGCTCTCTCACTTCCTTTTTTATTCTCCTCTCTACCGATATCACGAGATGTTCCCCGCACAGATTCTCTCCGCTGTATCTGGCCTCGTATACTGCATTCTTATTGCAGCGGGAACATTTCATTGAAATCGTAATGCCGATTTGCGTTAAACACTTATCATTTTCAGTGGAAGTTGAAAGATTAAAGCCATGAATCGCCCTGACAGTACCATGGAGATAGTCAGGTTCGAAGAAGAACTATCAAAATCAAAGACAGAAGCAGTTATAGTACCATTTTACGAGGACAGGATCCCGTCACCTGCAGTGGAATTCCTCGGAATCGACAGGATACCCGGTCCAGTGTCCGTAACAGGCTTTACCGGCAAGAAAGGACAGGTTTTCAGGACAATGGATGCGACAGGAAACCAGATGCAGTTGTGGGTGGGTCTGGGAAGAGAATCAGAATACAGCCCTGAAACATTCAGGAGATCCTATTCTTCGGCATATTCCTGTCTCAGGAATTCGAAAATCCGGGAGTGTCTGATAATTCTGCCCGGAACCGGCAATGCAGACGAGGCTTTTGAAGCGGCCTATATTTTGAAACTTACTGTATACTCGTTCGACGAATTCAGGTCAGAGAAGACCTCAGTTGATCTGAAAAAGGTTTACATCGCCACCGGCGAAAGACAGGAGATCATCGACAGGGCGGTTTCCGTGGCCGACGCAACAAATTTCACCAGAAATCTTGCCAATCTGCCTCCATCCAGAGGAACCCCGTCCCTGTTCGAAGACCGCGCCAGAGAAATCAGGGGCCTTAAAATCACAGTTTTAGGGAGGGATGATTTTATCAGGATGGGTATGGGCGGCATGGAAGGTGTTTCGAGGGCGGCAAAGGAACCTGCAAAGATGATCATCATTGAGCATGGTTCTTCTGACGAGAAACCGGTGATGATAGTCGGGAAAGGAATAACGTTCGACAGCGGGGGAATATCCATCAAGCCTGCGGATAACATGGACGAGATGAAGTTCGATAAATGCGGTGCCTCAACAGTACTGGGCCTTATGAAACTGGCGTCCGATCTTAAGCTCAGGAAGCACATTGTCGGAATTATGCCTCTGACTGAAAACCTGCCTGGCGGGAACGCTTACAAACCGGGGGACATCCTGAAGCACTATAACGGGAAGACTTCGGAAGTCCTGTCTACTGATGCTGAAGGCAGATTAATCCTTGCAGATGCGCTTGCTTACGGGGTTGAAAAATACAATCCGGTTGCGGTCATCGATCTTGCCACACTTACAGGCGCCTGCGTTATAGCTCTTGGAAATAATATTGCGGGGCTGATGGGGAATGACCGCGACCTGAAGGAGAAAATAAAAAAAGCATCAGAAAGATCGTGGGAAAAAGTTTGGGAAATGCCGATCGACGATGATTTCAGGGACCAGATAAAGAGCGAGGTTGCGGACATCAAAAATACCGGCGGCAAAGAAGGCGGCGCCGAAACAGCAGGTGCGTTCCTGGAGCATTTCGTCAACGGCAGGCCATGGGTGCATCTGGACATTGCCGGCACAGCCTGGACGCAGACAAAAACAGCTAAAGCCGATTATCTTCCAAAAGGAGCTACGGGATTTGGTGTCAGGCTCCTCTACGAATTCCTCGGCTCATGAAAGGTTCAGGCTGATTCGGCACCGGTAAACGCGTACTGGATACCCTTACCCAGTTTTATGTAGTTAAAAAGCGCGGAACCAGTGTCGCTGGCAACCTTTATCCTCACTATTCCCTTGCTCGAGCTCTTTGCCTGGAGCATCAGGATATTATCGACATAGAACTTGACATTCCTGTTTTTCTCACCCACATTCAGGTAAATTATGTTGCTCCTGACCTCCACCTGAGCTTCGGATCTAACCTGGCTTTCTCCTTCAGTGAGGGGTTCCACGTCTATCTTAAGGCCGAATTTTTTCTCAAGATCGTTGACAGTTGATCCCTTCTTGCCTATGATCCTTGGAACATATTCTTCGGCCACCTGCAGCAGCACCCTTCCTTCTCCCACCATCCTGACACTCACTTTATTGGACCCTATCATTTTCTTTATGTCCTGCAGGATCTTATCTTCGGCAAATTTGTAAAGTGAATTTTTCTTAACTTCTTTCGCCACAGGTATCACAACGATCTGTTCCCCGAAAGTGTAGATTTCAAACATTGTGATGCCGGAATAGAAGTCCTTGACTTCAATCACCGGTCTTGAAAGATCCTCCTCATGCATTCCGCTCGGTACCTTGACCGAGTAGTGGGTTGTCAGTACCCTGGACACAAAACCGTTCTCTATGTGAATAACTGTGTCCACAATCTGTGGTATCATTCCCAGTTCTATTCTTCCGATGAAACGCTGTATCGCGTCAATCGCCTTGGTGGCGTGCACAACCCCTATCATGCCGACTCCTGCCAGCCTGAGATCGGAATAAACGTGGAAATCACTTGTTACCCGCATCTCATCGAAAACGGTATAATCCTCCCTCACAAGAAGAAGTATGTCGCCGGTCTTCTCCATGGAACCCTCCAGTCCGGTGTACTGTGTAATTTCCTTGCTTACCC
>JAMDBW010000016.1:6364-25280 GCA_023487765.1 Thermoplasmatota archaeon | reverse complement strand
TTTGCCAGAGCTCTCGAGATCATTCCCAGAACTCTTGATTTCCTGCTGGCTATAACATCATCGATTCTCAGAATCATTGTAGAAACCTCAACAGCACTTTCGAGCGCGTGCTTTTTGACCTGAAGAGGATCAACAACACCGACTTTGTTCATGTCTCCGACCTTGTTCTGCTCAAAGTCAATTCCGTACGAGGAGTTGCCTTTCTCGTGTTCAGCCTTCAACTGTATCAGAGTGTTGATTGGGTCCATGCCCGCATTCTCAGCAAGAGTTCTGGGAATGATCTCGAGAGCTCTGGCAAAAGCCTCGATCGCAAGCTGTTCCCTGCCTCCAACGGTATTGGCAAATGCCCTGATTTTCATTGCGAGTTCAGCTTCAATAGCTCCTCCGCCCGGGAGAAGTCTGCCGTCCTCTTTTGTTATTGCCACTACGCGTATTGCATCATTCAGTGATCTCTCAATTTCTGACACCACATGCTCTGTTCCACCCCTGATCAGTATACTGACAGCTTTCGGGTTGGCACAGCCGGTTATGAATGTCATCCTGTCATCGCTGATTTTCTTCTCTTCGACTTTCTCGGCTTTTCCCAGAGATTCGGCCGTGAGATCATCAAGATTTGTGACAATTTTAGCACCAGTGGCCTTGGCCAGTTTTTCCATGTCACTCTTCTTAACTCTTCTGACCGCGTAAATTCCTTCCTTGGCAAGATAGTGCTGGGCTATGTCATCAATGCCTTTCTGGCATAGAACAACATTCGCGCCGCTTTTCTTGATCTTCTCAACCATTGACTTGAATGTGTCGGATTCCTGTGTCAGGAAGCCTTGAATCTTCGATGGATCAGTAATCTGGACCTTTGCCTCTATTTCTGTCTTCTTGATTTCAAGTGCAGAATCTATGAGGGCTATTTTCGGGTCTTTGACGGTAGACGGCATTTTTGCGTGAACTTTTTCCTTGTCGATAACGAGGCCGTTTATGAACTGAGTATCACTGACTCCTCCTCCGTTCTTCTTATCAACCTTTATATTTACGGTGTCCACAATAGTCTTGCCGTTTCTTTCCTCAGCAACTGCCTTCACTGCTTTAACGACAAGGCCGGACAGGAAATCGCTTGAGAGGCTTGAGTTCTTCCCGGACAGGGCAGTCATGGATATTTTCCTCAGTGTGGCATCATCTGTTGCCTTGACTGAAGACTTCTCAAGCTGTTTCTTAGCTTCGTTTACTGCCAGTCTGTATCCGTTAGTTATAACGGTGGAGTGTACACCCTGTTCCAGAAGAGCCTCTGCCTGTTTCAGGAGTTCTCCTGCAAGTATGACTGCGGAAGTAGTCCCGTCCCCGACAGCTGTATCCTGGGATTTCGCAACCTCAACGATCATTTTTGCTGTTGGGTGGTCAACATCCATTTCTTTCAAAATGGTCGCACCATCGTTTGAAATGATAATATCTCCAATTGAGTCAACCAGCATTTTGTCCATGCCTTTCGGGCCAAGTGTGGTCCTTATGGCGTCGGCAATAGCTTTAGCTGCCTCGATATTGTTCTTCTGGGCATTCTTACCCTGTTCTCTTTGCGTACCTTCTTTGAGCACAAATATCGGCATATTTCCTGATAACATCTTGAATTCACCTCGAGTTGACAGATAAATATGTTCTTCAATATAAACATTTTGAATTCTCTGCGAGAGAGAAAGTGGCTGGAATAAAGAAAAACTGTGCATTTATTTATTGCGGACTGCCGTCTTTCAGACCTCTCAGCTTCTTCTCCTTTCGATGTTCAGATTTGAGTCGTCCGAGGGAATAGTCCCCGGCATCAACAAATTTTAAGAGTACCGCAAGTTCCGGATGCACTCGCTTAATTTCATCACGTATTGATATGGCTATACGGCGCAGATCGGGATGGGCCTGCGGTGTTGATCTCAACTCGCAGAAGAATGATGCCTCCCTCAGATTCATGTACGCGGACACTGGATATCTGTATGCGTATGGAATACAATACTGCGCCATTTCCCTCCCGTATTTTCGATCAAGTTCATCATAGGTATCGGAAGCCAATTTCATAACCCTCAGATATTCCCTGTTTTGTTCGGATTCCTTGAAGAATTCCGGTATGTCGAAGCCATACCTGTTTGAAAGTGGTTGCCGGTTTATGCTTATGAACCTGTGGCGTTGCATATCCCTGAAGGCGCCATAGTTGGTAGTTATCTGGAACAGATATGACACCGATTCGAATGCTCTGTGCAGCTTGTGCCGCCTGTTCTGCCGGAGTTCCGCGAGACCGTTTACATAATTTAACCGTTCTTCTTCCGACATTTCGCCTATTCTTCTGATTGACGACGCAAGATCTTCCTGTCCGTTTGCAAAAGCGAGAATCCCCAGGGATTTCTTCAGCGCCATGTTCCTTTCCTCATGATCAATTAATTCAACGAGAGGCAGTTCTTTCAGGGAGTTCCCGGATTCGCCCGGGCGATAGGTGTCCAGTTGAGTCTTATATTTCACCAGGTCTCCTCCGCGGGAAGAAATTGCAGAATCGATGAGTTCCGGAAGCTCCGTCTCCAGTTCATTGTAAATTGCATCTGCAACGCGTCTGGCTTCCGGCAGTCCGGAGGAATTCAGCTTCTGAATCAGGGTTATGAATGCCCGTCCGTTTCCGGATATTCCCATGTTTGTGAGTGCTGATGCGGGCAAAAGGTATCTTAGATCGTCCAGTGCTCTGGCCCTGATCGAACTGGTGTACGATTTCTCTGCGCTCTCGCGGTCTTTCGTGCTAAGGTCTTCGATGAACACCGTATCACTGTTTCTCTCCGGGAACTTGATGGAATCTATCGGATACTTTGTCCTGAAAAAATGAAGTGAATTTTCGTAATTCTTTGAATAGAATGTGAAGAGTTCGTCACAGGTATCTTTGTACATATCAGCATATTTCCCGTCAAAACCGGCACTTTCCGGATTCACGTAAAGATAGTGATCATTAACCCGCTTGTCGTATCTCACATATCTTGAGGATTTTTCCAGAAATGACAGCCCCACCCTCAGTTCTTCCATCAGTTTTGTTATGACGTTACTGACATTTTGTACGGCAATCTGGGCGGTGACGAGTTCAGCAATAGATTCGTCTCCGTATTCCAGGAATATTCTCCGATAGAAATCCTGTCCTTTACCCTCATTGTCCTGAAACTCTTTCCGGTATACTTCACGGATGTCCAGGCTTGCCGCTCTGCTGTATCGCGAAAGAAGGGCACCGCGATCGATCATTCTGTTGAGTTTCACTAGAAAAACGTCTTTGTCCTCATTGGAAAAATCTGACACAAAAAAAGTATAGGGAATTGATAAAGAATTTTTGCGTTCCCCCTAGATAGGAACAAAATAGACATCTGTAGGGCTAATTTTCTGGTTTCTCCTGAATTTTGCCCTCACCTTCATGCCTATTTTCATATCTTCCAGATCAGCCCCGATTAACCTTGCCATGAATAGAGAATCCACCCCGTCGAATTCTACCATTATCAGATTAAAAGGAGTTTCCGGAAGAAATTCCTCACTGCCGAAGTAGCAGGTAGTGAAGGTGTGTATTCTGCCTTCGTTCGGGAGCTGGTACCACTCGGTTTCAGATCCGCACATCATGCAATGTCCCCTTGGCGTTGCATAGGTGTATCCGCACTTCTTGCATTTGCTCCCCATAAGTTTTTTCTTTCCGAGAGCCCTGAAAAATTCAGAATCCTGCGCGTAACTGTGGATGTAATCAATCTCGTAATGAGATTTCACCACGAGAGGATCGAAACTGTATACTTCTGTTCCACTCTGAGTTTCAGGCATCTTTGCATCAGGATTTATAGTCATTTGACCGCCTCCATTATTGTTGCCGTGACATAAGTCCCTGTTCCGGCATGGCTGTGTATAAGTCCCCTTTTCGCATTCTTCACCTGCAGAGCGTCGTCCTTGAAATGCTTCTTGATGGTGTGCTGCAACTGCCAGAACATGAACACTCCCTGCATGATTCCCGATGCACCAACTGGATGTCCTGATGCCAGTAACCCTCCGGAAGGATTCACCGCCACTTTGCCATTAAGTTCAGATTTTCCCTCATCGATAAATGCCCCGCCTTCTCCGTACTTGCATAAGCCGAGGTCTTCGTAAGTCTGTATTTCTGACGATGTGTAAGCGTCGTGAAGCTCTATTACATCAAGTTCTTCCAGGGGGTCGGTGATGCCTGCACCCTCGTAGGCTTCCCTGGCAGCCGTCCTGCCTGCTCTGAAAGAATGCACGCCGGGATACTGGAGATTCCTGTAATCTGATTCCTTCTCGTTTGGTAACAGGGTCACCTTGCCAAGAGGGCGATCTGCCAGCCTCATTGTGTCCGTTCCTGTTCCGATGCTCTTCACGAGAACCGGGTTATCGCTCAATTCGAACGCTTTTTCTTCCGAAGCCAGAATGGCAACAGCGGCTCCATCTGACATTGTGCAGACGTCCAGTCTCGTCAGGGGATAAGCGACCATGGGGGAATTCCTGACATCGTCTATGGTCAGTTTTGCCGGGCTCTGCGCATATGGATTATGGATTGCGTTTCCATGATTCTTTATAGAGACTTTAGCCAGCTGTTCCACGGTGGTACCGAATTCATGCATATGCCTTACGGCCATCATTGCATAGTAACCGGTGTAAAAACCACCCACCGGATAATCGAAATTAGTGTCGCTTGCCAGAGCTATGAATTCATTTCCCTTCCACGTATTTACGTGTGACATGGTCTCAAATCCGTAGACTGCACAGACATCCATCCTGCCGGACGCGATCTCTTCAGCTCCGGTCTGGAATGCCAGTCCACCGGTTGCTCCTCCACCCTCCACCCTTTTGCTCGGCTTCGGAGTAAGACCCAGATAATCCTGGACCATTATTCCCGACATTAACTGTCTCTGGAAATGATCCGAGAAATAGGATGCCACTGACCCGTCGATATCGCCGAGCGAAATGTTGGCATCGTTGAGTGCATAATCGAAGGCTTTTTTCACCCTCAGCCTGAAATCCATTTCCGGAGTGGCCTTCGCGAATTTAGTGACGCCACCGGAAACCATGTACACATTATGTCCCTTATGTTTCATAGAAATCGGTCTGCAATTGGGAATAAACTAATAAAATTTCCCAGGTCGATATATTGAACTGTTTAGAAATCTATTTGTGCGCTTTTTGCTTATGGGTTTTGCAGCATTATGAAAGTAATAGTTATAGGCGGCTCAGGTTACATTGGAAGCAACGTGGCAAGGAGAATTTCAGCGGATAAGGTTGCCTACTATTCCAGAAGCAACAATGAAGAACTGGACAAGACCGGTGTGGAATGGATCAAGGGAGACGTCCTGGACAAAGACAGGGTGATGACTGCAATAAAAGACTATGATATGATAGTAGACGCGGCAGGCATAGATTCCGAAACCGATCAGAAGTTTTTTGACGTGAATGTGAACGGGATTAAGAATATCGTTGAGGCAATAAAGAAATATGATACAGATCAGAGGCTTGTTTACCTTTCATCCATTAACGTGCATTATGGATCCACTGAGTTTTTCAGAACTAAAAGAACCGGTGAGGATAACGCAGCGCTGGTAAAGAATCATCTCAACGTGAGACCATCCGTTGTTTTTGGAAATGGAGACAAATTCACCGGAAAAGTTTTCAGACTTGCTTCCGGAAAGATCTCAAAACTGCCCTCCGGTGGAGCTATCTGCCCGGTTCACGTGGAAGATCTGGTGAAGGTAATAGAAGGAGCGAAGGATTTACGGGGAGCCGTGGACATCTGTTCCAGGGATAAAATCTCGTTTGCGGAGACAATAAATCTGGCTCTGGAGAAATTGGGGAAGAGCCCTAAAAAGATTGTTACAGGAAAATTTGGTTACAAGAGTGCCCTTGAAGCACTTAGAAACACCGGAGTCTTTGACAATGAGGAGATCGATAAATTCCTCCTGAATTTCTACAGGGACAACACATATCTGGACAGATTCGTGAAAGAACCGCAATCATTCAGAGAATACATCAGAAATTATTCGTACAGGGATTAAAGCATCACGTGCCCAATAGCTTCCCGGTACGTGAATGTGCTCAGTTTCCCCAGATACTTAATCAGGTAATCAGGGATCAGCTGAGAAAATCTTTCATCGCTCCTGCATCTGACAAGATATCCGAGTGCCCTTGACATGTGGGCCTGACTGCTCAACAGGTGTGCGGCCCTTTTATCTCCCTGACTCATTTTTTCCTTCAGATCAAGCCACACGTCATCGGCATGGTTTAACATTTTCCTTTGTGCGTCAGGCAGTCTGGATTCGGGGTCGATCATCATTTGATACAGAGTATCCAGCATATCCAGCAACTCCCTTGTTGCCTGGAGTCTGACGCCCTCCGCTATTGCAAGTCCCATGCTGGCCTGGGCCAGTTTCATCTCAGTCTGGTAGAAGAATATAGGGTGATCCCTGGAAATTTCTTCATCGATGTATTCACACATCTCCATGGTGTAATCCTCGTCTTCTTCGTTTCCCGGCATTTAATACTCCATCAGTATAATCCTTGATAGCCCCGGGCAGATTCGAACTGCCGTCGACGGGTCCAGAGCCCGCTATGCTTGGCCACTACACCACGGGGCTTCTACAGCGAATTGGCTTCGCGTTTTTAATTCTTTGCCTTTCCGGGAATGATGGGAGCAAAACAGGATTTTCATTGCTTCAGACTGGAATTGCATGCACAGGCCATGAAAATGAACTGCCGCAAAATTAAATAGATTATTGCTGATAAAGAACTGTGAAAAACTGGAGCGGCCACATA
Organism: Thermoplasmatota archaeon; assembly: GCA_023487765.1. GTDB lineage: Archaea > Thermoplasmatota > Thermoplasmata > Thermoplasmatales > Thermoplasmataceae > JAJZOM01. Next base: position 18,488 of record JAMDBW010000016.1, on the reverse strand, counting down.
TATTTCAATGATGATTTTCAATGGAAGGAAATCGAAAAAGCTTTCCCTGAAATTTGGGAACTTGTGGCAAATGAGACTAAGCAGAATGCCGAAGACGTCCAGTATGATCAGATTTCACTCGAACTGAACCTCGCCGAGATAAGAAAAAACCAGAAACCCATAGGATACATAAAAGAAGGTGTGAGATTTAGACTGGTATTTCCCTCCGACGTTCTGGAAATGATAGTCTATCGCGGGGTCCTTTCCGAAGAAATAAGAGACATAACTGAATCAATTTCGAAAATACTTAAAAACAAGAAAATAAAGCACAGGGTCGATTACGATAAGATGATTCTTTATGATATCAGGAAAAGGCGGAAATAGAGGAGTTCCTGACACAGATTTATAGATTTCAGGTAATAATTATATCTTATCTTGTAATTAGGGTGAGATGGTCAGCAGAATTAAAGTAGTCAACGACGTAGGAGAACTTGTATCAATTTTCCATGCGGCTGACAGCGATACGAAGAGGCGCCTTTTACTGGACCTCTCTACAAGCTGGATAACCATGCCGGTCATAGAGCAGAAATATGGAACTGAAGGAAAACGCGGGCTGCTGTACCTTGATAAAATCAAGCTTATAGAGAGCCAGTGGATGACAGGAGAAAAAGGGCCGGAAAAGGCTTACCACACATACTACACCAGCGTCCAGATCAACCTTCTCGGGACGATGAGTGAACTTGCCGACATAATTTACGCAACAGCGCTGACTGAGAACCAGTTACTGGATTACGAAGGCAAGATACAGAAGATGATAATAGACAGTGAAGGAGTCTTCCTTGGTGATGTCGCTGAATCACTTGATGTTTCCCAGGCACTTCTGAGGGGGATAGTAAAGAGATCAAATCTCCTGCAGATCAAAGGTTACAAAATTGCCATGGTAAGCGGAGTGTAATCAGCCGGGCCTGAAATTGACCTCCATAACCATACTCAGAATAAATCACCGGCCATTTCGGGACAAAAGGATCACCACACATGTGGCGCTCACGGCACGTGCATTTGGGGCCAATGAAATTCTTGTGGATAACCGTGACGAGGATCTTGAAAAGACCATTGAAACGGTAAGCGCCAATTTCGGCGGAGATTTCAGGATTCACACAGGAATAAACTGGAAAACTCATCTGAAGAAATTTGACGGGATCAAGGTCCACCTGACAATGTACGGAATTCCGGTGGAAGAATGCATAAATGAGATCAGGAACGAAGCCGAGGACAAGAATCTGGTAATTATCGTCGGTGCGAGCAAGGTGCCTCCGGATGCCTACGCGGATTCCTCTTACAATGTCTCCGTGACAAACCAGCCCATCAGCGAAGTTTCAGCCTTGGCAATTTTTCTTGACCGGCTTCTGAAGGGCAGGGAACTCGGCCTGAACTTTCAGGGGAATATGTCGATAGAACCTTCGAGAAGCGGGAAAACAGTGAGATATGTTCCTTCCATGGAACAGTGTGTAAAAATCCTTAAGGAACAGGGTGCAGACGCGAGAATAATTGAACATTCCATGCAAGTTTTCGAAATTGCTGCCAAAATAGCGAAAAGGTCGCATGCGAACCTGTCACTTGTTATTGCCGGTGCATTGCTTCACGATATAGGAAGAACAACAACAAATGGAATCGACCATGCCGTTGCTGGCTCAGCCATACTTGATGAATTGAGGATAGATCGGAGGATTGTAAGGATAGTCGAAAGACATACGGGGGCCGGAATAACTCTGGAAGAGTCTGTGAATCTGGGTTTGCCGGAAAAGGATTACACGCCGGTTACGCTTGAAGAAAAGATAGTTGCACAGGCTGATAATCTGGTTTCCGGCAATAGTGTTGTGCCTCTTGCGATAACCGTCGGAAGATATAGAGAAAAAGGCCTTGAAAAGCAGGCTGAGAGAATTGAGTTTCTCCATAAGGAACTCTCAGATATTTGCGGTGTTGACATCAGCGATCTCTAACTTTTACCGCACGACTGCGAAAAGATTAAAAGTACAGAAAAGCTCTCGTGAATACTTTGCCGTTGTAGCTTAGCTGGTAGAGCACTCGGCTGTTAACCGAGCGGTCGTCGGTCCGAATCCGACCAACGGCGCATTGGGGCTGTAGCTTAGCTAGGTAGAGCGCCTGGCTCATAACCAGGTGGTCATCGGTCCGAATCCGATCAGCCCCATTAGGATCAGCAGAGGAGGTCAATGACGCGGCCTCCACTGCAACTTCAGTTTTTCAGGTACTGGAAAAATCGTGTCTCCGGCCGTATTTTATGGGAGAGGTTCGGATATAAGATCACGGGAACGATAAAGCGGAATTTTTTATTGCACCAGATCCTGCTAATTTGCGTTATCCAGTCTTTCATCAAGGACTTCACCCAGTTTCTGAAACTTGAGTATAAAGTTACGGTGGTCATTCCTTGGCTCCCTGTTGAAGAGTCTGAGAAGACCTTTTATGAAAAGGGCTTCGATACCTTTTTCCACGAGGTAGAATGACGTTTCTCTTGACTCTGTTACAGAGACATGGTAGAAAATGGGGCCACAATAGCTTCGAATAATCTCATTGTAGAAATCAGAGAAGAATTTTGAAGTTATCTCTATTTCAACAAGATTATCCTTTTCATCGACGATCTCACTTTTACCTTTTCCTAATACACCCCTGTGGTCCAGCTTGAAGATAAGCTTGTCAGTAGAATTGTCAGCAAAGTATTTCGGGACGAAAGTGCCATGATTCTGGAAAATGCCCAGGTTCTGATTTCGTATCTGTTCCTCGGTGAATTCCCAGACATTTGACAAAAGTACAAAATTGTCGTAGCTGTTTCCATTTTTTTCATACAGGTTCAGGAGGTACGGTATATTGTTAGTCTGGTCCCCTATGTAAATGAGCTCCTTCGTGAAAATGTGATCCCGGGACAGAAAATTCATTACAACTTCACTTACTTTAAGATTAGTAGCGGGATGAAATTCGACACAGAAATACACATCGCCCGAAATCCTGAGCAGATTCGGGGAGAGTCTCGCGCCCGGTATACTGCTTATTTCATCTACAAACGGTACCAGGAAGCTTGGCAATTCCATCTCAAGAACCCCGTTCCGTATGTCTACGGTCTCCCCTCCCCCCCAGGTCGACACATATTTTTTCAATTTTTCGTTTTCCGCCTCGGTGAAAGACACCCAAAGATTCTGGTAGACCAGGAGCTTGGACTGGGATTTGGCCATAAAGAGGAAACTGTCCGCGAGATTAGTGTTTCCCTCAGAAGTCTTGATCTTCCTGGGAAGCAGATCATTTACTTTTATAACCGCGCATCGACACAAAGTTTCTGAGCTGAACATATCAATTCCTTATAACATTTTAAACTATGAGAACGACCCTCTTGGCATGATGCCGGATGCCGAGATTCTAATCAGTCTATCAGCAAATTGTATTCCAAAAATTGACTCTATCTGTTCTTTTTTCAGACTGGATATCATCCAGATTAATGACGGATATCTTGGACGAAATGGAGGGGTTCGTTCAGTCTCCAGAGCAACGTTAGACAGGTAGTCTGTGGAAGACATTTCCATTTCGGTAACAGTCAGATCCGTATTCTGAATTGTTCTCAAGAACCATATTTTTGCATTTTCCAGAAGGGTGTTTTTATCCATGTCATACTGGAAAAAAGACGGATCATCAACTTCCGTGAGTTGAAACTTGATTCGTCTCACTTGTTCCTCCAATGACCGGATAAATATTCCTGCATCCATATGGTTACCAACGTTTAAATAATAGCCATTATTTAACCTTTCCATTCTTAAACTCAGACAAAGTTTGCATAATACACTCGGAATTTGACGGAGTTTTTTGGAGGAAGCCCGATCAATGTTTCCTTTTGGATTTTTTAACACATGCGAGCCGGAATTCCACCTTCAGAAGACGGGAGATGAATGCGACCGAAGAGCCCCTGTTTCCCATGAACACCGCTGTCAGCGTAGTGCTGGAATGGCACGAATCTACGCTTGCAGAGATCAATACCTCCGGAACTTCCCTGGCAGGAGACCAGAGGCAACTCCCGGAATGAGAAAGAATTGCGGAAGGTCACTGAAGCAGCAGGAACACTGCGAGAGTTGTTGGCAGTTCGCTTGTTTTCTCCCGTCGATCATTATCTGGTTCCTGTTCATCGACATACATAAATACGTCCATCTTGTGCTTCTTGACAGTGACAGAAGTTCTTACTGTCATTAATGAGAGGATATAAGCCATGGTGCAAATAAAATGGGCAGGGCAGGATACATATAAGCTTGCAAAAGTTGTCGGCGCATTTGTTGTCATGATTTCTGCAATTTCCAATGAATATGGTGCCGGAATAAATTACGTGGCTGTGAACTCATTATCTGTGTATCCGTCCATGAGGAATCTCATTCCTGTTGCAATGTTTATGACTGGCCTACTTCTCATTCCAAAGGTGTACATGTACCAGATGTACGCGAAAGTGGCCAGCAGGGCTGGTTCATCGTATGTGTGGATAGGAAGATCTTTGCATCCCTACTTAGGCTTCGTAATGCAATTTATATTCTGGTTCAGCGTTGTTGGTTCCATAGGCTTCGTATCGTATGCTGTCGGGACAACGACAGCTCAGGCTTTTTCCTATGTCGGGTTCCAGCCTGGAACGTGGTTTGCTACACAAATTGGCCATATCGTTATCGGAATCACGATCATCTGGCTTGTATTTCTTCTGCACTACACGGGAGTCAGGAACTACGGGTTCGTGATTTCTATACTATTTGCCCTTATTCTTTTTTCCGCCATCAGTATCATAATTATAGGGATGACCACGTCTCCTGCCACATTCACTTCTATCGTCCAGACAAAAATTATCAATAAAACCGTTGTTACGCCGAATCTGCCTCCTGTAGGATATGATGCCTTTTTCGGAACCATGACAATTTTCCTCTTCGCATACGGAGGATTATCCGCCGCACCATCCCTCGGAGGCGAAGTAAGGAATCCGGAGAAAGATGTCTCGAGAGGTATCGTTTACGCCTGGCTCACTTCCATAGTGCTCTTTTCTTTGGTTACATTTGCCATATTCCATGTTTCTGAGTGGCCGACAACAATTTCTTTGCTCAGTTCCAATCAGTCTTACTACGCGACTGCACCCGGTATAATCAGCCTGGTGGCCCCTCATCTCCTGGGGATAGTAGTAACGGTCGTAGTGACTATAGTTCTTGCAAAGACACTTGCACCGCTTATGCTGAGCACCAGCAGGACACTTTTTGCTTTCGGCGAAGATCGCATCTTCCCGACAATTTTCACAAGAACCAACAGGCATAAAGCTCCCCATGTGGCACTATTTATTTCTGCATTCGCCGGCTCACTGATACTTATAGAGGTATCTATTGTGGGCTGGTCCATAGCGGTGATTCTCAGAGCAATTTCCATTCTCCTAATGATAGCATTCCTGGGCTTTGGCGTGTTGAATCTTGCGTTAAAAAGAGAAAAGGTGGAGTGGCAGAAAAAAGTTTCAGGCGTGGCCATGATTTTTGCCGCGATTGCCGGTATAGCAATAGCGTTTGTAATGATTCCCAGTGTCCTCATTCAACCGCACCAGCCACTGGAATTTCAGCCATATTTTCAGTTGGCAGTTTCCGTTATGGTGTCTACAGTAATTTATCTGGCGGCAAAGGTGGCAGCCAGGCAACGTGGAGAGAATCTGGAGGAGAACATAGTTTCGCGCCTCCCCCTTGAGTGAAGTTGATCCATTTCACCTTCATTCAATATTTTTACGCGGTTGATGATGAAAATGTCCCCGGGTTAGTCATAGACTTCAGGGAAAGAGATCTGTTGAAAGGTACTTCAGGCCAGAATCCGGCAAAACTGTGGCAACTATGCTACCCGGCTTCAACACATTTTTGAGTTTCATGGCTCCCGCCACATTGGCACCTCCCGAAAATCCCGTGAAAATACCTTCCTCCCTGGCCAGTCTTCTTGTCGTCTGAACCGCTTCATCATCTGATATCGCCAGGAAACCGTCTACCAGACTGTCGTCCCAGAAAGGCGGCTTGAACGCGTAACCTCCACCTTGAATTTTATGCCTTGTTGACACTATGTCTTTTCCAGCAAGATACTGAGCCGCAATTGGTTCCACCGGATAACACTTTATAGCCGATTCGTGATTTTTTAATGCCCTGGCTATTCCGGTGAATGTGCCTCCTGAACCGACATAGGCTACAAACGCGTCGATCTTGCCATCTGTCTGTTTCCAGATCTCTTCTCCGGTTGCTATTTCATGTGCTATCGCATTGTCTGGATTGCTGAACTGATCAGGCCTGTATGCACCAAGTTTATCGCCCAGCTCCTTCGTTTTTTCCTCGACTAGTGCCAGGTCCTCTCCCGAAACGAGTCCCGGCATTCCGCCGGGAGCTTGAGGCACTATCACTACCTCAGCGCCTAAAGATGTGAGCATCTTCCTTCGTTCCACTGAATTTCCTTCTGACATTACTGCGATGAACCTGTAGCCTTTCACTGCGCAGACTACTGCAAGCCCGGTGCCCATATTACCGCTTGTTCTTTCCAGTATTACGTCGCCCGGTTTTATCTTCCCTTCGCTTTCAGCCCGCTCTATAAACCTTAAAGCTACTCGATCCTTTATGCTCAGGCCGGGGCTATAGAATTCAATCTTGGCATAGATGCTAATATCCGGAGGTGACATCTTACCGAGTCTGACGATTGGTGTATTCCCGATTGTTTGGAGGATATTTTCCCTTACCTCTCCCATTTATCTGGTAGAGTTAGAAAGTATTTCAAATTAACACGGAATTTGTCTGAAAATATGAAAACCTGAAATCATGGGTGCATTGAGGATTTCCCTGACTCATCGATCAGCATGGCGGCAGAAAAGAAGACTGGCATTGATTTACAGTCAGAGCGGTTCCCGCACCGTTTTCCGTCCGCGGTGTTGTGACGAAACTCTCCAGACCGCAAGTGACTGGAATATCGGCTTAAGTGCGTGAAAACACTATCAGGATCGTTTTTCCTGTCAATTTCCAGTAACTCGAGTTTCAGATTCTGTCAAATTATTGAGCTTTGATTTATTCAGGTTCCTTCTCGTTCATACGAATTTGAGAGCAAACTTCCGAGTTGAACTATTAATACGTGTCACTGATGCTTGAAACGTAAAAATGAACCATTCAGATATTATCATCACGTCGAAAATTAGACCTGGAAACCTCTTTCCGCCAGGATATGCATCGCAGGAAGAAATGTGGAACGCCGTACAGAACAGGAAAGAACTCCGTGATTCCTCTTTTGTTTTTGCTGTTCGTTCAACTGGTATTTATTGCAGACCTTCCTGTCCGGCGCGTCGTCCCTCCAGGAAAAATGTCGTATTTTTCAAGGAAGCCCTGGATGCTGAGAAGAACGGATACAGGCCATGTCTGCGATGTAAGCCGGAAAATGCAATACCACAGGAAACAGAAATTGTGAGAAAGCTCTGTGCCTACATGGAAAGAACCGTAGATAGAAAACACACACTGAAGAATTTGAGTCAGATTGCCGGCTTAAGCCCTTCTCACCTTCAGCGAACTTTCAAAAAAGTGACAGGTATTTCGCCCAGACAGTACTCTGATGCCTTGAAACTGAGGCAGCTCAAGTCGTCCATAAAAAGCGGCAAATCTGTGAGAGAGTCGATCTACAGTGCAGGATACGGCTCCATAAGTTCTCTTTACCCGAAGTCGGAAAATAAACTTGGCATGCAAATGTCAACGTACAGGAATGGCGGAAAAGGATTGCAGATCCATTATTCGGTAGCGTGCTGCTCATTGGGAATGATAATGGCGGCCGGCACTGGATACGGCTTATGCGCAGTATCACTGGGAGATTCAGAGGAACCTCTTCTGTCCGCACTGAGACACGAGTACCCGAATGCTGAAATTCGGAAAAATGATGATGAACTTTCCGGGTGGCTGAATGAGATAGTGGGATATCTGGATGACGGTAGAAACGCCTCTCTGTCCACTCTGCCACTTGATATTCGAATGACATCGTTTCAAAGCAGAGTATGGAAAGAACTTCAGAAGATTCCGCACGGAACAACCGCAACGTATGGAGAAATTGCTGACAGAATTTCCAGACCCGGCGCCGCCCGGGCTGTGGCCAGAGCATGCGCCTCAAATCCTGTTGCACTTGTGATTCCATGCCACCGTGTAGTGAGAAATGATGGTGGTCAGACCGGTTACCGCTGGGGTATTCACCGTAAAAAAATACTTCTTGAGAAAGAAAAGTTTGCCTCAGGTACCGTTCCTGATACGGAAAACACTGAAAATGGATTTTGAGAACATGAATACCATAGAAACACACGAAACGGGCATGAAATCGAGAACTGCACCACACATTCTCTCGAAGTTCAAGGGATACACCCTGCTGGTATTTCTCAGCATCATCTGGGGTCTCGCTTTTGTGGCAATAAGGGAAGCGGTCCTGGATCTCACGCCTATTAACCTGACACTGCTCAGATGGATCATTGCCAGTGCAGGATTCCTGATCATTCTTCCATTTATCAAGGCTAAAATGAAGTTCGAAAGAAAGGACCTCCCGAAACTGCTTGTTATGTCCATAACCAATGTGGCAGGATACAACATTGCCTTAAACTATGCTGAAACTTCAATTTCCGCGGGGCTGGCAGCACTACTCATTTCGTTTGGACCCGTATTCATTACGTTGCTTTCTGCAGTTACACTTAAAGAGAAAATCGGAATTAAAGTAGGCTTATCACTCCTCCTGGCGATTATCGGCACACTTTTGCTGTCTTTCACGAGCATAGGGCCGGGGTACACGGGTATTCTCGGCCCGATTGAAGTGATTCTTGCAGCGGCATCGTATGCGATTTTCACAGTGGTGTCGAAACCGCTCGTACACAAGTACGGGGCGTTGCCGGTTACCATCTGGATGGCTATTGCCGGAACGGTTATGATTCTGCCATTGATCTCCACCAGTTTTATCTACCAGATTGAAACCCTTCCAGCCGTGGGCTGGATTTCCGTGATCTATCTCGCAATCCTCAGCACGGTCCTGGGATATTCCCTGTTCTATGTACTTGTCGGACGGAATTTCGTTTCCAAACTTTCCGTGCAACTCTACCTTGTTCCTGTCGTAAGCGTTATCGGAGGAGCAGTCCTGCTGAATGAGGGTGTAACTGCGTTCACCATACTTGGCGGTGCTTTTCTGCTGGCTGCCGTTGGACTTACCACCTTGAAGAATAGAAGTAATTCAGGTTTCTCGTTCCGGATCCGCAGGAAAATGTAAATCCAACGCCGTGAAACCTGCAACTTTTCTATAAAATATCCGTCTTGAAGTTCATTAGCCTACATTTTATGATTTATGGTAAGATTTACCCGTCCATGACTCAGGAGATCAGCCCGGAGATTGCAATCCCCGGAAAGCGTTCAGGTTATTGTAGAATGAAGGTCTCTTATGCGTGATCGAACCAGTAGAAGAATGACCCCCGGTATGACCAAAGTGAATATCAAAGCGACAATTATTATGCCCAGTGAATTATTTTTTTTCAAGCCCTCAAAGTCCCATCTTTTCAAAAGACGGCGCATTTTGATTGCTCTTCTTGATACAATAGTTGAAGCTACCAGTAGAAACGTGAAGACAATTCCGCGAACAAGTCCCATTATAACCAGAAATGCCCCGATAAATCCTGCTGAAGACGAACCTGTGGAAGGTGAACTTAACATTATGTATCCTTCAATGGACGTGGCGTAGGAAACCAGTGCCAAAACAGCCCAGACGGCGGTAACTACCAGAGAAGAGATTACTGCAGCCAGAAGGTATCGTCCCACTTTCACAATGTCTCTTTCTTGTGTTTCCATATTTTATCCCAATATACAGCATCTGATTCCTATTTATATTTTCGATGAACATAAGTATAATGAGATTCCTGACGGATGTAACCATGGATATAAAAAAAGAGAAACTTTCTCTTTACTTTCACGATCCTTACGATTTTCTGAAGCCACTCAAACGGCCAGATAAGCTGGGCCTCAACAACATTGTTATTTCAGTTCGCGAGAATTTTCATTCTGTACAGGCAAAATTTGGATTTCAGATATTCTTCTCCATGATGTCAGCATCAGTATAGGTTGAGCCTGTATCTGTATCGTCCAAAAGGTTAGAAGTCGAACAAAAAAAATAAGTTTCAGTACTCCGCCGTGTGCATAACGAGTTGAAAAAAAATTTCGGGCTGAAGAAAAAGATTTTGAAGATTTTACTTTTTCCAGAATTCCCACGGGCGCTTGGTGCCTTTCTGGGATTTCGGTACTTCTTCCGTTTTCTTTCCGGTATCTTCTGACATGGCATGGGAATGTTCTTCAACTGTTGCTGCTTGTGTCTTGACTACTTCCTTTTCGCTGGCAGCACCAGTTACCTTCTTTTTCACAGGAGTTCCCTCAGCCGAACTTGACTTACTTTTCTCAGTTTCTGCCATAATAAATAAAAACCCATTCGAGGATATGAACCTTTGGTACACATCAAAATATATTGTTTGCCTGTAAATCTATTCAAGCTTATACGTTTACGGGCGAGAATTCCCACTCGCAGGATAATGGTTGAAAATGATTCTATTTTCTATGTCCAGGAGGAGTCTCTTTGTTTCAAGCCCGCCATGAGCCGAGTATCCTCCAAAATTGTCTTTGCCGACAACCCTGTGGCAAGGGACAAGAATTACAATCTCATTGGATGCAACCGCCGATCCTACGGCTCTAGCAGCTTTTGGACTGCCAATTGCTCTGGCAATGTCAGAATAGGTTCTAGTCTCACCTACTGGAATCTTTCTCAGTTCGCTCCATACATTCCGCTGAAAAAGAGTTCCACTGGGTTCAACTTTAATGTTGCCAAGATTACCCGCCCCATTATCAAGAAATTCTATGATTCTCCTTCCGACCTCATTGGAATGAAATTCATGCAATGGCTTATCAGACAGTGAAATTTTCCTGACACTGTCTCCATTAATTTCAAAGTTCAGATATAACTTCAGAGATTCACTATAGGCTGAAAAATTTATGACGCTATCTCCTGTCATAGAACTTCATACTGTTCCCTGCTATAAATGATCCTGATGTCCCGGATAATTATCATAGATACTTTATCAAGTAATATAACAACTGACACTGTCAATTTAAAGTTGGGAGGAAGACTTGTGCAAACCCAAGAATACTCCACAAGTTCGTAGCGACTTTATTCGGTTCCCTGACGGAATGATGTTATCAACCAGAGAGGAGAACGGAGATGAACCAGATTTGAAAATCTCTCTCCACAGCGCCGTCATGAACCTGCGGCCCGACCGGACTTTAGAAAGACAATGTAAATTACTCCTGCTGTCTTGCAAAAATGGCTGCATATTCATTCAAAACAGAACAGCGTAAAATGGAGAAACCTCGGGATGCGGCCGATATCTGTCAGCTGAATCCAGCTCCGGATAGAGGAAGCACAGAGAAAATTTATGAAGACGGGGGAAACGGAACTGGCGTGATGTACAGCGAGCATGTTCTACCTGATCGACGAAGAGATTATATCGGTGTGATAAGATGCACCGCCTGAAGTGATGTTCCATGAGATTGAGAAACGACTGGATAGCCAGTGCATTATTTCATATACTGTGGACACCCCGATTCTTAACCTTACAAGGAATCTGGAATTCATGTGCAATACCGCAATAGTTCTCAAAGAGGATATTGTCAGGAATTATTATTTTGTGCCTGCGAGCATAGAAAATGAACGGGATGTGCGTATATTTCTTGCCGAATCCAAGGCTAGAAAAAACGACGGCTTCTGGTCTGTTTACTCTGACAGCACGATGTTCCCTGAACTCACAATTTTCAAAGATCTTGTCAGCATTTCTTCCGTTACTATAGATGACGTTTTTCTGAAAGGGGGAAGATTCAACATTTCATTCAGGTTTCATAGCTCCGACCGGATTAAGCTATCTGGCTTCATCTTCAAATTCAATGAGTCTCCCGGAGACCTTTCCATCGAGTATCTTGGAAAAAATAATGGAATCGCGCACGTATCAGAGATGTCTGGCAGGGCAGATGGGGATGTCGTTGTTACAATTTTCATGTTCCCGCCACAGAAATATATA
>JAMDBW010000016.1:0-6345 GCA_023487765.1 Thermoplasmatota archaeon | reverse complement strand
GAGGACAATGCAGACCTGCAATGGGTCAGGGAAATACGTTTCCATTCAGGTGGAGACATCATCCACGGCATCTATTACGGAGACAGAAACTGGAAACCGCGGGGAAAAGTCACACCCGTGTCGGAAAGCGAGGGAATTTACTCTGGATCAAACCGCAATCCTGTAATACAGGAGATTAACAGGGTCTTCGTGAAACATATGATTTTCCCGAAGAGCAGAGTGCACCGGTTTGACGGAAAAAAATTAACGGAGGAAATTGTAGTAACTGCTTTCAAGTTAGGGGCGGTGCAGAACCTCGTATCCCGCATCGCCAGAAAATTCCCCGACTGGAAGATATCTCTGGCAGGGGTTCAGAAATATCCCGGAAACATAATTCGGACATTCTGAACGTAAAATGCGATTCTCAAGACCTGCTGTGACCCCGTCATATAATTGATCCGGCAGGAGGCGTGATCGCTAAGTTAAATAGAGAGGAAACAAATGTAAGTGCTCCGGGGAAACTCATGAACTCAAAAAAGTGGGATGACTCCTATCGTTCAGGCCTTTATCTTAAGCAGTGGGAATCTTCATACCCGTCACAGGAACTCTGCGCAGCCCTTTCGATACTGAATATGTCCAGGGCAAGCAGGATTCTTGATCTTGGATGTGGAACCGGCACTGAAGCTATTTTCATGGCGAGTCTCGGATATGAAGTGACCGGCGTGGACATAAGCCAGGAAGCTCTAAAAATAGCCACGGCGAAAAGCAGCAAGCAAGGGGCAGCCGTTAACTGGATTCAGGCTGATGCGGCGAATTTACCAATTCCGGACGATTCCGTAGATTTCATATCGGATCGGGGGTGTCTCCACATTATCCCTGAAGCCGATCAGCAGAAATATGCAAGGGAGACTACGAGGATATTGAAGCAGGGAGGATATTTTCTGATTCGCGGCAGTGCACAACAGATCAGCGAAGAATTTTTCCCGATTTCGCGCAAAACACTTGATATTTTATTTCCTGCCCCTCTGTATACGCGCGGAGCCATTATCCCGTTCACAATGGTATCGGATAATGGAAAAATGATGGGCAACATAGCCTTCCTTCAAAAAACAGGAGACGGGAAACATTAATGGCGCCCGAACATAATAAAACCCTTTCAAATCCTGAAATCATGGAAACGGGAATTAGGCACCTCAGGGAGAACGATGAAATTCTCGACAGACTTATAGCTGTCAATAAGCCCCTTGAATTCACCGTCCAGAAAGATCATTTTTATTCCGTTTATGAATCGATAATTTCTCAACAATTGACTCCCAAAGCGGCAGATGCCATACTTAGAAAGGTTAACGGACTGTTCCTGAGTAAATATCCGGATCCGCCTGGTATCCTTGGCATACCTGATGAGAAACTCCGATTGCAGGGGATATCATGGGCAAAAGTTTCCTACCTGAAGGATTTCGCAAAAAGAATTACGGATGGCGAATTGAACCTCGGTGATTTCGACAGTACACCGGATGACAAAGTAACAGAAGAGCTTGTTAAAGTCAAGGGAATCGGCGTCTGGACCGCCAAGATGTTCCTGATATTTTCGCTGGGCAGACCGGATGTTCTGCCCTGGGAAGATCTTGGAATAAGGAATTCCATCCAGAATTTATACGCCCTTGAAGAACGTCCGGATGGTGAGACTGTAAGAAGAATCGCCATTAAATGGCACCCGTACTGCAGCGTTGCGTCCCTGTATCTGTGGAGGGCAAAGGACAATAAGACCCGGAATCCTCCGAATAAGGTTACACCTTAAATTATTATACAAAAATGCATGTTAACCCTGAATGACGAAAAAACTCGGAGGACGTTCTGTTTCTGACATCGGCCTTGGCACGTGGGGCATGGGAGGATGGCAGTCGGCTGACAAATCTGAAGACTCGGTCTGTGTTGACGCAATAAGATATGCCCTCTCAAGAGGGATCAACGTCATAGACACCGCAGAAATGTATGGGGGAGGCCATACTGAGGAGATAGTCGCCAAGGCGATTGAGGGCATTCCCAGGGAGGATATTTACATCATTTCCAAGGTCTGGAATACAAACCTGCATCATGATTCGCTTTTAAAATCTGCCAGATCCAGTTTGCGACGTCTGAAAACACCTTATCTTGATCTTTACCTCATACACTGGCCAAATCCTTCTGTGCCGTTGAGGGAGACAATCGGCGCAATGGAGGAACTCCTGAAAGAAGGTCTTGTGAGAAGCATAGGGGTCAGTAATTTCGATGTAGAACAGCTTTCTGACGCAATGACAGTATCAAAGTATACAGAAATAGCCGCAAACCAGGTATTGTACAACTACGGTGCGAGAGGGCCGGAAAAAGACATTATACCTTTCTGCGAAAAAAGCGGGGTGGAGGTAATTTCCTACACACCGATACTCAAGGGAAAAGTCTCAGGATTCAGCAGGTTGAATGAAGTCGCGGAAAAATACAGTGCAACTGCTGTCCAGATGGCTTTGCGCTATACAATGGAACGATCTCTTCCCATTCCGAAATCGTCCAGCAAGTCGCACATTGACGCACTCATTGAAGGATCCCGGATAAAATTGCGAAAAGACGACTATGAATTCCTGAGGTCATGATTGGACGGACCTGAATTCAACATGTCCATTTCTTTCCCTTTTTTCCACATTCCCATCGATTGCGAGATGTCTCAGGTGGGAAATCGCCTCACCAATTGCGAAGTTCATCTCCAGAAGATTCATGGAATCCAGGGTTCTGCCCTTGCTCCATGGTATAATTCTTGCAACTTCGTAAGCGGTTCTCCACTCCTTCACCGCTAAAACGATCTGATCAAGCCTTTCGTCATGATGCTTCAGGATCTGGTATACTCTTTCGGCTGGATTTCCAAAAGGGTCCCTGTGTCCGGGAAGAATCTCTTTCGGTTCAAGTTTCAGCGTCTTCCTTAGACTGTCCAGATACAATCCGAGCATGTCCGAATTTTCATCGTAGAAACTGATATTCGGCGTGATACCCGGCAGGAGATGATCGCCCGTGAGAAGTTTCCCGTCATTCTCGATATATACTGACATCGATCCCGGCGAATGTCCGGGGTTATGCAAGACAGATATGCCGTTATCCACCTTCTCATTTCCCTTCAGTCTTATTTCAAAGTCTATATCCTTATAGGTGCCGATGTTGTCGAGAACCGAATGATGGCTGACCATTTTTGTTAAAATGCCTTCAGGAGTTCCATTGAGCGTCATAAATGACATGAGAAATTTCTGGAAACTCTCCGGGCTCTCCCTGATCTGGTCTACGCGGTGGATATCTTCTATTCCCATGGCCAGCGGAGTATTGTATGCCTTGTGAATTGCTTCCGCCCCGCCTATGTGATCAATGTGAAGGTGAGTCATTATGATCATGTCCAGTGAAGCCATGTCCACGCCCCTCTGCTCAAGGTATGGAATGGTTTCTGGAGACATACCCGTATCCACCAGTATATGCCTGTTGGAAAATATCTCGTAAATGTTTGCAGTTTTCAGTGCCCTGATTGCTATTGGTATCTCGTGTCTTTTGATTACGGTCAATGCATCCTGAAATACCGAACTTCACTAAAATATTGGCTATCGGACGGCTACCTCTGGATCGATCTCGCGAGGATCATGATGTCATTAACTACCGCCGACGCTGTTTCCCTGGGTCCATCGTGAGTGCTGTAAAGCCTCAGGGTTCCGCTGTTGTTTGTAACCAGTTCGTATCCCAGTGAAGTCTCGCCAAGAGTCAGACCAAAGTCCTCATCCTGTAGTGTTCTGAATCCGGAGAATAGTTGAAATTCACCGTTTACCATTTTGAGGTCTGTAACCAGCCTCATCTTCCTGCCATGCTTCGTAATATCATCAGCAGATAACTGTTCGATGCCAGAATATTTTATGTCTTTCAGGGTGTAATTCCTGTTGAACAGAGCATTTGCCAGGATCACGGATTTCCTGGCCGCATCCAGTCCTGAGGTGTCGTCTGTGTAATCCGCTTCGGCTATGCCCATTTCCTGTGCTTTCTTCACGGCGTCCTGAAAATCCATTCCCTTTGTCATAAGCATCAGCACATAATTTGCTGTAAGGCTCACAATTCCATGAAAAGTTATGATCGAGGAGGGACCGCAACTGTATCTCACAAAGTTGAATATCGGAACTCCGCCTGCAACAGTCGCCTCATGCAATATAGAAATGCCGTTCAGTTCCGCCTCGTCCATTATTTCTTTCCAGTGCAGGGCAAGAGGAGATTTGTTTGCAGTAATTATGTGCGAGCCATGCTTTATTGCCTTCAGGTAGATGCCGAGCTCCCTGTTCCCGTCTTTCGTGGCGGGAGACATATCAACGATCGCGTCAGGTTTCATTTCAAGCGCGTCGTCAAGAGAACCTTCGTTAAACTCTGAAGGAAATGATCCTTTAACTTTCGCGTCCAGCAGTTCCTTTGGTTTGACAGGTTGCCGGAACAGGGCGGTGCCGGAAGAATCAGTGGCTGAGATGATCTCTATCGTGCTCCCGCATGCCTGACTTATCCTGTTCCCGTCCTCATCCAGAATCCTGAGTAGATTTCGTCCAACATTACCCAGTCCTATTAATGCTACTTTCAAAGAATCTCCTCGGCTTCCGATGCATCCAGCCTGGATACCTCCAGCACCCAGTCTCCTTCACCGACATCTATCAGCTTGACTCCGGACGTCACCCTGCTCTGACTCTTTATCTCGCTGACCTTTAGCCGAATGGTTTTCTCGTTTTTCGTAACTATAAGTATCTGCTCGTCGGCCCGGACCGGAATAGCTTTGACAAGTCTGCCTGTTCTTTCGCTCTCCTTGAATACGAGTATGCCGGAAGTCCCTCTGTGATGTATGGAAAACTGTTTAATCGGGGTGCGTTTGCCGATACCGTTCTCGGAGACTGTAAGGATTTCCTGATCATCTTCTGCCACGAAACCTGTGATGATGAAATCCTTACCTTTCAGTCTCATGGCCCTTACGCCCCTTGACGACCTCCCGGTAATCCTGACCTCTGCCAACTTGAACAGAGAAGCTTTTCCGGAACTGGAGATAGCTACAAGATCCTGGTTTCCGCCCGTTGTTTCGACGCCGACAACCTCGTCGTCTTCTCCCAGCGTAATTATCTTAAGACCTGAGGTCCTCATTGCAAAAAGTGTCTCCACGGAGGTTTGTTTTATGAAACCTTTCCTGGTCAGGATAACCAGTTGCGAAGTCTTGTTTTCCGGAGCCTTCATGATCTGCTTTACTGTTTCGCCCTCGGTCAGCGGGAGATATGTTGAGGCGGTAACGCCCACCGATTTCCTGGATTTCTTGTCGATTTCATACGTCTTGATCTTGAGAACCCGTCCAGTATTGGTGAAAAGGAAAAGGTCATCGTGAGATGTACACGCCACCATGCTGCGGATGGAATCCTCCTTCCTTGTGGAAGTTATTATGCCCTTTCCACCACGTCTCTGTGCCTTGAATTCTTCGAGTGAAACTCTCTTGAGCAGGCTTCCTTCGCTCAGTATTACAACGTCGTCCTCTTCCGGTATAAGGTCCTCAATTTTCCTGTCCTTGAGTTCCTTATAGGTGATCTTTGTCCTCCTCCTGTCACCATATTTCTTGGAGAGCTGTTTCAATTCCTCCTTGATCATTTCTTTTCTTTTCGGCTCGCTGGAAAGTATCTCTTCCAGGCCGTGAATCTTCCTGCGGACCTCTTCCATTTCCTCCACGACCTTCGATATCTCAAGAGCAGTCAATCTCTGCAGCCTGAGTTCCAGGATTGCATTTGCCTGAATCTCGTCCAGTTGAAAAGCCGATATCAGGGAAGCTCTGGCCATCGGCACATCCTTCGCTTTCTTGATCAGGTCTATGGCCTTGTCAATATCTTCCAGTGCCTTTATAAGACCTATGAGCAGATGCTCCCTGTCCCTCAGTTTCCCCAGATCGAATTCGGAACGCTTCACTATGACTTCAAGCCTGTGGGCGATAAAAGTCTCAATGAAACCTTTAAGATTAATGGTCTTGGGCTGATTGTTAACCAGTACAAGGTTTATGATGCCTATGGAAGTTTCAAGTTCAGAGTGCTCGTACAGCTGATTCAGCACCAGATTACGCATGTCTTCATCCCTGACTTTTACCACCACACGCATGCCGTTCCTGTCACTTTCGTCCCTGATGTCGGTGATACCCTTTATGACTTCATTCTTTACCTGTTCAGCGACATTTTGAATGAAAAGTGCCTTGTTCACGCCGTAGGGCAGACTCTTTATGATGATTCGTTTGGACTCAGTGAGATCGGTCTCTCCCTGGCAGATCACTTTCCCGCGACCGTTGAGATAAGCGTCCATCAGTTCAGG
>JAMDBW010000004.1 GCA_023487765.1 Thermoplasmatota archaeon | reverse complement strand
TGAAGGCAAGTGTAGGCCGGCAGCGGAATAAAAGCTACATATTATACACGTCCCGAAGAGAAGCCAGCAGTCTCGCCTGGAGCTCATCAGCCGGCCTGCAGGTTAGCACAGCGTCCATGAACAGTTCGGGTTTCCCGATATACTCCAGAACCGTGGCGATCCTTTCCTTCACGATCTCCTTCCTCACGAGCTTCTCATATTCCCTGATCTCCAGACGACGGGAATTCCCGACATCTATTCTGCCGCGCAGGTTGACGTATGCCATTCCGCCGGAGATACTGCCGGGAGGGATATCGAGGTACTTCTGAATCATTCTGGTGTAAAGCCACAACTGGTGCCAGTAGGAGCTGTCCTCCTCTCTGGAGGTTTTATAATCAACAACGAGGAACCTGTCCCCGGAGCTGCTGGTGTAAACAGCATCCAGTTTTGCCTTGATTGTGATATCACGTGAGCTTTCCATGCCGTCGAACAGTTCAGAGAGCGGCATGGAGATATCGTATTCATTATATTTTGCCGGGACCTCGTAGTTTTGGCCGATTTCTTCCAGTACAGCCTTGAAATTCTGGAAGTCCGGAACATGTTCGGGAGGAATCTGCTCTTCGCTGACTGTGCCTTCAGAATAACCCGAAGCGAGTTCATGGAAAATCGTTCCAAATCTGGAAGCTTCAGTCCATTGCGATAACCCCAGGATATTCTGCTGAAGAAACCGCAGCGGATCCTTCAGATTGTTCAACAGGGAATAGGACAGGCTGTTCAGTGACCCGAAATAGCCAGAAATCCTTGTTGCCAGCCATTTTTTTGAACTTTCCAGCACTTCTTTTGCACCATCTGATCTGCCGGAAAGAAAGAGCATATACGCATCGTCAAATTTCCTGCGGGAATGCGTAACCTGATCCGTCTGTATCTCAAACTGATCACACAGATCGGGGCTTGCCAGGAATTCATCCCTCAGTTTTTCTCTTATTGCAATGCTAAGTTTCTGCTTCGGCCTGGTGATTGCCACAAAGTCTATTCTCAGGGGTTCTTCACTCAGGTCTTCATTCACGTCAAGGCCGGTTACCTGTTTAATGATGCCGGAGGTCATCGAGTCGAAGAAGCCCAGCGACCCGGGAGGAGATGATGGCACGTAGATCACCTCGTCGAATTCCAGCCCTTTCGCCTTGTGGACTGTCAGGAGATTGACTTTGGACCTGATGAGATCAGTCTCATCCTCGCTGGATGCAAAATTCAGGTAATTGAAGTAGTCTTCGACACTGAATTCATGGAATATGTCGAAAAATTCCCGCGAAGCCAGGCTGATGGATCTGGCGGATATGTAGTAATCATTTCCCATTGCAACTGACAGGGGAAGTACAAGTTCGTGGAGGACACTGTTTATCAGATCGTAACCCCTCGGTATAGACCTGTATTTTTTCAGATTCGCCGGTAGAATGTCAAGAAAATCTTTTCTTGTTTTCACCTCCCTGAATAAGGTAGTGGCTTCCATCATCGTCAGGCCGGAGAAAGGTGTCAGGATCGCCCGGGAGACTATTGCCGGGTCACTGGAAAAAAGACCCATGAGGAAAGCAATAATTTCTGAGGATGCATTAAAACTTGCATTTTGAGGCATCGTTGATGAATGTTGTATCTTGAGGTCGTAAAGATATGAGGATATTTTGGATATCTGCTGATTCGTCCGGACTATTATTGCGTAATCCCTCTTTTCACCGTTATGTGCCTCCATAGACTGTCTGAGGATATCACATGAAGCGCGTTCGGGATTCTCTGTAATGAACAGGCTGACCTTTTCGCCGGTTGTGTGGTCCTGACTGTGCAGTTCCTTCAGTTCATCTTCGTAAGAACTCTCGGCGCTTCTGGCCAGGAAATAGCTCTTCGCGTAGCTGAGGATGTTGTCTGTGCTCCTGTAATTGCTGCTTTTGGACATTTTTCTGAAATCTGTGTTCTGAAGGTATCCGTTGAAGGAACCCAGGCTACCGCCCTGAAATCCGAATATGGACTGTTTTCTGTCGCCAACGAAAATTCTTGTATTTCCCAGTACCTGGGCTATTTTAGCCTGAATCATGTTAAGGTCCTGAAATTCGTCGACCAGAACGTAAGCGTATTTCCTGACATCGTTAATTTCGAGGAACTGCGTGAGTATGTCGTTGTAGTCCATCAGGTTGCTGCCACTCTTGAAATCCTCATAGAACCTGAAAACCTGCAGGAAGTCATTGATAAGCCTCCTGAACTGGGCCTCGTCCAGATTTTTGTTCTTCAGGAAATCCGGGCTCCTGCATACAAGTTCGATGACCCTCTCCTGATTTATCCCGTCCGGCGTTATGCCGAAGCTCTTGAGATAACGTATGGCGTTCTCCACCTTCGGCGTGACGGTATTTAGGAGATAATCCTCCTGATAAGTAAATGTTCCGAGTTCCATGAATTTCTTGAATGTCAGGTAGCGGAGGACTGTGTTCGATGCCAGATTTACTGGCTTTCCTCGTGATTCCAGCATTCGGACTGCATGGCTGTGTACAGTGCTCACGGATATCCGCAGACCCTCACTCCTCAGTTCCGGTTCATTCTTGAGAGCCTTGAGGATCCGGCTTCGCATTTCGTCCGATGCCTTGTTGGTAAAGGTAACGCATAGTATCTCGTCGCCAGGAACCTTTTCCCTCAGGAGGGCGATCACGGTATCGACAATCTCCCAGGTTTTTCCCGTGCCAGGATTCGCAACCACAATGGTATCCCTCAGGTTTCCGTTTTCCAGTTTCAAAACTCACAAACTCCGACTATGTTCAAGTGCCGGAAAGCTTAAAAATCAATTCCTTTCCTGGCGGGAACTCCCTGTGAATATGGGTGCCTGATCTCCCTCATTTCAGTTATCAGGTTCGCCCTTTCAAGCACTTCGTCGGGCATTTTTCTTCCGGTCAGTACCATCTCAACATTCCCGGGTCTTCCGTCTATGAACTCCAGCAGTTCATCCATCAGTAGAAGATTGTAATATAATGCCACATTCACCTCATCCATTATGATTATGTCCCAATCACCGTTGTACACTTCTGATTTCATTTTGTCGAAGGCGTTCCTGACCTTATTCCGATATTCTTCAGGGGGTTTGCCTTTTGGGCGTATCACCAGATTCTTGACCTTCTGCTGATCCTCAACAGGTATGTCTCCTTCCCATGCAATGAAGTATGGCATTCCCACATAATCAACCTTGAGCTTTCCCTCGAAAAGCCTGGACGATCTGTTCTCGCCGTATATGCCCATTTTCATGAACTGTATTATGTAAACCCTGAGTCCCCATCCCATAGCCCTGAAAGCCAGGCCGAAGGCCGCAGTGGTCTTTCCCTTTCCATCTCCAGTATAGACCTCAAGCAGTCCGTTCTTCAACTTAACCATATGATCTGCCCCCCCCCGGATTCTTAATAAATGAACAGCATTTTAACTCTCGCAGGAATTGTGGTTCATGCTTAATCTCCTGCTCGTTGACACCGAGCTTGAAATAGTCCCGAAAATCATGGCCGACGACTATGCCATCAGGATACACGCAAAGAAAAGAAAGAAACCGGCATCCAAGCTGCTGCTGGATTCAAATTTCATGCACGCCGCCATAGAAAGGTATTTTCCGTCTGAATCGAACAGGAGAGGAAGGCCGGACATAGTTTACCATTTCCTGGAAGTCGCAATGGAAAGCATATTGAACAAGAAAGGAGAGTTGAGGGTCTGGATACACACCAGGAACAACCTGATCATTGAATTGAATCCTGCGGTGAGGCTGCCGAAATCCTACAACAGATTCGCAGGATTGATGGAAGACCTGTTCGACAAAGGCCAGATCATGGGGCCGGACGGATTCCTGATCAGGCTGCATGACGGTGATTTCAATACGCTGCTGGAAATGACTGGACATTCGAAACCGGTGATTCTGTCGCCAAAGGGGAATAAGACAAACATAAGAAGGATCTTTGACGCATCCGGGAAAGATACCAGCGCCATAATAGGCGGTTTCTCGGAAGGTGACTTCAGGTCTCCCGTGTACGGGCTTGGCCACGCGTATTCAATATTCGAGGAAGAATTGACCATATGGTCCATTGGCATGGAACTGATCTGCCAGTATGAAAGAGACTTCAGTGTAGTCTAAGACCGGGGCATCACCGGGCAAAAGATTGCAGAATGAGTTGACCGGGTTACGTTCCTGCCTCCGGACACCCTAATTCTTCAGCATTTCATGCATCAGATGATCCCCTTCATTTGTTATTATCCCTGAACAGCCTGACTTTTTAAAACGACGGGCCTGGTCCGGATCGTCCACAGTCCATGGTATGACGGTGCTACCGCCTTTGATGAATACAGCAAGCTCCTGATCTGAGTGTAACCCGCGTTCTGGCAGAAGCACGTCAAAATCCCGTAAGGAGTGGATTTTTTCTCTATTCTGCTGAAAAAAAACGGGAAGAGTGGTCCTGTCATAATCAATCCCGGTTCTGATATTTCGATCCAGTTCCTGCACCTTCATAAGAGAATACGGGTTGAAAGATATCACCACGACACTGTCGTGCAACGAATGTTCCAGAATGAGACTTACAACCTTGTCCGGAAGATCATTCTTCATCATGGTCCCGTCATCCCTGATCGTCTTGAGTTCTATGAAAAAATTGAAGGAATCCATTGATTTGATCACGTTTTCCAGAGTCGGTATCCTTTCCTCACCAGTTATCCTGATTCCAGACACTTCCTTCCAGGTCATGTCTGAAAGTTCCTTATTCATTCCTGCCAGCCTCCTGAGATCGAAGTCGTGGAATACAACCGGAACACCGTCTGACGTAAGTTGTACATCCAGTTCCACTGCGTCCAGACCAGCGTCCCTAGCCGCCATGAATGATTTCAGCGTGTTTTCAGTATATCTGGCAGGCAGCCCCCTGTGACCTATTATCAGAAACTTGTTGCCGGAAAGGAAGTGCATGGGAATATGAAGGTTTACAGGACTATAAGCCTGTTCCGGTTTTACTGCATAAAAAAATTGCATATCCGGCCTGATACCGTCACGAACTGGAAGAGAAATCCCTCGTGATCAGAGTTCGATGCACCTGTCCGGACTATGCATACTTTAAATATTTCAGACACAATCTAAATTCCTGTAATCATGACCGATAAAATTGCAGTGATTGGCGGAGGCATTACCGGGCTGTTCACCACACTCTACCTGGCAAATGCCGGATTTAACGTTCATCTGTACGAAAGAGGAGACATAGCCTCCGGAACGAGCGGGCACTTCCATGGCATGCTACACAGTGGTGCCAGATATGCCGTTAACGACGAGATTTCCGCGAGGGAATGTGCTAATGAAAACCGAATTATTTTTGAGATGGCTTCAAATTTTGTGGAAGACACGGGAGGGTATTTTGTCGCGCTCAATGGTGAGGAGGCAGAATATGGTTCAATTTTGTCAAGGAGGTGCAACGCCCTTGGCATACTATCTGAGGAGATCCAGCCAGAAGAATTCCTTAAGCTTGAACCGTTTGTGAATCCCTCCGCCCAGAAAATTCTGAGGGTGCCGGACAGGATCATCCATTCCTACGAATTCAGCGTGGCAGTTGCCCTTGAAGCCCTGATGAACGGAGCATCCATCAGCACAAACAGCAATGTTGAGAAAATAAATGTGGAAGCAGGTTCGGTGAAGGGGATCACAGTAAGTGGCGTTAATGGAACCAGAAGGGAGAGTTTTGATTACGTCGTGAACGCCACTGGACCCTATTCTTCCGGACTGCTTTCCAGGTCCGGGGTGGAAACACCTCCTTTGATGCCGGCTGTGGGATCCATGGCGGTTTACAACGGCAGATTTGTCAACTCCGTGATAAACCGTATGAGAAAACCGTCTGATGGTGATATTTTTCTCCCGTACGGAGAAGTTTCCATACTCGGAACTCTTGCAACGGTTGTTGACAATCCTGAGGAATTTGAAGTGGATTCTGAGGATATTGAGATGATGGTTGAAGAAGGGAATGAAATGATCCCTGCGCTCGGCGGGATGAAATACAGCAGGATCTATTCTTCCATACGTCCACTCGTAGACGATAGTTCTAAATCCGCAAGGGAAGCAACAAGAAGTTTCAGGATAATAGAACACACTGAAGATGGACTCAACGGTCTTGTTTCTCTGGTAGGCGGGAAATTTACTACGGGAAGGCTGATTGGTGAGCAGACGGCAGACTATGTTACAGGAAAGTTCGGGAACAGGGATCGGAGCAAAAAGAAGGTAGACCTTAACAGCACCTATGAAAGATTCTCCCGATCCGGCAAATGCCGGTATCCAGAATTGTTGAAAATGCTTGGAGACAAAAGGGGAACGATAGATGAGGAGAGACTTAACCCCGCACTAAGTTTAATCTTTGCGGCTTCCATCTGCATTGACTGATATGTTGCTTGAGGGCGAATTCACCGTTAACAGGCCAGTGCAGGAAGTAAACAGGTATCTCAGGGATATGGACAGGATTATGACCTGCCTCCCCGGTCTGCAGCAGTACACGCGATCCGGAGAAGACTATGTCTGCAAAATCAAACTTGACGTGTCAAAGGCGGAAAATTCATACCTCTCCACCCTCAGCGGCAAACTGATTGCGAAATATGAAGATACAACCGAAAATATGGCCAGGATATCCGCAAATGGAAGGGTTGCGGGTTCATCGATCCAGTTGATTATCACTGTAGAGACCTCGCCGGAAGGTGAATCTACCTCTGTCTCGTGGAGCAGCGAAATGGAATTCGGCCTGCTGATAAGAATTATCGGCGAAAGCAAGGTCAGGGAATTATCCAGATTAAATATTGAAAATACCATAGAATGTATCCGGAAGCAGATGGAAACTCTTCAGACGTAAAACTTCAGATTAGCTATGAAAAAATTAAGAGTTGAAAAAATTTAGGAGGAAATTCCCTCCAGCGACCTGTTTTTTGTCTCTTCCCCGAGGAATATAGTGACTAGGAATCCTGACAGTCCCACAAAGAACAGAAGTATTTCCATTGGTACGATTCCATATAGCGCAAACGTTATGGGAAAGACCACTGCTGAGATTATCGCTCCGACCCTGCTGATTGCAGTGCCGGCACCCATTGCAGTTGTCCTCATTCTTGTGGGGAAAAGCTCGCTGACGAATATTCCGGTTGTCTGCCCTGTCCCCCCTGCGTTTGCAAAATAGAATATAGCAAACATGGGGAATAGCAGTAACAGAGGTGGGGGGTTCCCTGTAGCCAAAAAGAATAATCCCAGGATAAGCAAAGCCACACCTTGTACGAGGAATGTGTAAGCCTGCCATTTCTTACGGCCAAAAATATCGGCCGTAAACACGAATACTATTGTTCCGACGATACCTATCATATAGAGGAGCAGCGTAAGTGTCAGGGCACCTGAATGAGAACTTGATGAATATCCCAGCTCCAGTATCAGAAATACAGTATATATCCCGACGCCGTAGAATATCAGATCATTGAGGAACCAGGCAGTGTATGTGAATATTGCTCTTTTCCTGTAATTTATATTCTTGGAGGTATTTGCTTCTTCGTAGAGAGTTGATTCTTCCTTGGCAGTCATATGGAATCTCTTTTTGATTTCAGAGATCTCTTTGGTGTCATTCTTCTCATCAGCAAATCTGGGTGTTTCCTCAACCTGCCTTCTGAGTATCAGCACAATTACGGCAGGTATTGCGCCGGCTGCAAGCAGAAGGCGCCAGGCGTTGGCTCCGACAGGAAGCAAAGCCAGTCCGAGAGCGACGGCTGTAGCGCCACCTATCCACCATGACATGAGACCCGTTCCCAGAAGCTTCCCTCTTTCTTTGACCGGTGCAAATTCACCTATGATCGATAATGTCAGGGCGTAGTCCGCACCGATTGCGAGACCCAGTAACGTCCTGAAGGCGATGAGTTCACCAGCATTGGCTGAAACCGCACACAATAACGCAAATGCGGCAAAAATAAGCATATCCCACTGATATATCAGCTTTCTACCTTTCATATCAGCAACGAACCCGAATATTGCTCCTCCTACCAGTTGCCCGATAATTGTCGCCACTCCAACGAGCGCGGACATTGCCGGGGTTAAACCAAACAACGGACCTATGAAGATAAGGGCCGGACCTATAACGAGCAGATCGTATCCGTCCAGAAAATAACCCATGTCCGACAGAGCCGTTATGAAATAATGGTAACGTCTTGGCTTCAGACCATCCATTTCTCTCAAAAATTGACTTTCAGTCATCTTCTGCTTTACAAATATCAGCTTTTTAACTTTTCTGTATCAAAATACTATATAATATATATTCAGACGAGCATAACTTCAAAGACGAAGTAACCTGTCCCGGTTTCTTAGAGGTCTTTGAGTTTACTGAGGGTCTTTTGCCATCCATTGTAAATCCGGTCACCTGTCGCCCTGTCTATGCCGGGGGAGTAGGATTCGCCGGATTCGTTCAGGAATTTTCCGACTTCTTCCATCGGAATCTGCTCAAGAACGGACAACGAAAGCGCCGCGGCTCCTCTGGCAGTAATGCTTCCCGGGTTAGCAGGAACTGTTACGGGAATGCCGAGTATGTTTGCCAGGAACTGGTTAAACTCAAGATTGTTTGTTAATCCGCCGTCAATCCGCAGACTGTTGATATTAATGTTCAAGGATGCCTCGAAAGCCTTGAGGATGTCCTTAGTTCTGTAGGCTATGGAGGCAATGGCAGACACCACTAAATCCTCTTTGGAAGTCGCATAATTAAGACCCACAATCGCACCACTCATATCCGGGTCCCAGTATGGTGCACCGAGTCCCTGAAGTGAGTTCACAAAATACAGGCCGGGATTCTTCAGGACTCTCGACGTTATGTCAGTAACGTCATCGTCATTGAAATCTATTTTGATCGACTTTCTCAACCATTCCATCAATCCTCCTGCCATGAATATAGTGCCTTCAAGACAGTAATTTCTGCCACCGGATTCGTCTGTAAAAGCAATGGACGTGAGGAGATTCTTATCGTATACAGGACTGGGGCCGGTATTGGTTAACAAGAATGCCCCGGTCCCGTAGCTGCTTTTTGTCTGTCCTCTTGCCAGGGAACCGTGACCCAGCAGCGAAGCCTGCTGATCCCCGATAATTGAAAATACTGGAGCACTAAAACCTGCAGTTTCAGTGCTGGTATCCGCAATGTGAGAAGCTGAGGGAATGACCTCAGGCAGAATTTCATATGGTATCCTGAGTATATCCAGTATTTCCTGATCCCAGTCCAGAGAATGAATGTTGAAAAGCATGGTTCTGGAAGCATTCGATGTGTCGGTTACATTATCTGAACCCCCGCTCAGATTCCACACAAGCCATGAATCCACTGTCCCGACTGCAAGCCTGTTCTCGTTTATCAGTGCAGCAGTTTTCGGAACATTGCTTAACAGCCATTGAATCTTGCTTGCGCTGAAATACGTGTCCGGAATCAGACCCGTCCTGGATTTGAAAAATGAGAAATAATCAGACCTGAAATCTTCCACGAGAGAACTGTTGCGCCTGTCCTGCCATGATATTGCCTGGTGGATCGGCCGACCGTCACGTTTGTCCCAGGCAATTACTGTCTCCCTCTGATTGGTTATTCCTACTGAAGCTATGTGACTCGCTTCGGTGCCGGTGTTCAGCATCACGTCCCGGATAACTTTCCGCTGTTTTTCCCATATTTCTGCAGGATTCTGCTCCGCCATGCCGTGATTTCCGTAAGACATGGATATTTTTTCTGAAGCAGATCCAATAAGTCTCAGTGAATTGGACCAGATTGTAGCTTTAACAGCAGTCGTACCGGAATCAATTGCCAGGATCACCCCGGTCATGGCAGTCCAAGGGATTCCATGTACTTAATTCTGACCGGTCTTTTCTGAAATCCGGATTCGAGATCGGTTTGATTCATGAATTTTCCATTCTCCTCAATTTACCAAGAAGTACATCCGCCGCAACGCCAACGGGTTCCCAGGTCGGGGAAAATGGCGGTGAATAGGAATAGTCAATCTTGGTCAGGTCTTCCACTGTCAGTCTGGAATACATTGCGGATGCAAGGACGTCAAGGCGTTTCGCAACTCCATCCTTTCCAATCAGGTTTGCCCCGATCAATCTGTGCGTCCCGAGATCAGCAGTGAGTTTTATTGTAATCGGGGTTGCGCCGGGGTAGTATGAAGCTTTCGAAGTTGATGTTATCGTGGATGATACCGGTTTGAAACCGGATTCCAGTGCTTCTCCATCAGTGAGGCCCACTCTGCCGACTTCCAGATCGAATACTTTCACTACCTCGGTTGCGCAGATGCCGGCATATTCTGAATTGCCGCCTACTGCATTTTCCCCAGCAATTCTCCCTTCTTTGTTTGAACCGGTAGCAAGCGGGAAATATGTATCCTTTCCATTCACCATATTCCTTGTGATTGCAACGTCTCCGGCCGCATATATGCCACTGATGCTGGTTTCCATACGTTCGTTTACCTTAATCGCATTAGAAATGCCCGTTAAGATGCCGGCATTGACAGCAATTTCACTGTTCGGGATCACGCCGACAGAAACAAAAACGAGATCGGCCGGAATGTATCCGGAACCTGTTGTTACACCAGTTATTTTTCTATTATTGCTATGTATCTGATCTATACGGGAGTTCAACAGGATATCTATACCATTGCGTTTGAGAGTCTCCTTCACCGATTCCATCATTTCGCTGTCAAGACCCCTGAGTATCCTCTCCGATCTCTGGATTATTGAAACTTTGATGCCGCGCCTGGCAAATGCCTCAGCCATTTCCAGACCTATGTATCCGGCTCCGACAATCACCGCCGCTCTTGCTGATTTAACAGCCTCTTCCAGTGTCCTGAGTTCATTGAGGGTCCTGAGAGTGTAGACTCCCTCCAGACCTGAAAATTCATCCGGAATACGTGCTCTGGCTCCAGTGGCTATAATGAGGGCGTCATAATGATCAGAGAACTTTCCTTCTTTGGACCTGACAACCACCTCCTTTCTTTCCGGATTGATTTCCAGTACCTCGGAATTGATATGCACGTCGATACCTCTCTCCCCGGTAAATTTGGATAACGGATAATGTATGAGGTCGTCAAAATCCGGGACAGTTCCACCTATGAAGAACGGCATCCCACAGGCTGAATAAGAAACATATGAACCTTTTTCATACACTACGACTTCGCTTTCCGGCGAATTCCTCCTTGCTCTCGAAGCAGCGCTCATTCCGGCTGCGTCTCCGCCAATTACTATAATTCTCATTTCCGCAACGCTACCGGTAACAGAATTTTAACCGGATATAATTCTTTAGTGCTGAACCTGAATACACCTGACCACTCGTGATCTTTTCGTTTTAGATCCGTTTTTATCGAGTGCATCGATAACCTTAAGATAAAAAAGTAAATTAATACTGTATCGATTAGGGTAAACTCAAGGATAACGATCAAAATGGCACGAATGCATACAAGAAAGAGGGGAAAGTCGAAATCAAGGAAAGTTTACGGTCAGGAAAAACCCGACTGGATTCAGTTCTCGAATGATGAAGTAGAGAAGATGATCGTTGACATGAAGAAGTCCGGAACAAGTAAATCAAACATAGGGATAAAACTCAGGGATCAGTATGGAATACCCGGAGTAAAAACAGTGCTGGGAAGAAAAATCGGCTCTGTCCTGAAGGATGCGGGAGTTGTTGATCCAGTCCCGGAAGATCTCATGAATTTGATCAGGAAATACCAGAACGTTTCGAAACACGTCGAGGCGAACAGCAAGGATCACAGCAACAAAAGGGGCCAGATGCTGTTAATGGCAAAAATTCTCAGGCTCGTCAAGTACTATAAAAGAGTGGGGTACCTGTCGCGTGAATGGAATCTAGCCAGGGTCTTATAGTCAGATGCTGAAAGAAATAATCGATCCTGAATTTTATAATTTATTAAAGGAAGGATCAAACCGGATACTTGAGAATAAATATGTCAGGATACTGGCACATTATGATGGGGATGGTGGCAGCGCAGCAATAATACTTACCACTGCACTGAGAAGGGCGGGCATCAAGTTTCACCTGGGATTTATAAAAAGTCTGGATGGCAAAAGCTTTAATGCGAGGATTGCCGAGTTTCCGGATGTATTTACCATTGTGGTTGACGCCGGATCGGATCAATCACAGCATATAATCGAATCAGCCAACGTGGTGATACTTGATCATCACTTCTTTGCAGATAATGATTTCAAGGGCCTTAACATCAATGCAAGAAGATTTGGAATTGACGGCACAAGGGAAGCGTGCGGTGCCACGATGGCTTTTGCTATGTCCCTTGCCATGAATGAACAAAATGCGGACCTGTTGCCTTTCATGCTGTCTGGAGCAATATCTGATAAACAGGATATAGGTGGCTTGTCCGGTCTTAACAAAACGATAATGGACCATTACGGGACTGACCTCAAATATGAACATACCCTGAATCTCGAAGGATCGACAATACTGGATGGTATTACCTATTCCACAGACCCTTTCTTTTTCGATCTGACAGGTAAACCGGACAACGTAAAAAACAGTCTTGAGGCACTTGGCATAGAACCGGGGAAAGGAATTTTTGCGCTGACCGAGGATGAGAAGAGAAACCTCATTGAATTCCTCTCTGTAAGACTTCTTTCACAATATTGTGGATCGGAAGCGCTGAAGTATTTAGAAAATGACCTGATAAAATTTAATAAAATTGATTTTACTTCAAAGGAAATTAGCACCATCGTCGACGGGAATGCAAAAATCGGATCGAATTCCATACCCGTGGTGTATTTTCTTGGAGATACCTCCCAGAGAGAAGAAATGGTGAACAACTGGCGCATATTCAAGACGAAGCTTATAGAATATACGTACAGGGCATTCAAAGACATATACGAGGAGGAAAACGTAAGATACTTTTACGCGCCGGAGTCTGAAATGGCCGGTGCGATCAGCGGAATACTGATGCTGTACCTCCTGAAGCAGGATAAGCCACTGATTGGCTTTAACGTCGGAAACCACGACACAAAAGTTTCTTCACGCGGCACCCGTAGACAGGTCAAGGCAGGTTTGAATCTGTCCAATGTTATGAAGGAAAGCGCCCGCGAGGTGGGTGGCTCAGGTGGAGGACATGATATAGCCGCAGGCGCAGTCATACCGAGGGGAAAAGAGAAACAGTTTGTAGAAATCGCCAACCGCCTGATAGGGGACCAATTTTAAATTTCGACTCCAGTACTGAAAAGGTTTAAGTCAATGAGGGATTATAAGATGAATGGCTCGTATCGGAGTCTTCACAATGGACTTTAAATTCTACCATGACGTGATTCAATTATTGAAACAATGGCAGCTGCCCTTTGTGAGTCTGGAGTCGCCAGAGAATGTGCCCCCGGACGTCTCTGTGATCCTTAGCAGTTCGAGGGATGAAGTATCGTTAACAAACCAGATTAAGTCGGAAAAACCGGAAGATGCCTTGCGTAAATCACTGTGCACATTTGTTTCAAAGGACTCCTTTGAAAGCCTTGTCATTGGAATAGATCCGGGTCCGTACCCGGGAGTGGCGGTGTTTGCTGACAATATACTTACTGAGGCTTATGAATGCCCCGTCCTTGACAAACTGGGCGCGGAGATACACAGCATAATAAATTCTTACATGTACAAGGATCTTGAAATAAAGGTGGGAAACGGAGATGCACCTAACAGAGATAATATTATAAAAACCCTGAAAGATCTGCACCTGAAAATTACGGTGGTCGATGAGAAAAATACCAGCTTCCCGCACAAGATCCATGACAATGCACTATCAGCGGCAAGAATAGCTCAAATAGATAAAATGTACAGAATTTCCGAGAACGTAATTTCTAATCAACGTAGA
The DNA here is from genome assembly GCA_023487765.1 of Thermoplasmatota archaeon. GTDB lineage: Archaea > Thermoplasmatota > Thermoplasmata > Thermoplasmatales > Thermoplasmataceae > JAJZOM01. The sequence continues at coordinate 11,947 of JAMDBW010000004.1, read as the reverse complement.
AGAACAGCTTATGAGAGAGAATTTACGACCCTCAAAAGCATCATAAGCTGATTTTCATTTCTTCCATTTCGGACGGCTTGCAGCAGTCGGTCTCCTTCCAGCCGAAAGAGCGAAAAAGATCATGAATATTACCACACCGGCGGCTATGTAAAATATCCAGTTATAATTCGGCGGCTGGCCGTAATAAAAGTTTGATATCGATGAGCTACCTTGCCCGTTTATCCTGACCGTTGAATTTTGAGAAGAAACATTAAGACTGTATTCGCCGTCTTTAAACAGATTGCTTGTGTACGTGAGATTAACTGAGACGGTTTGACCGGGCAGTATCTTGCTGACAGTCTTACTTCCCTGGTAAACAATACCTGTAGAATCGCTCAGTGTAAAGCTCAAGCTGAGATTGTATATCGGCTGAGTCCCCTGATTCGTGACTTCGGCACGCAATATGATTGGAGTTATAACGCTAATCTGATAGGAGGACTTCTTCACTACATGCGAGGAACCGTAATCCGCAGTTGAAACAATCAGGAAATATATGGTTTGAGATGCCAGTGGAGCGGTCACGTTAACAATAAAGTCAGGATTCGATGCCTTGAAATCGTGGTATGATGATAACGGGCTCGCACCAGTAAGATTCTCTCCGGACATGTACACCGTCACAGAGTAATTCGTGAATCCTGCACTGTTATTAACATACAGGGCAAAATTCTGTCCTGTTGAGGTATAAGATGGAGCGGCTATCTGAGAGGAAAATGGGGGCACGTACTGAGATGATGAGCCTACTGCAACAGCCGGCGCGAGGAAGAGTATAAAAATAATTCCAAGTATTCCCGCTAATTTATTCATTTTTTACGCCCCCTGTATGCAGCAACTGCAAGGCCGGTAACTACTGAACCTGCGATTATGATAACCCCGATTATCAGGTTCTGGTACGGGTTGCCGGTGTAGTTGGAATAAACGTTCGTTCCGGTAGGATACGGTCTAATCTGCGCGGCGTTCTGGGACGATATACCAAGAGTCACATTCTTGTATCCCGTTGTAGAGTTTGAGGTGGTCATGTTGAATGTGAGCGGAAACACCCCTTTTGATCCAGTAGGCGCCAGTGAAACATACACCGTTTCAGACTGCCCGTACTCAAGAATAACTGCACTGACGTTAGTGTTGTTCAGCAGGATCGTTCCCTTCCATCCGTTCTGTCCAAGATACGTATTATTGATTCCCATAAAAGCAGAAATTTTCACATTGCCCGTGTTATTCAGAAGAACCGGAATAACTATCTTATTCCCGTCGGAGAAGGGGAGTCCGTTCTGGGACACCGAATAGTTATGGATTGGTAGCACATTCACCGGGAGATATTGTGTCTTGCTGCCACTGTTGTATTCAATCTTCAGGGGAATCTGCTGTTTTCCGGCGGCCACGTTTCCCGTCATCGTAACATTGGCCGTCAGGTTCACTGCCTGACCAGGTTGAATGTATGCCTTTGTTTCGTTGAAAGCCCATGAATTGCTACCCGAAACCACAGTAACGTTTTCCGCACTGTTACCTGCATTATATAGACTATAGTTATAAGTAAACTCCCTGCTTCCGTTAATGCTGGCCACGGCAGATTTCAAAGTTACGCTGAAATCGTGGTAGATTACTTTCTGGAGCGTCAGAGAAATTGTAGAATCAGCGTTCACGAATACCCCTTTGCTCTCAGAATAACTTATTGATATTACTGTGCCATTATAAGCGGTCTCGGAACCGGATATACCTGATGTAAAGGTGTAATTGCCCAGCGGCAGCAATATTTGGCCCGCGCTGGAGTTAAATGAATATTCACCGCCTCCGGCCGATACGATAACATTGTTGTTGATTAAACTGGAACCGACATTCACACTTGCAGTTTCAAAATACGCAGGTTTTAAAGTCAGGTTGATCGGCAGGCCGGATATAAATGCAGGGATATGCAATGTGCCAAAATAACCCGCTTTCGACGCGCTGTTGGTTATGTACAGTGTATAGTCGCCAGTGGGAACACTCATTGAATACTGCCCGTTAACATTAGATTGTGTGGTGTTCACAACAGCTCCCGAAGAATTCAGCAGCATTACTGTCGAATATGCAGATGGGTTTCCACCGTAGGTCAGCGTCCCTGTAAGATTCGCGAAATATTCCCCTGAACTGACGGGGACAGTCACAGTCTGATTTTTAGTGATTGAGAGATTCGTACTGCCGCTGTAGGAGAATGAACCTGATGAACCGGGAATTCTATTTGAGTAGTTGATACTGTACTGACCTGATGGTAACTGAATTCTCGAAGTGCTGATGTTCATTGCACCTGAGGCTGATTTCAAGGAGTAAGTTCCACCGGACAATCCCGCGCTGTTTGTCAGATCAACCGTAAAATAACCTGCGTATTTTACTGACAGATTCATGTTTCCCGTCACGGTGACTGTGCTTATATTGACACCCAGCGACTGATTGAAGGCGTATACATGGTATGTGCCATCAGGAACAATGTTGGAAGGCATTTGCGAACCATTCTGGTCAAATATGAGAACTGACGATGCACTTTTCACATTAATACTGGAGTATTCCCTGGCGGTTATGTTGTACTGACCGGCGACATTGGAAGGAATGGAAAGCACCTGGCTCATCAGTTCGATGTGTGTGCCGGTTCCAGTGCTGAGTTTGGCAGAATAAAGATTCGGCTGAATGCTGATGGTTCCTACGCCGCTGGTCAGCGTCTTATTGATTTCTCCGTATGGACCGGTTAGACTCAGAACAAGCGGCTGCGACGGATTAAAATTCACCCCTGATATTTTTATCTTGGTAGTGACATTCAAAGGAGAAGTGGGAATGTTAATCGTCGTCCCGGGGCTGACTGTTGTCGAATAACCGGCATATGATGAATCGACGTATGACACCGTAAGGAACTCACTTGTGAAATAAGACGGGTAATACAGTTGCGTGTAGCCGGATTTTCCAATTGGGCTGAAGTACACCGGGGATGATGAATGATTGAGGATCATTATTCCGGTCGTTATGGCGGACTTGGAATTGTATGACGAACTGATGCCTGTGTCATACGTCAAGGTGGAGATCGTGCTGTTCTGGTTCAGGGAAATATTTATTGCCGTTGATGCCCCCACAGTCAACTGCTCAAACCCGGACATAATTTTAACAGGTGTGATTCCAACTCCGGCGAACGAATAGCTGCCAATTGGTATCTCCATGCCCCATGTGTGGTTGAGCAGGAAGTGATTCTCAAGCAGTACGGGGGATGAATCATTCAGAATTTCATAATTTCCGGAGTATTGTGCCTTTCCTGCCATGCTGGATGTTATTGTTACGTTGCTTGATGGCAGGAGTGTAACGTTTTGGGAGTAGGCTGATTTTATCGTAATCGTCTTCAGATAAGAGAGATTGCCTGAGACCGCATAGATAGTATATATGCCATACGGGACACTTGCAGTGTATTTACCTCCACCCGAAGATGTGGCTGCGATTCCCTCCGAAACCTGACCGTCTCTGAAAAGTTCCACAGTTGCCGCATTTCCGCCATTAGTAAGTTTTATTGAAACAGGAGCGGAAATCCTGGGAGTAATATTCAGGGTTGCATTCCGATTCCACCCATTGAATGACTGCTGTACGGGAATAGATGAAATGTTAGACCCGGATGCTGTCAGCGAATAGTTTCCCGGACTTACCCATAATCTCGCTACACCGGAACTGTTGGAAACGTTGGAAGCCCAGACGTGTCCATCGGAGGTGGTTGCGGAGAGTGATAACCCGGTCACGGGATTACCGTTCACGCTCAAGTTGGCGAATATGACATCAAACGGCACCTGGAGATTATAAACCACGTTGCCTCCGAGACTCACGTTGACCTCCTGTATGTTCTTGAACAGTTGACCGTTTGTGTAAAGGCTTGCTTCATAGGAACCAGGAGGTATGTTGTTTACGGTGTATTGCCCGCCAATTATGGTGAGGTTGTATGACACCCCGTATTGCGTGTTTCTCAGAATTACATTCCCGTAGTTTATGGAGTTTGTGATTATGGGTGTCTTCTGACCGGATTTCAGTACAGGGTACTGCTGATAAGAATAACCGGTTGAGCCGGAAACTGTTGTTGGCTGAAGTTTCAAGTTGATATTGAAATAATAATCAGGCAGGCCGGATGTGGAATTATATTTTGTAGGAATTCTGTTAGCCTGATTCTGTGACACCTGAAATTGTTTGACTCCAACAGTGTTGGTGCCAATCAGAAGTCTGGGGGACAGGGTTCCAGTGGAAAATATCACTGTGTCATTGCCAGGGAGACCTGTGAGGTTGTAATACCCCTGAGAATTTGTCGTGGTCACCTGATGCGGTATGCCATACTGGTCAAATATTGTAGCATGCACTCCCGGAACCGGAGCCCCGTCTGGCATGGTGAGTCTCCCCTGCACGATTGCTCCCGGGTAGTATGCCACTATTGGATCTGTGAAACCGACGAACTGGTTGGTTGGCGGGAAAAGCACTACTGTGCCTTTGTTTTCCTTCTGATAAATATAAGCTGTCTGCAGAGGTATTTGAGTCCAGGCGGACGGGTGTGCAGCATAATTTTTGTGAGGATTGTACGGGATCGATTCATATACAATCTCGAAATTGCTCATATTCCACGCCGGCATGACAGTATTCCTGCTCGCTGCAGAATTCAGTCCGGGTATTCCGTTTGTTTCGCCAACAGTCGAAGGGGGATAACCCACAACAAACCGGTAGATGGACGTATTGTAGAATTGAGGAGTATAGGTAATGCTATAAGAGGTTGGTATTGCGCCCTGCGGAAGCTTGTTTAACGGGAATGTACCATTAGTAGTTGATGCGTAGATATTGTAATATTGCGTGGGAACAATTTCGCCGTTTGAGGAGTAGGACGGTGTATCCGTCAGATAGGACGGTGCGTAGAAAATTCCGGTATTCAGTCCCGATGAGGGGAAAAGGCTGTGGTCTACCTGTATATATTTAATATTGTCACCCGTTTCGTAAATGAGTTGCTGGTACAGATTGACAAGTACCGGAAGACCGTACTCCGAAGCCAGTTCGCCCTTAACGAAGGCGAAATAGAGATTTGTCGTGGAAATATCTTGAATATATTGACCGAATACTGAAGAATTGGAAAGGACCTGATCCTTGAACTGTGCAGGATTTCTCTCTGCCTGCAGCAGGATCTGGTATTCATGATATCCAAGAGCTGAGATTAGAGTTGCAGACACATTTCCCGAGAAATTGCCGTTTGTAACGTAGTTTCCCTGAAGTACGCGTGAAATAAACAGGGACACGATCTGACTCTGATTCTGGGCAAGGAGCGTTTGTCCCGCGACTTCAACACCCTGCTGGAAATCGTCAGCCACAGTGGGGTGTTGACCCTGATACAATTCCTGGAACCCGTAATCCCACCACGAAACATAAGCCGGTTTCTGGTCAATTGGAAGATTTGCGTCCTGTGTTCTGAACCAGGCAAATGACTGGCTAAGCGGCTGAGATGAGTTCGCTACACCAGAGCTAAGGCCGCCGACGAAAAAGCTCGATGAATTGTTGCTTTTAAGGAACGAGGGTATGGCACTGGCGAATTCACTGTTCACCTGAGGCGCCGAATTGAAAGGAACAGAGGCTGAAACTGTAAACAGGCCGGATGGAATCAGCATCAAAAGAACTGCAAATATTACAAAGACCGCGTGTAGCCCGCTTATGTTTCCTTTTATAGCTTTCGCCGGTGTACTTGCTACGTAGCTCCTTCTTTTCTTTATCTCGTCCAGTTTTACAGTCTTTGCAAAATAGATAAGCATGGCGGACCCGAGAATGGCGTACGACGGTGCCGCTGTGACGTTAAATCTTGCAGCCTCGAAACTCATATAAATTGAGATCAGTGAGAAAACAATGATGAGGAGCAGCTCATCACTCCTCCTCTTTATGAAGAGGTATATGGAGTAACCTATGCCGGCCATTCCTAACAGAAACTGCGCAATTCCAAATCCTCCAATGTACTGGCCGAGTTGCGGAGCTGAAGCTTCTGCTATGGTTTGATAGACGCGCGTTTTTATGAAATATCCGTCTCCACTGATCAGTCTCAAAAACAGGGGGTGTGCCAGATATGAGAGCCCGAGAACCCCTGCAGCAGACACCATTATCAGAACAGGAATCACAAGTATCCATGGGCGTCTGCCGACAAGATTGATAACTCCGCTGAATGAAACTATCAGAATACCGATTACCAGTTCCGCGTTATACCAGCCTGGGCCCTCTCCTATTGCCTGATAATAATAGGCACCCATGAGGAACGAAAGTATGACCAGAAGAGCAGTATAATAAGTAATGTAACCTGTAGGCCTCTTCAGGATCAGGTTAATGATTAGCTGCACCGCGACATATATCAATACTATGGCCTCAATGTAAGCGTATCCCTGCCATGAAAGCATCAGTCCGCCCATTGACGCCCCGGCCATTAATGCATAAATCGTTGGAATCCGGTTGTTGTTATAGAACGCGAGAACTTTTACCGGAAGTGTCCTGAATTCCCGGAGATTCTCGAGAATTCTAACTTTCTGCGTAGATTTCAGTGCTTTTTCGAGAAAATATATTGTGAAGAAAGCGAATATAAGTTCCGGAGTGTGCATCCTTCCTCCAGAGAGAATACCGGAGGTGAGATTGCTCGGCATCAGGGTATAGAGGAGAGCGGCTATTCCTGCCGTTTTTTTCCCGAAAATCTCCTTTGTGATGAGATATACCGGAATAATCAATAGTGCGCCAAAGACTGCGTTGAATTCTTCAAACGCATAAAATGCAGCGGTCTGAACGTTCACAAACGGGGAGAACGCCTCAGCTACGAGTACTATGAACCAGTGAAAAAATGGATTCCTGGGGTTTGTTGTCCCCAGAGGATAATTCATCAACGGGTCGAAGACAAGCTGGTGATGTGTAGCCAGAATATGCAGTATTATGATAAAATTATAATACGGGTCACTGCCACCCGATGTCGGAAGAGTAGAAATACCGCCGCCGTTAGAAAATGTTGCACCCCAGTAGAAATAGTTGGAAATGAACAGGTAGAATGCTACAAGTACTCCAACAACGATGGTTTCTGCATGCTTTGAAATGTTTGAACTGATTGTATTTTTGGGCTCGAGCTGTATATCCATTAACGTCGTACCTGAGATGCTCTAATATAATCTACATATAAAAAACTAACCGGAAGGTTGTTGAATTCACATTTTTTGATAAATTCTGATCGATGATTCAAACAACATAAACCAGCCTTTCGTGATCCGGATCATAATCTATCAACTTTGCATACCTTCCCCAGTTGAGAATCAGTCTGAGAGTTGAACTGATGTCTTCAGAGGGGAAATTGTCAGCAAGGAATTCCTCGAATTCCTCTTTGTCCATGTCATTAATCTTCAGGCTCCTGAACTTCTTGATTATGGAATGAAATGGCTCAAGATTTCTTAAAAGTTCCTTCAGGATCATTTTGCGCTTCGTAACATTTGATTTAAGAAATTCCCTGCCCTTATCCGTAAGCGACACATCCCCCTGATCCACATTCACCAGAGTCAGGGCTTCAGCGTCGTTCAGCAGATTGATCAATGTGGTTCTTTCCTCGTCGAGAGAATCGTCAAGAGTTGCGATATCAACAGATGTCTCCATATCTTCAAGTATTTCGAGCAAACCAACGAGGTCTCCAACACTTTCAGTTTCTAAAAGATGCATTTCCGGCTTACGTTCTATATTTTTCTGAGTTTAAATTTTTTATGATTAGTCCGTGAGAAAAATATAATTCTTGATTGATGCTCATCGAACAATGGACATACCTCCCCGCCAAAATAAGGTACGGCATCAGATCATAAAGATTCTGAAGAAAGCTCGATCAGAAGGTATTCCTCAAAAAGAGCTGGAGTTGAATCTGGGCATATCGAAGTCCTACTGCTCCGAACTCCTCTCCGAATTAGAACAGAACAACCTGATCATAAGGGACAGGGAAGCGGGGCTAAACAAACGCATATATCACGCACAGTATTATCCCGCCCCGCTCCAGGGATTTATAAGAGTCGGCCTTCTGAGATCGTCAGAATACGTGTTATTTATTTCATCTGTAATAGAAGTTTTCAAAGAATCACAAAAACAGATTAACTTCAGATTCTACAATAGCACGTTTGAGATAACTGAAGACCTCGTAAATGGTTCACTCGACCTGATTGCCGCCCCCACAGCAACTCTGGTTTTATCCGCCGTTACCAGAAATAACATAAGGGTTCTGTCCGGTGTTGCTTCCGGAGGATCGGGTATCCTTAAGAGCAAAAATCAGGAAAATGATTCCATTCTGACAACCGAAACCTCCTCTATGGCTTTCATGGTGAGACAGGTGCTGCTCCACAAAGAAGCTGGCAGCATTGAGCCCTTTGGCGATCCAAGAAAAGCTGTTAAGAGATTCCTCGCGGAAAATTATAGCATGATAGCAATATGGGAGCCTTTCTATTCTGAACTGCGTCGAATGGAACCCGTAACGCCTTTACTGGAATATAACGATTTTTTTCGTGACTTCCCATGCTGTTCACTCGCTGCAAACAGTAAATTTCTTGAATTGAATTCGGGAATTATGCAAAGATTCCTTACCAGCTATGGCAATAAGGACGCCCTTGATGAACAAACCAGTTCGTCTGATAAACAGTCTGTACGACTCGTCGCCTCAGCAACCGGCATCAGCCCTGAAAGAGTGATGGAAAGTCTGAAGAATTATAATTTCACGGTGAGGAAAATAAAGAAATCGGTGCTGCTGGATTTTGGCATGACCCTCACCACCAGGCAGATTCAAAAAATATTTCTAGACGGCGTCCTAATTTAGGATCAGGTTCAGTTGCGTAAGATTTAATTCAAGCATAGTTACTGGATTCCTTATTTCGAACTTGTCGAGAATCACGGGGTGCATTTCACCAATTATTCCTATTGCAACGTTGCCAATTGATATTTCGCCACTTCTTCCGGATATAAGAGATTCTGCAGTTCCCGGAGTTATTTTGAGTTCAGTGATACCAAGACGGGCCGCCAGACTTTCCAGAATCTGCTTGATGTCCGAGAAATTGGAACGGGAATTTTCTATCGCGATGCACAAATTAGTGTGTTGTTCCATCCCCACCAGTACGCTGCCAATTTCAAATACTCTTTGCGGGAGATTCCTTCTGGAATTAAGCCTGAAGAAATCCATGATTCCCAGATAAAGCCTGTCCCGGATAACGCTGAAATCGAGGCTCTTCGGGTTCAGGATTTCAGCTGAACCTGAATATTTCAGATTGTCATAAAATGAGCTGGCAATTACCACAAAACCCATCACTTCCTGATACCCCAGACCAAGCATTATTGTTCTAACTTTGTTAAAAAACGTATTTGTGGACCGTTCTCTTCCAGCAAGATCAATGGTTGGTTTCGTGTTTGTGATGTTACTGTATCCGTACGCCTTCGCGATATCTTCTATAATATCGACCGGCCCCATGACATCAATCCTGTGGCCGGGTACCTTCACATTTATCGAATTTCCAGCCAAATCCGTGGCATACCCCATTCTCTCGAGCAACGTTATTAACTCGGTTTCCGGGATGTCCAGTCCTATTACGCCCCCTATCTCAACTTTTGTGACCATGTTTGATCTGTTGTCGAATTCAGCAAGATTCTTGATTCCACCCAGGTTCTGCTTTATTTCCAGTACCTTGAATCCAAGGTTCATGAAATAATTGACCAGAAGGAAATAGGCATTCCTGATGCTTACCTGGTCAACCCCCTCAATATCTATAAAGAAATCCGACGTCCCCTCGGAAATTACTGATTTCCTGCCATTTATTACAGGAGGCATCGAGAGGACTTCGCCTTTGGAATCCCGGATTATAAGGACTTCAGACTTTGATGGTAGCAAGCTGCCATATTCTCTCCCTTTCTGGTGCTCCTCGAGGATTTTTTCGGCAGAGCCGGATATCGTGCCGTCATAGGTTGTAAACTTCACTTCTGCTGCCCTGGAAGCAATATAATGAAAAGGCGGTGTCAGTTCCTTCAGGTCGTGAATGCCTATCGATACCTTTAATCTGTCCTTTCCCACAGTTTGATGGAGTTTTTCCTGGAAATCTATGAGTTCCCTGAAATGTTTCCCTATTCCATTACCGGAAGCCTGGAACGTGATTATATAAGGTCTGAGTCTCAGGGCAGATTCCTCAACAATGAAAGCTATTTTTGATGAACTGATTTTTTGCCGGTTCTTTCCCTTCTTTCTGTTATATGTGTCCATGGACCCTTTGAGTAGCGAAAAAGCGAAAAGATCCGGTCTGTCGGGATTGAACTCTACTCTCACTTCTCCTTCTTCCACTTCAACCCCGAAGCCTATAACCCCGGAAAAAGTCAGAATTTCGTTTACGAAGTTGTCTCCGTATAACAATTTCAAAGTTGCTTCGGAGTCCCTTATTACAACCATCTGCTCTGTAATATTGGCAGGTTTTATAATATTGTTGGAACCTCAGGAAGAGACTTGTCCATAACGGTAATCTCAAACTCAAATTACGGAAAAAAAGCACTGTGCCAAGCCGGCGAAGGGAATTCCACCCCGGCGAATGTTAAAAAACCTTAAATTACAATGATGGAGAACTCCAGTTTAATGTCGTGTATCGAATAACACCGCATGAGTTTCCGTGTAGTGAGATATCACTTGGCGTTTTCTTCTTTTGATATTTCTTTGGCTTCCTTTGACACTTTATTGAGTGTGTAATCCCTCAGAATGACACGTATTAAATCGTCAAGAGATATGGCAGACCCCTGATCCAGGTCAGTCTCCAGCTGCTGAATTGTTTTCTTCGGGAGAACCAGATCTATCTTGGTAGTCGGACCTTTTCTGTAGTTCCTTTCAATGAATTCATCTATAGATCTTCTTACTATATCGGAAACGGTCTCGTATTGGAAGTTTTCCACAAGTTCTTCCAACTGATTCATGGTCTCCTTGGAGACCCTAACTGTTATCCTGTAAGGAACTGACAGAACTACGCACCCCTGATCCTGCATGATATACCAGACATTATTTGAGGTGTCAGAACATCATACATTCGTCTGACAAATATCAGGTACGATATAAATTTTGTCAATTGTGAAAAGTATTGGATTTCGCCAAAATATAATCTCATGATGAGATACCATGTTATGCCTGTAAAGATAGGGAAGGATTGTTTCATAGCGGATACGGCGGTTCTGATTGGGGACGTGGAGATTAAAGACAGGGTGGCAATTTTTGACGGCGTTGTATTGAGGGGCGACCTGAACAGCATATCTGTCGGGGAAGGTTCGAACATTCAGGATAACGTTACTTTCCATACGGAAATAAACCACGCAACCGTATTGGGAAAAAACGTTTCTGTGGGCCATAATGCCGTTGTACACGGAGCACATCTTGGAGATAACATAATAGTCGGGATGGGTGCAATAGTGATGAACGGCTCCGATATAGGGACAGGTTCGGTAATAGCTGCCGGAACTGTCGTTACTGAGAATTTCATTTCAGGACAAAGGTCGCTGATAGCAGGAGTACCCGGCAAAGTGAAGCGCACAGATGACGCTTCACTGGAGGCCTATGCCATCGGGAACGCCCAGTCCTACGATACTCTCCGGCTGAGACACATTGCCGGGCTGTTCCAGAGAGTTTGTGGAAAGGACCTGTACAAGACTGATTAAGCCATACCTACATAGAATGATGCATTGAACCATACATAATTCCTTACATTATTATACATCTATTTCTATGCAAAAAATTCATATTAATACCCCAGGCATAGAAAGAGTTGAGGTGTCTAATGAATAGTACACTATATAAAGGAGTTAACAAGCTCCGGAAAGCTTTCAGCCTTAAGGCCAATAAGGCTGAAACTGGGATCGGTACCCTCATTGTTTTTATAGCGATGGTACT
>JAMDBW010000057.1 GCA_023487765.1 Thermoplasmatota archaeon | reverse complement strand
CAGCAGTGCAATCGTTAAAGGCATCCTCTTTACAAAGTCGGGAAAAACAAATTTTACCTGGACTATCTGTTCACAAACATACTTGCGGAAAGGGTAATAGTTTCAATGGCAGCAGGATTCACACTATTTGAGAACAGATACAACAGATCGGTTGATGAAGTCGGTTCGGACGCACTGAAGCTTGGAGACATATTCAGAAAGATTCAGAACGGGGTGGTGGAGAACTATTTTATAATTCTCATCATGGGCATCTCCCTGATATTCATCATAGTTGAACTGGCGGGGGTGTTCTGAGTTGTTAATGCTTCTGATATTCCTTCTGACAGTGATATTTTCGGCGTTGTCGTTTGCAATAAACGGGAAGAGGCGGATTTTTGCAATCGTATCATCTGCTATTGTCCTGATTCTTACCATCGCATACAGTTTATTCAGATTCCACGGTACATACGCCAGCGGGTTCCAGTCGGCGGCTTCCTACAACCTTGTTCCCTCAATCGGCATAACATTCTCTCTCGGAGTCAGTGGTTTCTCCGATGCCCTTCTGTTGCTGTCGGCCATAGTGATACTGATATCGCTGCTGATAACGGAGAAAAATAAATTCGGCAACTCCCTGTACAGCTATATCTTAATTGCTGAGACAGGCCTCTACGGAATACTTATCTCACGGGACTTTCTCTTCTTCTATATTTTCTGGGAAGTGGTGCTTATACCGGTATACTTCATCATCGCGCAGTACGGTGGAAAAAATAAGGACAGTGTATCACTCAAGTTCTTCGTGTATACGCACATCGGTTCGGTGTTTCTCCTCCTGTCTATATTCACGGTCTACACTTTCCATTACGAGGCTACAAAAATCTTCACCTTTGAGATGAGCCAGTTGATGGTGAACAGGTACATCTCTCAGATACCGGTTTTCTGGAGATATCTTGCATTCTTCGGTTTTCTTCTCGCTTTTCTCGTGAAAATGCCATCCTTCCCGGTTCATTCATGGTTGCCGGATACTTACGACGCCTCCCCGTATCCAGGAACCGTCATACTTGCCGGAGGGCTTTCGCTCATGGGAGGCTACGGCCTGTTCGGGATTCTCATGCCGGTATACTCTTCACTCGGGTCTGGAATCCTGACCATTCTGATCTATCTCGGTATAATAAGTCTGCTCTACTTCTCGCTGGCTGCGATGATGCAGCAGAGCCTCAAGCGTATGATGGCATATGCAAGTGCCGGGGCGATGGGCTTTGTGACCCTTTCCTTCGGTGCAGGGCTTATCGAGACCGGTTATCAGGCGACACTTGAACTGGCGGGAGGAATGTTCCAGATAGTTGCACATGGACTTATCATGGCCCTTGTTTTTGCATCTATCTACCTGATCCGTCAGAATACAGGTCACGAGGCTGTACACTCTCTTGGAGGAATTTTCAGGGAAGCTCCTATGCTGAGCTCATTCCTGCTGGCCGGGCTTCTCGCATCTCTCGGATTACCCGGACTTGCAGGGTTTATCGGTGAATTTTCCATTCTCGTCGGCGTGTTCGGTGCAATAGGCTGGCTGATCATCGCGGTGGTGTTCTCGATGATAATAACGGCATCCTATCACATATGGGCTGCTCAGAGGTCGCTCTACGGGCCGTATAATGAGAATCTTGGTCAGATACACGACGTCACCGGTTATCAATTTGCAGTGCTTATGGGGACTCTGATCGTGATCTTTGTACTGGGAATAGCTCCAAATCTAATCTACGGAATGCTCGTCTCCTATGTTGGGGGTATAATTTAATGAGTTCAGAAATATTGGCAGTTTCAACGGGATTACACGCTCTTGTTTATTTCGTCCCGGTAATTTTTCTAAGTATTGTGGGTTTCATAATACTTGCAATAGGCACCCGGAACCCTGATAAGACCATCCTCTCATGGATAACGTTCTTCACGCTTGCCGCGGGAGGGGTACTGACTTACCTGTTCACCCCATTGGGCACCTCCATATTCGGCGGAACTCTGGTATTCAACAGTTTCGGCCTCTATTTCGCACTGATAATGATCATATCTTCCATGTTCATCTGTTATCCTGCGCTGAAAGGTCTAACTGCGAAAAGCGAGATATTCTATGCAACACTCCTGTTTGTGACAGTCGGAATGATCCTTGCCGCATTCAGCTACAACCTCATAACACTGTTCATATCGTTCGAAGCAGTCAGCATAGGTACATACGTCCTGGCAAGCTTTGGCAAGAGCAGGCGGAACCTTGAAGGCACGGTGAAGTACTTTTTCACGGGAACCATAGCAACTGCATTTGTGCTCCTTGGCTCCTCGTTCTTTTACCTTGACACGGGCACCTTCAACCTCTCTATACTGGCAGCTTCCAAAGCCACGCCGGAGATTTCAATGGCCCTGATCTTCCTGATAGTGGGCTTCGGTTTCAAGCTGGCCGTATTCCCGATGCATCAGTGGGCAATCGATACCTACGACGGGACGGAAAACTCTGTATCCGCTTTCCTTTCTGCCGGCAGTAAGGTTCTCGCATATGTCGTGATACTCAAAGTATTCCTGCTGGGCTTTTCATCTGATTTCAGGGACGTTTACTACCTCTTCGTAATCCTGTCTGTCCTCACAATGACATACGGAAACATTTCGGCGCTGTCACAGAACAACCTGAAACGTTTACTGGCATATTCCAGTGTGGCCCAGGCGGGATACCTTATACTTGTTCTGGCTGTCGTATCTTCCACGGGGAATATCACGTCCGGCGTTGCAGGCCTGGCAATAGCCTCCGGAATGTTCTATTCTCTGGTTTATATATTCATGAAAGGAGGTTCATTTATAGCGCTGAACTCTGTGAATCACGAGTCTGTGGAACTTGCTGACGTTTCCGGCCTGGCCAGGAAATCGCCTGCACTGGCTGTGAGTTTCGCCATTCTCCTGCTCGCACTTGCGGGTATTCCGCTGACCGGAGGATTCTTTGCGAAGTATCTTCTGTTTCTCTCCCTGATAGAGGGTGGATTGTGGTGGCTCGCAGTTATAGCTATACTGAACAGTGCAATATCGGTATTCTACTATTTCAGGGTGATAATGTACATGTTCGGCAGGGACCCGGTCGATGGCCAGGAATTCGATCTTACAGGATCTGTAAAGGTGCCGGTATATGCCTCCGCTTCCATAACTGTCGTCCTTTCGCTGATGATCCTGTGGTTTCCGGCGGTGATAAACATTGCATCGGGCTTGTTCGGGTGATGAAATATGCCTATAATCTCAGATATGGAAATAATAAAGAGTGCGCTGATTTACGGTGACATCAGGGACGCCTTTTCGGTGATAAGTAACAGAAAACGTCTGGTTCAACTTTCCCTCAAGTACCAGAAGTCATCAAAAATGGACGATTTCAAGTCATTCCTGACTTCACTGGAAGACCTGCTGAAGGGAGAAATTTCGCTTTCAGACTTCAGGAAGAAGGTATCCTCACTACCCGGCCTCGGTGCCACACTTGATCTGACGGGTGAAACTGACGAGTATTTTGAATCTCTCTACTATCTGCTGGAACTGGCGATTGATCGTTACGATATCCGGTATCCGGCTTATGACGGCAAGAGGTGCGATGATAAATGACCGATAGCTTTGACCACTGTTTTTCACACCTGAAAAAGGACGAAGAATCGGCGGCTGAATGCATTCACTGTCTCAGGAAGCACGGTGAGCAGGTTCTTTTTGACAGGGAAGAACACAGGCTCAAGCTGGGCAGGGAAAAATACGATGCCAGGTACGCCGGCGAAATGAAGGTGATCTCGGAAACTCTGGGAATAAAGTCCCTGGAAGACTACGAGAGAATGGACAGGAAATACAATCTGACCATGTATTAGATCGTTCTCTACGAGGTTAAATTTTAATTACCTGAGGGATAGTCTATCAGTTGTCAATTGAGCGAACACCTCTGGTATCATTTTCGGAAGACTCCGGAGTACATGTCATTTTCATATCAAACGGAGTCAACAATTCTCTTAACAACGACGGTTTAAGGGATTTGCTGATTGCCATTACTGATGCGCAGGCTTCCGCCGACAGTCCAATCCTTATCACCGGCACAGGGGATAGGGCATTCAGTATGGGGTACTCTGCGGACTGCAGGAGAATATCGGATAAAATGCACATCAGGGAGGCATATTCCCTCGGCACTACCATTGCGAGGGCCATGACGAGGAGCGAACAACCAGTCATAAGTGCAGTCAATGGTTTTGCCCTCGGGCTTGGTCTTGAAATCGCACTATGCTCTGACATAGTGATATGTTCCGATACTGCCAGATTCGGAATGCCGGAAGTGGTATTCGGAATACCGTCCCTGACCGGAATAATTCCAGAGATACCTGACAGGTTTCCAGGGAAAGTTTACTCCCGCGTAAAATCCGGAAAAATATTCGACGCTGTTCAGGCGAAGGAAAGCGGTCTTGTATCCACAATAATGGATCATAAAAATTTCATCAGGCAGTCGATCGAATATTCCGGCAAAGTTGAACCCAGGCTTCTAAGGCTGATAAAATCGGGCCACAGCGGTTCCCAGTACAGGAACATAGTCGATGATCTATTCTTCAGGATTTATGACCCCGACTGCCTTTCCATGACCCAGTTAGAGAGATTCAGGAACAAGCTCTGATTCTGTCACTTTTGCGTTTCTTTCGTATCTTCTCGCAAAGTATATGCCGGCAAAGTAGAGCAGCATCATCGGGAGCGACATGAGCATCATTGTAAAGCCAAGCACTCCCGGGGAAAATATCATTCCATAGATCAAAGCCCCTATAACGGCATATCTCCAGTTTCTGGACCACAGGTCAGAACTGACTATGCCGGATCGTGTCAGGCCGTACATAAAAACTGGCACTTCAAACGAAATTCCGAAGGTTATGACATAAATGAGAAGAAACGATACAAAACTCATTATGCCCATCGTTGACTCGGCGCCAAGACCCACATTGAAGTCCTGGAAAATCCTGAAAATAACAGGTGCAACTACCCATATTCCCATCATGGAACCCGCTGCAAACAGCAGTGCGGAAGGTATGGTTATTGTCCGTATTAGCTGCTGTTCACTCTTCTTCAGTGCAGGACCTATGAATTTTCCAATCTGGTAAACTATGTGCGGCATGGCGAAAAGAAGCGACAGGAACATTGCAATGTAAACATCCGCGCTTACACCGGCTGTGGGCGTCAGACTTATGATCCGTGTGCCCGAAGGAAGAATGTGAGCTTCAAGAAGGGCGAGGAATTGCGCAGGTATGTTGTGATAAACATCAAACGTTATAAACGGGATATTGTGTCCCAGGATGACAATCCGGGTGTATGAAAAGGAGAGGAAAAAGATAAAGAATGCCCCGAATACAACCAGGATACGCACTAACCGGTATCTAAGCTCATCCAGATTTTTGAAGATTAACGGTAGGAAGTCCTCATCTTTCATTGACCACTGTTCTTGAATTTGTCAGATATTTCCTTGAAAAGCTGGTCCTGGGTCTTGTTGGTTGTGTCTATTCCGAGGTTCTTCGCCGCTTCAACGTAGTTGACCTCATTTTCCTTTGGAGTATCGGGTTTGCCGTACATAGCCTTCTTAAGCTCGCTTTCGAGCTCAACCTGGCCTCTTTTAAATTCCCCGGTGGCCCTACCAAGATTTCTGGCAAAATCCGGAATCTTTTTGGTGCTGCCGAAAAGAACCAGTACTGCGACGATTATAATTAGCCACTGTATGGCAGAATCCCACATTGAATGTATATCTGTGTTCGTTATTTAACTTTTTAGACTGATTCGACGGCAGAAACACACCGCAATGGCAA
>JAMDBW010000008.1 GCA_023487765.1 Thermoplasmatota archaeon | reverse complement strand
TTATTGAAAGTTAAGATGGCGTACCGTATTGTGTTCCTCTGCACGAAAGGCCGGTCCCACTTCAAATACCCTGTCCATTCCGGAAGACATAAGGATTTCCTTGTATAATTGCGGACTTTGATTCAGGTATGTCTGTTTTTCAAAGTACTGTACTCTGAAAAGATCGGCGCCTCCTTCTGTCGCAGATGCCACAATTTTTGGAGTGTGAACTTCTACAAATCCCTGGCTCATGAGGTATTTCCTCATTCCCCACAAGATTGAGCTCTCCACGCGGAATATGAGGTTTTTGTCCGGTTTCCTGAGGTCAAGGTACCTGTTGTTCAGCCTGGTGTCAAGGTCCGCCTCGACAGGATCGTTTATGCCGAGAGGCAGCGGGGCAGAGGATCTGTTAAGTACAGATACGTTCTGCGCCTGAATCTCTATTCCGCTCCTGGCCCCGGACTTCCTGTCGACCAGGCCGGTCACCTTCACCACAGATTCCCTGTTCAGCTGCGTCAAATCGTCATAATTTCGGATCACGTCGGGTTTCAGGGTTGCCTGTACAGTTCCCGTATGATCTCTCATAACAAGAAAAGCTACATTCTTGAGTTTACGGGTATCCTGTACCCATCCGCACAATTCTACAGTCCTGCCATGCTCAAGATCTCCCAGATCAATGATACGGATTCTTTGCATCGATCAACCCTATCTTAACTTTCAATAAAATGATTCTTTACCTGTATGGAAAAATAAATACCAGAATATAAAATAACGATATCATGAAAAAGACAGCCATTGCAATAATCGTGCTGATGGCTCTGTTCATGCTGCTGGCAGTGCCCGGTAATTCTTCCGCTGGCAGTGGCCAGACTGTCCTGGTGTTGAATCTTCACGAGCAGATTGATCCGGGTTCTTCACATTTCATATCCAGTCAGCTTGCTTCTATTTCCAGTGCAAGTACGCGTGCCGTGATCATAGATATGAACACTCCCGGCGGACTTTTGCAGAACATGCTGGAAATCGTGAACGCAATAAATGTCACTGAACAGCATGGAATACCGGTATACACCTACATACCGGCTGACAGCGCCGGCGCATCTGCAGGTTCCTACATTGCGATGGCTACGGACGGCATCTACATGGGCAGCGGATCTGCAATAGGGCCCTCAACTCCCATTGTGGTAGGCGGTTCTGCCCTGGAGCAGAATCATACGCAGGCTTACTTCGAAGCGTACATGATTTCGCTGGCCAACGCGCACGGAAGAAACGCCACGGCAGCAGGGTTGATGGTTTCTCAGGATGTTGCTTATCCGGAGGGTCTGGCAGTATCCACGGGGCTGGTGAACGGGTATTCACCAAACCTGACAGTTCTGCTGACCAGCCTGAATCTGGGCGGATATCAGGTTGTAACGGCAAATCCTTCATATTATGACAATTTCCTGAGCTTCCTCAGTAATAGCGTGGTTGACGGCCTCCTGATACTCATAGGTTCCATCGCCATACTTGCCGATATTTACCATGGAACGGCTATCCTGACCGTGCTTGGCATCGTGATGATTGGTCTTGGCCTGGTAGGAGCTGAAATAATCGGTGCGTCCATCATGGGCATAATCATGATCCTGCTCGGGTCAATGTTCATATTCCTCGAAGCGAAGACCGGTCATGGTGTTGCACTGATTTCAGGCGTAGTGGTCTCTATTTTCGGTACATTCATGCTGGCTTCCCCGTATCTGGCATCCAACCCGGGATACTCTCCCTCGCCGTTCGGAGTTATGGATTATATTTCCGCAGTCACTATTGCGGCAATAGCGGTGGTCTTTGGCCTGTTCATCAGGAGAATAGCGGTCTCATTGAAATCCAGGAAGATTACGGGTTCAGAATCACTGATCGGAAAGAAGGTCACCGTTAAGAAGAACCTCAACCCCACCGGGTGGGTCTCACTGGAAGGGATTCAGTGGAAGGCCAGGTCCGGGGACGGTTCAGAGATTCCGGCCGGAGAGAAGGCCGAGATAATCGATAGAGACGGTTTGGTTCTCATAGTGAAAAAGGTACAGTGATTGGTACCTTTTATATGGCTTCAGAAAATCAAGTTAACAGATGCCCAGACATATTCTTGGTTTTGATGTTGGCGGAACAAAAATATCAACAGTGCTCGGAGACGATACAGGGAAAATATTGGGTAGCGTGAGGAAACCCACAGTCCGGCATCTTGGCCGAAAAAAATTAGCTGATGATTTAATAAATATGGGCTGGAAGCTGCTTGACGACTTTGGACTGAAAAAGCCGGACGAAATAGGTGTTGTTTTTGCCGGTTTAATAGATTCCGAAAAAGGAATGGTGCTCTCATCCCCGAATATCCTGGGACTGAAAAATTTTGCAGTCAACAAGGTCCTTGAGGATGAATTTGGAGCCAGGGCCTACCTTGAAAACGACGCCACTGCAGCGACAATCGCTGAGCGCCTGTTCGGGTCCGGAAAAGGCGTGAATAATTTTGTTTACATAACGCTGAGTACCGGAATAGGCGGCGGTGCATTTTTGAACGGGAAACTCTACCGTGGATCACACGGCATAGCAGGTGAACTGGGGCACATGGTGGTCATGTCCAACGGTCCGGTATGCGGGTGCGGGAGAAGAGGCTGCCTGGAGGCCATTGCCGGAGGACGGGGAATCGCAAGGAGAGTGTCAGAAAATATCACTGCAGTCAACGAATCCCAGCTATTCTCCAAACTGAGGCCTTCTGAAATAGACGCCAGAAAAGTTTTCGAATTCAAGCGGAAGGGTGATATGTTTTCACAGCTAATAGTTGAGGAAACCATTTATTATCTCGCCGTTGGGCTTGTGAATATAATAAATATTCTTGATCCGGAGGTCCTGATTGTTGGTGGAGGTCTGGCAAACGCTGGCGATGATTTGTTCTCACCACTGAAAACAGCTGTGAGGGAAGAATTCAAGAGTATGTACAGGCCGGTTAAAATCGTCAGGGGACTCAAGCAGGGACATGATCTGGCTCCGATATCACTGCCTATCTTCAACGACATCGAGCTGACTGAGGCCCAGCAGCATTAACTTCCCTGTCATTTCTTCCATCATCTGTTACGGAGTCCGGGAGACTGTTCCTGCGTACACCATTATGATGCTGTCCATATTATCTCCGGCGCACCGGGTAAATATATTGTCGGCCGGTGATAGACCCGGGGTCAGGCGCAACATTAAGAAACTCATCCCGGGAAGTTCAGATGATCCAGGATCAGCAATCCCCGGGCACTTTCTGACATGTACGGTGTCAATCCCGTCTGTGGCAGTAATGGGTGGTGTGTGGAGCCTTATGGTCCCGGACGTTCCGCTGGCAATTATCTGTCCGGATTTCGAACCTCAATGCAGTATCAAGCTGAAATCCAAAACCTTTATTTCTCAATTACTGATGATTAAAAGTGAAATACGCAGTTATCCTTGAGAGAGATGAAGACGGTTACTTTGCTGCAAGTGTTCCGGCATTGTCTGGCTGTTTCACCCAGGGTAAAACCCTGGAAGAAGTGATGGCCAACATAAAGGAAGCCATAGAACTTTACATAGAAGATCTCAAGGAACACGGGGAGGAGATACCTGAAGACACTACCCGGGGCATCATGGACGTAGAAGTAAATGCCTAAACTTCCTGTTGTTTCCTCGGACGAAGTGATTAAGGCACTTTCCAAATTCGGTTTCACTGTTTCCAGCCAGAGGGGAAGCCATCTCAAACTCTGAAAAGGATCCTTGTCATTGATTGTGCCAATGCATAACGAGCTTGGTAGAGGAATACTCAGGAAAATAATAAAACAGGCAGGCATCACTCCAGACGAATTCCTGAAAGCCCTTTGATGCTTTTTCCAAATCCGCCTGGAGACCTGATTTCTACCCTAATATTTTCCCCCAATCCACATTATGGGACCTTTGATGTCATTCAGTTCAACTGTCCAACAAAGATTTCCTTTTCGGGCAATAAAATCATTGGCGGAGAGTATCCGGATAAACCATCAAGTTTTGGTCGTTGGTTTTTTCGGACACTGATTTGAGGCAATGGTTTTTCATCATACTGAAATAACCAGCTTTTGTGAAGCAAATGTTATTATTGCATTTGTTCCTGATTCAAAAATGGTGCGCTTTGAATACATGAAGAAAGACGAATTTCCGGAATACTGGAAATATTCAGTAGAATCCTGGAAGTATGACATGCAGAAGGCGGGGTTCATCGGTGAAGGGATGACATACGAAGAGGCAGAGGAACAGGTAAGGAAATTCCTTCCCACGGGTGCAGAAACTCCCGGACATTATTTAATGCACATCTTCAAAGGGTGCGAAAGAGTCGGAGACATATGGTTCGAAATCAGGGAGAGAGGATTGAAGGATGCTTATCTATGGGACATAGTAATTTATGACGGGAATAGAGGGAAGGGTTACGGGAAGGAATCGATGAAAGAACTTGAAGGATTCGTGAAGAAAGAAGGAGCGAAGAGGATTTCCCTGAATGTTTTCGGATTTAATCATGTCGCATTGAATCTTTACCGGACCTCGGGGTACCATGACGCCGCCATAACAATGATGAAATATCTGTAGATCTGGAACCTGGCACCGCAACAGTCTCCATCAAGCCGAAAAAGGATTGGCTCACTTCCTGCAGCCCCAAATTCAACAGCAATGGAGCTCCCTATTGGTACAGGAAGGAGATGGAAGGTTACGATTTCCGTTAACTGTGTTAACATCCACCTCTGGAAGTTATCATCTGACCGATGCTTAAACTTCGCGGATATAACCCTGTACCCTCTATCCCGTTCCCTTCCGGTTCAGGGATTGCCCTTTTTCTTTCCTACAGCCACATTCCTGCCGGCTCTCTGACTTTTACAGGGACAATGCCCAAACCACATAGGATCGCTGATCATCACCTGATTCCGCCCTTGTCCTGGTTGGACTCTTAGTTGCAGAAACAGGCTCCCGGACTATTATGACGCTGAATCGTTTAAAAGTTCGCAACAGGTTCAGGACTTCTTTCGCTGTCATTGTTAATAATATACCTTATGCTATATTATGATGTTATCTCTTTTATTGGCTATATCCCGCTATCAGGATGGTCAATCAAGAGAGGCAGTACACACCTCTGATTTTTTTCAGTTGAAATACCAGCCGCTCACACGAGTTAATTCTAAGCCGTCGACGGGATTCGATCCCGTGACCTCGTGCTTACCAAGCACGTGCTCTACCAGACTGAGCTACGACGGCAAGGCAAGGGTTATACTTTGAAAAGTATATAATTTTTCCAAGCAGTCATGCAATAACCTGACCCGACACAAAACTTATTTCATTGCTTGTAAATCAGTTAGGGCATGATTAGCTCCCTCTTGGATGACCCCCAGAAAATCAGGGAAGGATGGCAGCGCATCTTCTCTGAATATGGATACATGGACAAAATAAACAAACTGAGCAACGTCTATCCTGAGGAAAAATCAATTTATGTCGCATTCAGGGACATATCAGAATTCAGCAGGATAAACGGTTTTGACCAAGGTCTAGCAGAGAAGCCCGAGCTTTTTTTCGCCCAGGGTGAAGAGGTTCTAAGGGACATAGTGCATCCGGAGCGCATTCAGGTAACAAGGATAAACCTGAGGCTTACCGGCCTGAGTGACGATACCAATTTCAGGAAGGAGATACGTCAGTTAAGAAGCCCTGACATTGGCAAACTTTTGAGCATTACCGGCATTATCAGAAAAAACACCGAGGTGCTACCGAGACTTCAAAAGGCGGCTTTTGAGTGCATGACCTGCAGTGAAGTTACCTATGTTCCGCAGGAGAGGGGAAGACTGGATGAACCTCAGAGATGCTCCAAGGACCTGGAGAGCGGTATTGATCATTCCAAGACAAAATTCAAGCTCAGGCCGGAGCTTTCAGAATTCGTAGATATCCAGAAGGTGGAGTTGCAGGAGAATCCCGAAACCCTTGAGGGCGGGACACAACCACAGAGAATCTCGGTCATAATGGTGGACTCCAGCTGCC
>JAMDBW010000049.1:23062-27020 GCA_023487765.1 Thermoplasmatota archaeon | reverse complement strand
GTAAAGGGCAACATAATAACGGAACTCAGTTTTGCCGAGAGAAGCATGGACGATCTCTCGCATCTCCTCAAGATAAATAAGACTGCTGTAAAGGAACACATGGAAACCCTGGAGATGAAAGGTTATGTGCATTCTTTCTTCAGAGGTGGAAGGGCCGGCAGGCCGAGGAAATTTTATGAGCTGACGGAGAAGGGCCTCAGCCTCCTTCCCAAGAGATATATCTCTTTTGCGACAATGCTTGTCAATGAGATTGAGAGTGAATTTGGAAGGGATAAGGTTAATCTCATTCTGGGCAAAGTTGCAGATAAAATTGTTACAGAATCCGGATGGAAGAAATCCATTTCTGCCATTTCCGTGACAAGAGAGGACAAGATCTCAAAGCTTCAGGAATTCGTTTCCACGCTGAACAAGCTCGGGTATTATGCAAAGCTTGAGATCACCGACGATGTTGTGCGCATAGTTCGGCACAATTGTATTTTCTATGAACTCGCCAAGAACAACAACAAGATAATATGCGGAAGCCTGGGCTCAGGAATAATCAGGAATTCCATTGATCAGAACTTTATGATAAAGGAGAAGTTCTCTGACGGGAATAACAAGTGTGTCGTCGAAGTGAACATCGGATAGGTGTCTGCAGTGATTCGAGCCTGGAAAAAAACAAATTTTACCCGGATTACGTCCTGTTATTTTTCCAGTCAGAAAATCTGTAAGTAAATGCCAGAACGCCCGTCATTTCAAGCACAAATACCACGGAAGGAAGCGCAACGGAAGAGAAACCCGTGTAGATTATTCCCTTAAGTATCAGGGCCGCCCACGTGGTCGGAACCATGTAAGCTACGTACTGGATTTCCGGTGGGAGAATACTGATCGGATAATATATCGGAGGAATTACGCCGAATATTATGGAGAACATTACTGATATAGGCCATATATCTCTCATTTCCCTGACTCTTGTTGATACCAGAAATGAAAACATGGAGAAAATAATCCACGTTACCAGCAGAGTTGCTGAGAGAGCGAGTATCTGCAATATGCCAATGTGTGAAACATATATCACAATGGCCATGAATATCACGAGCCCGGGAAGGGTGAACAGGATATTTCCGGTAGCCAGACCGATAGTGTATGCCATTGGACTGACGGGTGAAGCCGCAATCATCTGTTGAAATTTCAGGTCCAGCTTGTAAAAAAGAAGGTCCGTCTGCAGCATGGTGGCGGCATTCACAATAGTGAACAACAGGCCACCTAGTGAAGCAATGAGTATTTTCGAAGGCCCACCGAACAGGTATATGAAGAAGAGAAACGAAAATGGCGTGGAAAGAACTGCAACAAGGGCAAATGGTCTCCTGAGAAGCGGATAAAAGCCGTTTATGGCATTCAGACTTGATATCGCCCGAATCTGATTCTTCAATTCTCATCAACCTCTATAGTCTCTCCCACAAGGGATATGAATACATCGTCAAGGCCAACGGGGCCGAGTTCCAGTTTGTCTTTCCTTATGGAACTATCCGACAGTATTGACTCAACCGCATCATGATCGGTGTAGAGAACTGTCCCCCTGTTGTCGTGAGTCACTTCACCGTATTTTGTCAGTTTATCTCTGGAATCGCTATCCCTGATGATTATTCTTGTGTCATGCTTCAATGAAGACCTCAGTTGATCCATTGTCCCCTGTTTAACAAGCTCTCCCCTGCTTACAACGCATATCTCGTCGCTGAGGTATGCGGCTTCATCCAGGTAATGTGTTGTCAGGATTATTGTCCTGCCCTTCTTTTTCACGCCCATTATAGCTTCCCAGACCCTCTTTCTCGTGATTATATCAAGCCCTATGGTAGGTTCGTCCAGAAAATATATCTGAGAATCCAGGGAAAGAGCCATTGCAACCATGGTCAACTGCTTCTGTCCCGTCTCCTGAGAGATTAACACATTCCGTATCACAGTATGACCCCATATCCAGAAGGTCCATCACAAATTGTGCCCTTTCTTTGGAGCCTTCCCTTGTATTGCCGTTCATCTTCTGGAAATAGTAAACATGTTCCCAGGGTGTAAGAAATGGAAAAGGCCTGCTCTCCTGAGGAACAAGAGATATTATTTTCCTGACTTCCTGATCTTCTTCAATGACATCGTGCCCGAATATTTCCACGCTTCCGGAATCCGGCCGCAGCTGCGTTGTGGAAATTTTCACGAATGTGGTCTTGCCGGAACCGTTCCTGCCAAGAATGGAAAAGATGCTGTTATCTTTCACGCTGAAGCTGAAGTTCTTTATTGCCGGACTGGTCTTTCCCTTAGATTTGTAAGTCATCCTCAATGCAGTTGATACAAGTGGAACAGCCATCTTTTACCTCTCCCGTGTTTGGAACACAAATTCGCGGTGCACCTCATTCATCGTCAACTAATAATCATTATTGCCAGATATCGACTGTTCAGGTACGATCAAGAATCTTCCTGACATTTACTATCATATCAGACACCGTTTCCTTGAAACCGTATTCAGGCGAGAAACCCCAGTCTTTTACGGCTTCGCTTGAATCAAGAGTTCTGGGCCAGTTTCTGGCTATCTCCTCCCGGAAGTCCGGATCGTAACGTACTCTGAAGTCCCGGATGTGGTGTTTTATTGCCTCGTATAGCTCGTGAGGGTTAAAGCTGAAAGATGAAATATTGTATTCGAGTCGGTGCTTCAGGCTGGAAGCTGGTGCATCGAAAATCCTTAGAAGAGAGTTCAGGGCATCCGGCATGTACATCATTGGCAATGTAGTCCCGGGGCTGAGGTAACATGTGTATACCTGGTGCTTTACAGCGTGATAGAACATGTCTACGGCATAATCGGTGGTTCCCGCTGAAGGAGGAGTCAGATAACTGATTATTCCGGGATATCTGACTCCCCGGACGTCAAGTCCAAACCTGTCGTGATAGTATGAAGAGAGCAGCTCTGCGCTTACTTTTGTGATGCCATACATCGTGGTGGGCCTTGTTATGGTAATGTCAGGAACATTGTCCCGGGGAGTTTCAGGACCGAATACACCTATTGTGCTCGGTATGATTACTCTGTTTGTGCCAAGGGAAGACGCGGCGTCGATCACGTTGAACGTACCTGTTGAATTTACAGCAAATGCTTTCTGGGGATTCTTTTCCCCGGCTGCGGAAAGAATCGACGCCAGATGGAAAATGTCCGTAATGCCGTTTTCCCTGATAATGCTGCGGACAGAGTCTGCATTTGTGACGTCCAGAATGCTGAATTCCGCATCTTCAGAGTTTCTGGCAGCAGGCTCCTTCACATCAGTCATCAGAATACTTGACTTCCCGAACCGTTTTACAAGAATAGATACAAGTTCACTACCTATTTGACCCAAAGAACCAGTAATAAGAATTTTAACCATAGGATTGCAGTAGCATATCCCGGGAATTTAAAACCTTAACTCCGCAATCTTTTAGGGAATGTATTTGTTCCTAGCATCACGTCTATCTTTTCAGCACTTGCAGGTATCTCGCTCAGTGTTTCCTTCTTTCCGAATTCCGGCGGCTTCCTTGACTTCAGGTACTTCCTGGCAGTCGGCCTGCTCATCCCGAGCTCCTTCGCTATCTCTGTTATTTTCATTCCCCTGTTGCGCATCTCCCTAATCATTGCCCACACCTTCGTATCGAACAGCTAAGTCACCATTTCCATGATAGGAAATGGAAATAATTGGCCGGCGATTCTGGCAAATTTTATTCCGACGTTTTTGGAAAATATTCAACCGGCGTTGACATTATCCGCAGACAATGCTACAACATCCTATCCGGGTACTGGATGAGGAAAGGGAGACGTACGCTCGCCCACGGGAATTTACACTCCAAGACCAGTTTCGCGTATCCCTGGCCAGACATGGGATCATATCCGGTTAAAAAGAACGTACAAGATCATTAAACTAACATCAAAAGGTTGAGAATGCCAACCATTCTATACAACTCGCCTAACAGC
>JAMDBW010000049.1:9611-23052 GCA_023487765.1 Thermoplasmatota archaeon | reverse complement strand
GTTCGGGAAGTCAAGTATTCTGATGAAGAGACCAAAAGAAAACAAAACTATTTGAAATCGACTTGATATCTATACAAAGTGGAAAGTATGGTCTAGACCCTTGATGAGCAAAATGTCAGTAACTTATTATACCACAATCAGATAATACAATGCGATCAAGAGGGTTGCCAATGCAATCCGTTATGGGTATCTACCCATGCTTGGTTGCCTTTTCTCTATCTGGACTGTGTCGCTTATATGCGGTTAGATGGATAATAAATTCCTATCATGGTTATCGGTTAAAATGAGCCGTTTTTGAAGATTCGATCCGTGTATGATGCGTACCTCACACACTGTAAGCGTTCATGAATCCTGTGTTTTAGGTGAGAAATCATATAAAATATAATTATTTACCTAACTGCATATAATAACTATAGTATCTGGATAAATGGTTATTGGCCTGATAGGGCTTAAGTCTCGTATATGTACGTTTTGTACTTAGATGAATCTGGTGATTACAGTAATTGGAATGAAAACAATAACTTTGTCTTGGCAGGTGTAGCTATTCACGAAGGTCAGATAGGTACTTTATCAAGAGCCTTGGACCAGATTCAAGATAAATTCTTTCCTGGAATAGAAGCTACGATACCTTTCCATGCTGTTGATATCGCTAAAGGAAAAAAGAAGTTTAGAGAGCTGGGAGTAAAGAGACAAGGTGAGCTGTTAGGCGAGTTGTATAGAATGGTTGGCAATCAGATGTTTCCGAATCTTATAGCATTTGGAACATGTTTTCATATTTCAGCTTACAAAGCGGGAACACGCGTGCTAGATGTTGTGTTTGAAGACATTGTCACCAGATTTAACACATTTATGGTAAGACAGTATAATCATAGGCGCCCCACTAAAGGACTCATCATCATGGATCAAGCTCACGAGAAGAAATATCGGGAACTATTTCAAGGTTTCAGAGAGTCAGGCACTAGATATGGTGCTGTGAACAATGTGGTGGACATACCTTATTTTGCCGGAGGTGTGGATACAAGAATGATCCAAGTAGCGGACCTAGTTGCTTACTCCGTATACCAGTACTATGAACATGACAACTCAGAGTATTTTAACCAAGTGAGTGACAGATTTGATAGAAGAGGGCCTCGAGACCCCCCGGACGGATTGAAACATATAACCTCTGAAGATTGCCAATGTATTGCCTGCAGATGGAGAAGCGATCGCGGAGTATCTAGGTAACTCTAACAAGACTGTAATTATAAGCAAATTACATTATCTTAACTTTCACAAAATATATTTTGTCAACATTTACCCATACATTCAAGAATTTGCTTGCAGAAAATAATTATATATACAACCACATTGAAACAGGATGCGTTATGAGTCCCTCTATAGTCGTCAGTAAAATAGACGTTTCCGTGGTGCTTGAGATTTCCGACTCCGATGCGAGGAATGCAATATCAGCTCTCGGAAAAGTTGTCAGGTTATCTGATTCACTCGACGTGAACTCAGTAGCTTATGAAACTGACGAAAATCTGGCCTTACCCATTCTGGAAAAAATTAAAACCGATGCCATGGAGAGGTTTCGTCTCTCTGACGTAAACATTGTTCAGAGGGTTGGCAAAATACCCCTGGGGGAATATTCACACATTGTCGCAGTGTGGGCAAGGAGAGTTGATGATGCCTTTTCCGCTTGCAAATTCATTCTTGAGGAAATGAATTCCGAGTTACCCATGTGGAAATATGAAGTCAAAGGAGACAGCACCGAAGCTGCATAAATCATTTTTCTGGATTTGTTGTCTAATTTCGTGTTACCTGCGGAATATTTACAGAATGTCGAATGGAATTCATATAATGCCCAAAATTAGCAGAATATTGACCAGCAATCTCAGATCATTTTTAATACGCTGTAAGCATGTTAAAGCATGATTGTCAGGAACAAATTCACTGGCGAAGATTTCATTGAGATTAAAGATACCACCAGATCTGAAGCGCATGCAATTTTGAGGAATGGCATTGAAGCAGCCCGGAATATGACTGAACTACCAAGATTCAAAATCTACGATTCCCTGATGGATATCTCTGATAAACTGAAGAGAAACAGTTCTGATTTTGCCCGGATCATAAGTATCGAAGCAGGGAAACCGATCAAATTGTCGAGAAAAGAGGCCATGAGAGCGGCCAACACATTCCAGTTTGCTGCGGAAGAAACCAGGCGTGCACACGGAGAAACCGTTCCACTTGATGTGGAGCCCAGAGGGATTCACAGAATTGCCTTCTTCAACAGGGTCCCTGTGGGACTGATTTATTCAGTGACTCCGTTCAACGATCCGCTGAATTTGGTTGCCCATAAAGTAGCCCCTGCTATCGCAGCCGGAAATGCCATGATAAACAAGCCTGCTTCTTTAGCCCCCGTCTCTGCATTTCGTCTGAGTGAATTGGTTTCAGAGACCTGTCTTCCGGATCACGCAGTGCAGGAAGTGATCAGTGCTGGAGGAGGAGAAATATCAAACATGTTCCTGACTTCTGATGCAATAAAGATGATCACATTCACTGGTGGAACGGAAGCAGCAGAAAAACTTGTCAGGAAAGCAGGCGTGAAGAAATACAGCATGGAACTTGGAAACAATTCCCCGGTTATAGTGTGGAACGATGCCGACCTCGATTCTGCCGCAGAGTCTGTCGTTGACGCAGCGTTCGAATCTCAGGGACAGAACTGCATACACGCACAGCGGATTCTTGTCAGGAGCGACGTCTATGAATATTTCAGGAATAGAATAATCGAAATAACTTCAAGGTTGAAGACTGGTGATCCACTGGACGAGAACACTGATATTGGTCCCATGATAACTGAAGCGGAGGCAATCAGAGTTGAAGGTTCTGTGAAAGAGGCCTGTAACTTAGGTTCAAGCTTAATCACCGGAGGTGGCAGGGATGGGCCCTTCATAGCACCAACCATCCTGGAGAACGTCCCGCCGGAAAGCGCTGTCTGGAAAAAAGAGATATTCGGCCCTGTCATGATGATCATGCCGGTAAAATCCATGGATGAGGCAATAAGTCTGGCGAACGATGTAGAATACGGCCTTCAGGCCGGGGTGTTCACATCAGACATCAACCTGGCGATGCAGGCTATTGAACGCTTGAATTTTGGCACCGTTCTGATCAACGACACATCCGATTTCAGGATAGATACTATGCCGTTCGGCGGCATGAAGAAAAGTGGTATTGGCAGAGAAGGCATCAGATTTTCTATGGAAGAAATGTCTGAGATAAAACTTGCGATTATTAAGCGTTGATTATTCGTAATTCGAGATCTCTATGAGATTACTATCCGGATCGCGCAAATAGACGGAATTGATGTTTCCGGTTGCTCCGGTTCTTGTTGCCGGGCCTTCAATAATATTTACAGAGTGTGACTTAAGTTGTTTTATCACGTCATTTAGATCCGTTGCTGCTATCAGACATAGGTTACGATTTCCGTTAACCATGTTAACGTCCACCTTTGGAAGTTATCATCTGACTGATGCTTAAACTTCGCGGATATAACCCTATACCCTCTATCTCGTTCCCTTTCGGTTCAGGGATTGCCTTTTTTCTTTCCTACAGCCACATTCCTGCCGTTTCCAAACTCAACCACTTTTATTCCAAGAACTTCTGAGTAAAATTTCACTGTCAGGGTGAGATCCTGAACAGTGAGAACAATGTGATCGATTCGGTTTATTTCCATCTCAGGACTCGGGTTTTTTAGCCCTCATTCTTTTAATGACTTCTTCACCGAATTCGGAGCACTTGAGAGGTTTTATGTTAAGAACTCTGGCAAGGTCCTGAGTTACTTTCTGATCTCGGTAAGCAGACATAATTGCTTCTTCAAGTATATCTGCAGCTTCGCTCCACCCTATATGTCTCAGCATCATTTCTCCTGAAAGCATAAGCGAAGTAGGGTTTGCCACATCCATGCCGGCATACTTCGGTGCCGTACCATGAACTGCTTCAAATATTGCGTAAACGTCGCCGACGTTTCCTCCTGGAGCAAGTCCCAGCCCGCCTACCTGGGCAGCAAGAGCATCTGACAGATAGTCGCCGTTGAGATTTGTAGTAGCGATTACATCGTAATCCTCTGTTCTCGTGAGTATCTGCTGGAACATGTTGTCTGTGATCCTGTCTTTTACGATGATCTTACCCTCATAAGTTCCAGGTTCCTTGAGGTATTCCTCTTCCGTGACTGTCTGTTCCTTGAATTCGTTTGCCGCAACCTCGTAACCCCATTCCTTGAACGCGCCCTCCGTGAATTTCATAATGTTTCCTTTATGGACAAGCGTTACGTTCTTCCTGTTGTTTTTTATCGCGTAC
The DNA here is from genome assembly GCA_023487765.1 of Thermoplasmatota archaeon. Lineage (GTDB taxonomy): Archaea > Thermoplasmatota > Thermoplasmata > Thermoplasmatales > Thermoplasmataceae > JAJZOM01. Next base: position 18,717 of record JAMDBW010000049.1, on the reverse strand, counting down.
GCCAGTGCTTTTCTGACCAGCCTCGTTGATCTGAACCTGCTTATCGGCTTGATTCCGATGCCGGTGTCATCCGTCAGATTTATGGCGAAGTTTTCGGAAATGAATTTTCTGACCATTGACGCTTCAGGCGAATCGTATTTCCACTCTATACCTGCATAAAGATCTTCGGTGTTTTCCCTGAATACGATCATGTTCATTTTTTCCGGATTTTTTACTGGTGAAGGGACTCCGGGAAAAAATTTGACAGGCCTGATGTTCGCGTAAAGATCGAAATACTGTCTAAGTGTTACATTCAGGCTCCTGAAGCCGCGGCCTATCGGCGTTGTCAGCGGACCCTTAATTGAAACAACGCACTTCTTCAGCTGATCCAGGGATTCCTGCGGGAGATGCTTACCGGTTGACTCCATTGCTTCTTCTCCGGCCAGGACCTTCTCCCATACTATATTTCTATCTCCATTGTAGGCCACTTCCAGGGAAGCATTGATAACTGAAATTGATGATTTTGTTATGTCCGGGCCTATGCCGTCTCCCTCAACATATCCAATGGTGGGGTTATTCGGGATTTCGAGACCTTTGCCTTCCAAGACCTTAATGTAACTCATGATCGTCTACAGGGGATTGTTTATTGATTTTTATATTTTGCACTACCATAGCCCCTATAAAGTTTGAACCTTTGAAAATCATATTGTGTGTGATAAGGCGCGTTTGTCAGAATGCAAAACGGGATACCCGTTATGCAGTTCTTTTTACTACGAAAGATTTTAGTACCATTGATGCGAAAAATTCTTCTAATTCGTGAGACACCGGAAATACTATATCTCAGGTCTAACTGATTTTAGGTCTTAATCTTCGTTTGCCACGGAATTTGAGTAAGAAACATTATAAACAAAGATACTATGAATTGTGAGTGGAGCCAGATAATTCTTTCGCAGGCGTTCACTGTTTCCCTGTGATTCCCAAAATATATGCTAAACTTCAATTGGGGAACCACTTGCCACCGTTTATCTGGAATGTCCTCCTATTTGGATTGTGAAAAAAATGATAAGTGCTGTTCTTGGTATGCAGTTTGGCGATGAGGGGAAGGGCAAAATTACGGATTTCCTGAGCGACAGGTTTCAGGTCGCTGTCAGATTCAACGGCGGAGGAAATGCCGGGCACACCGTTGTTGTCAAGGACAAGACTTACAAATTCCATCTGGTTCCTTCCGGTTCCCTGAGATGTGAAACTGTGATTCTGGGAAATGGCATGGTAATTGACCCGCATGCATTGAACCAGGAAATAGACAACCTAAGAGGTTCACAGTGCAAGGCAAGCATCAGGATCAGCAAGATGGCACACGTTGTTACCCCTATGCACAAGATTCTCGACAGGAAGGAAGAAGAAATAAGATCAAAACTGAGCATAGGGACAACAGCGCAGGGGATAGGTCCGACATACGAGGACAAGTATGCCAGAACCGGGATAAGGATGGTTGACCTGTTGAGCACTGAAATACTCAGGGAGAAGATAGACACTATATTCAGGATGAAGGAAGGCCTTCTGAAAGATACTGAATTCTCAAGTCCTTCTGCCAGAGAAACGATGGTTCTCGACCTGTTCAGGAGCGGAAAGCTTCTTGAACCATACATGGAATACACAGAAGTTACTGTAAGGCAGCTTTATGATGAGGGAAAAAGCATTCTTTTTGAGGGTGCACAGGGAACAATGCTGGACATAGACTTTGGAATGTATCCCTTTGTCACGTCTTCCAATGCACTGGCCGGCGCCCTTTCACTCGGTGCTGGTTTCCCGTTCAGGAAGGTGGACTACGTGATTGGCGTAGTTAAGGCGTACATGTCGAAAGTGGGAGCAGGGCCTTTCCCGACCGAGATTCAGGGTGATGATGCCCATAATCTGCGTGAACTCGGTCATGAATATGGCACCACAACCGGGAGACCTAGAAGAGTCGGCTGGCTTGACATTCCACTTCTCAGATATGCCATAAAAATGAATGATGCTGATGCACTGGCGATCACCAGACTGGATACGCTCGGAGAAATGGATAAAATCAGGGTATGTCTGTCTTATAAGAAAGATGGCCAGGAAATAGATTACATACCCAGAACGTTTCGGGAAATGGATGATCTGGAACTTAAGTATACGGATATCAAGCCCTGGGGAAAGATCAGTGAGAGCGTGGTCAAAGAACATAATTTCGCAGCTCTTCCGGGGCCCATGAAGGATTACATAAAATTGATAGAGGATCAACTGAAAGTACCAGTAGATGTCATCTCCCTTGGCCAGGGGAGGGAAAACACCCTGGTGAGAGATGGATCAAGACTCAGAGATCAAGAACCGTTTTTGGTGGGCAGTGATCAGAGCCTCTGACATCTACCAGTATTTCCGATGAAATGACTTTGCAGCGAGACTTGCCTGAAACTACAGAATAATTGATTCTCCGGTCAATATTTCTTTCAACAGGCATCCCGGATTCTTCCGACTTGAACTCCTGAAGGACAATGATGTCAGCGTTTGATTCCATGAGGAATTATGACAGACCGTCCTTTGCGGCTGCACGCATACCGCCAATAATCCACAATACAGGAGAAATTGGCAGGACTGCGTTTAATTCCTCCCGGATGTTATCCATCGAAAACCGATGACTGTTATACGCGTCAAAAATCAGCAGATTCAGCAAAGTGATTGATTTGGACCGGGTGCGGAGTATCCACCCTGGAAATTACGCAATATATTTGTGTCAAAGTCGGATTTGTTATATTACATGGCAGTAGAAACAAAGATGATAAATCTGCATGGAAAAAAAGTTTTTTACAGATACACCGGCGATCCTAGGAGCTACGGAAAGATCCTCCTTACCCATGGAATGAGATTCACTTCGGAGGACTGGCTCAGGCATGATCTGCTGGACAGAATAGCAAAACTTGGTTTCGAAGTATATGCCATTGATTATCCGGGATTCGGGAAATCAGAATCGAACGAATCGGCAGATATATCATCTCCGTCAAATGCCGGAAATCTTTTAGAAGAGTTTACCGGAAACATCGGCGGGAACTGGACAAGCATCGTTGGACCCTCCATGGGAGGGATGATTGCCCTGTCTGCAGTTATATCACATCCTGACAGATTCAAATCTGCGGTTGTGATCGGAAGTGCCGGTTTTGGCACCCTTAAACCACAGCTCGCCAGCATCAGAATTCCGGTTTTGATTCTCTGGGGCGAAGACGATCCGGTCATTGATCCTGCTGTCGGCAGGGAGTTCCATGAGCTTATACCTCATTCCATACTGCAAATCCTGAAATCTGCAGGTCATGCGGCCTATCTTGATTCACCGGATGAATTTCTTGGCCTGTTGAGTGATTTTCTTTCCGGGGTTACGGACAAAAGCAATATCTCACTGTAAAAATGGTAAAATTTGTTATTGAAACCGGAAATAAAAGTTGAAAATTACTGGTGTGTGCCCCTAGGACACACTTACTGTTCCGATGTTTGGCGTGAACATGTTCTGGCCGGGAGTCAACTGGAGATCGGTCTGCAGGTTGAAATCGATTACCAGATGAACAGTTGATCCTGCGGTTATGTTAATGGGGTGTGTCAGGAACGCGAATGGCGCCTTCATTGGAATCGATATGTTGACTCCGGAAATAACAGCGCGTACATCGGTAATGTAGAACCGGAACTGCGTATATTTACCGGCCTTCAGCGTGATGCTGTTCAGGAATGACGGGTTACTCATACTTACGCCGAATATGTTGATGGTCACAGGCTTGAGCGTGATATTCTGCCAGCCCGATGTGTTGGAGTGGACAGAGATGTTTGAAAACGTTATATATACTGCGGTAACCCCTGTCAACCCTGCATCAGCAGCCGATATCTGCATAGTTCCGTTCTGGCTTCCTGACAAATTTCCACCGTAAACATAGTATATTCCTGCCCCTACAAGAGCAATGACCACTATTGCTACAATTAGTGTTTTCTTGGATTCCATATGCATTTTATGACCAAATGACAATAAGGATTTTGGTACAATCTGGTCCTGAGAAAAACCTTAATCCTGAATTTTCCTATGCTAACCCGATAGGATATGGATAATCTTGAAGCCGAACCCCATGGAAGGAGAGTCATAAGGGCCCCCAGAGGGAAACAGATCAATGCCAGAGGATGGCAGCAGGAGGCTGCAATCCGGCTCTTGATGAATAACCTTGATCCGGAGGTTGCGAAAGATCCGGATAACCTGATAGTTTATGGCGGAAAAGGAAAAGCGGCGAGGAACTGGGAAAGTTTTGACGAGATCATAAATATGCTGAAAGAACTGTATAACGATGAAACCCTGCTGATTCAGTCAGGAAAACCTGTCGGAGCCTTCAAGACAACAAAGTACGCCCCAAGGGTGCTGATCTCGAATGCCCAGATAGTTCCAAGATGGGCAACAGATGAAATTTTCTGGGAACTGGAGAGAAAAGGGCTGACAATGTTCGGTCAGATGACTGCGGGAAGCTGGATTTACATCGGAACGCAGGGGATTCTTCAGGGGACTTATGAAACTCTGGCCGCCATTGCGAGAAAAGAGTTCAGCCAGGGAGACCTCAGGGGAAAGTGGTTCCTCTCATCCGGACTCGGCGAAATGGGAGGTGCACAGCCCCTTGCCGTCACAATGAATAACGGAGTCGGGATAATAGTTGAAGTTGACCCGTCAAAGATTGACCGGAGGCTCAAGGACAGATATCTTGACGTACGGGCAGACAGTCTGGATGAAGCGTTAAGAATGAAAGACAGAGCGCTTGAGGAGGGGAAAGCGTTATCTGTCGGACTGCTGGGGAATGCTGCAACAGTTTTCACAGGACTTGCAAACAGGAACATCGTTCCGGACATAGTATCTGATCAGACTGCGGCTCACGACATAAATATAGGTTACATACCGGAAGGGTATGATGTCGGGAAGGCAGAGGAATTCAGGAACAGTGACCCTGAAAAATACAGGCAGGAAGTCTACAAATCCATCGTGAAAGAAACGAAGGCTATTCTCAGGTTCAGGGAACTCGGATCGAAGGTATTTGATTATGGCAACAACCTGAGAACCAGGGCTCTGGAGGGCGGACTTAAAAATGCCTTTGACATTCCGGGCTACGTTCCCGCTTACATAAGAGACCTGTTCGCCGTAGGTTCAGGACCATTCCGGTGGGTCGCCCTGTCCGGCGAACCCGATGATATATACAAAATAGACGACGCAATAATAGAAAACTTCGGATATGATGAACAACTTGTTAAATGGCTGAAACTTGCAAAGGAAAGAGTTCATTTCCAGGGACTTCCTGCAAGGATATGCTATGCCGGCTATGGCCTGAGGGAAAAAATAGGGCTCATGATAAACGACATGGTGAGAAAGGATATCCTTTCAGCGCCTGTGGCCATTGGACGGGATCATCATGATACAGGTTCTGTGGCATCTCCCTTCAGGGAGACGGAGGGAATGCTTGACGGGAGCGATGCCATAGCTGACTGGCCTATATTGAACGCGCTTCTGAATGCTTCATCGGGAGCAACCTGGGTATCCGTGCACCATGGCGGCGGGACAGGTATCGGGAATTCAATTCATGCAGGATTCGTTATCGTTGCGGATGGCACTGCTGACGCCGAGGAAAAAATAAGCAGGGTATTGAACGCTGACCCCGGTATTGGAGTAATCAGGCACTCGGATGCGGGATATAGAAGTTCCAAGAGCCTCATTCAACGTGGAGTGAAATTCAAGACGCCTTATTTCAGGCGCTAAAATCAAAAAAATTATATGAAAATTTATCGGGAGTCATGGAACTTGGATTGACACAGGCCATGCAGTTTATCCTCTCCACATTCCTATACCGAATCCAATTATAAAAACCATAATTGAAAATGATATTATTAGCGACCCGAAGTGAATCGTGGTTGCATAAATCTCAATGGCGTGAACAATTGATGATATTGATACATTCGGAACGAACGTGAGCCCGAGGAAATAGGCAATTACAAGCCCTACAAAAGTGAGAACAACTGCGGTAAATGCCTTTTTCACGGCGAAACCAAGCATAAGTCCATCCAGAAATATCAACAGTAACGTGACTTCAGCCGAATATGGCTGCAGAAATGACGGATAAGCTACTACCATTTTATTTTCTCTCCAGTAACAACCAGCAGGTATAGGTATTAATATAACTATTTAAATTTTGTCAGACTCTATTTTAATATGATTATTTTAATCAAAAGAAAAAGAAAAAATTATGGAAGTGTGTCTTCATTTGCCTTTTTAATCGATGGAATAACTCTGAGAGAGAATGACAGGATAAAACCGATGGCGATCATGGCAACCACTATTGCAATACCAGAGTATCCGTTGCCAATAAAATAAGGCCCAAGGAAAACCGGAATGAATGCAACTCCGAGATTTGTTGCAACACTGTACATGGATGTGGCCAGTCCAGCCTTTGCCGGGTCAGTGACGTACTTTGTCGTGGACGTCATTGCCATTGACCAGTACGCGTTACCGAAGAAACCGTCCCGACTGGACCGAGAGCAAGAGGAAGTATGATACTGAAAGTATTTCTATCAGAGATGTGAAGGAGAGGTAATAGGCCAGTACAGCAAGAGAGACGAAAGCAGTGACAGACGTCAGGATCATGCCTTCCCTGACTTTCTTCATGTCTTCAAAGAGCCACGGGAGAAGTATTGCGCCCAAAGCTGATCCGAGGAATGCCAGGCCGCCGAAAAGTCCTCCGTAATGAAGTGCGTTGGACGAGGAAATTCCCTTATTAATCAATTCAGAGGAGGCTATGACGCCAAACATAACGGAGAATGAAGATATGATCAGGCCTACATACCAGTTCTTTAACATGCCCGGACTGAATGAACCCTTGAGTGACCGGCCGGCATATTCCCTGGGGTACTTTTTCACGGCAAGTGGGAGCATCGCCAGAGATATCAGTGCAAGAACAGTGTCAAGCAGGAAGACATTTTTGACTGTTCCGAGAGCCGAGAAAACATATGGTCCCAGGAATGACCCTGAGGACATTCCAAGGAACAGTATTCCTACACTCACGCCGATTATCATGTGGGACTTCTTCTGGTTAATGGACTGGGCCAGTGTCCCGACTGGACCGAGAGCAAGAGGGTAAGCGATCGCCGCAATGACCTGGCCGACAAGCAGTACAGAGTAATCGGTTGACAGTGCCCTGATGAATAAGCCCGCAACTGAAAGAACCCCTGACATCAGAAGTGAGGCACTTACGGAATACTTGGCAGCAAGGTATCCTGAAACCAAAGCGAAGGCTACCATGGTGTAACCGTAAAGCGAAATCAGCTCAATGATCGAAGGAAGCGAAACTTCATACTGCGATATCAGGGCCGGGACAAGCGGTGAAAGGGTGAACCAGCCGAACCCAATGGTGAAGTTAAGAAACCAGTAAGGAACCAGATACAGATTCTTATTCATATCGGGATTGGCAAAATGAAGGCGAATATAAATTTGTGCACATGACAGAGAGTGGAATCTCACGGACGCCAACATTAACCGTCATTCAGATGATTACTTCAGGGGGTGTTTTTCAACATGGTGCAAAATCATAACTTTAATGTGTTCCCGGAAGTTAAACCACCATGTCATTGAAGGCCGTTGTGATGGCCGGAGGCAAAGGAACCAGACTGAGACCCATAACCTATTCTATTCCTAAACCGCTGGTTCCCATAGCCGGAAAGCCATGCATCGGTTATGTCCTGGACTCATATCATGAGGCAGGGATAAAAGACGCCATAATAACTGCCGGGTACAAATTTGAATCCCTGATATCCGGTGTCATCAAGTTCAAGCAGGATGACCAGAATATCCTGTTCTCAGTTGAGAAAGAACCTGTAGGCACTGCTGGGAGCATAAAGCTGATTTCGAAATTCATTGACGATACTTTCGTGGTTGGAAGCGGGGATACACTTGTGGATTTTAACATTAGAAAACTCATTGAACACCATAAACAGAACAAATCAAAACTGACAATAGCCCTTACAACGGTGGACGATCCGTCGCAGTTTGGAATAGTGGAGATGAAAGATAATGTTATTACGAGATTTCTTGAGAAACCGTCGCCCAGGGAGGCTTTTTCCAATCTTATAAATGCAGGCCTTTACATAATAGAGCCGGAGATTCTGGACTATATTCCCTCCGGACAATCTTATGACTTCGCTAAGCAGCTCTTTCCAAAGCTTCTGGACGAAGGATTCAAAATACATGGATACATAGGTGAGGGCATTTGGCTTGATACCGGGAGACCAAATGATATGATCAGAGCTAACCAGATAATGACGGAAAAACATGGTAAAGAGTTCACAGGAAACGGAATGTCGGGAAAACTCATGATAAATACTCCCCTGAGAAACATTCACGGATCAAAAATTCAGGGACCCTCATATATAGGAACGGGCGTTGTAATCGGTGAGGGGACTGCAATAAAAGGATCCGCCGTTTACGACAATGCACAGCTTGGAAATGATGTCCACATTGAAGATTCAATCCTGATGGATAATGTCAGGGTACAGGATGGCGCGAAGATAGTGAAGTCAGTGATCATGAAAGGTACAGTGATAGGCCAGAAGTGCGTCATACATGAAAGTGTTCTGGCACCACAGCTTAACCTCCAGAGCGAATCAAGAGTTTATAATGTATCCCTCTCCTCAGAAGTGGAAGAGGAAGAAAATTAATTCTGAAATCGGGATCAGAGGAAACCTGCTTTCTGCAGGGTAAGAAGGTCCTCTGTTGTCAACTGCTCACCGTTCTTGAATTTATCAAACAGTGTAGTCGCCTTTTTCTGCAATTCCCCTTCTTTTTCCTTCTTCTTTATTGCTCTGGTCTTTGTCCTTAAACTTGATGTTACCTTTTCGAGGTCTCTCAATTCAGTTTTGGCCTGGATGAAAGCTTCGTGTTCCTTCGTTGATTCCTGGCTGAACTTGACGAACTGCTCATGGAATTCATCTGCATTCTTCCTTGTTTCATCGAGTTCCTGGAGGCTCCTGTTGATGTCCTCACTGAGTGCAGTTATCCTGGAAGATATCGCATCAATCTCTTCCTTCATGCCCTCTCCCGTCTTGCATT
>JAMDBW010000049.1:0-9601 GCA_023487765.1 Thermoplasmatota archaeon | reverse complement strand
ACTTGCGTTCAAAATTAATTTTCTGGGTGAGATCCTTTATGTTATCGTTACCTTCAAGCTCTTTTTCCCTCATGGATTTGGCCAGTTTTATCTCTTTGGAAAGCTTCCTTATCTCAGAGACTACCTTTTTTTCTTCGTTTTTTTCCAGAAGAGTTGTCTGCTGTCTTATCTCCAGCCTTTGAAGTTCCTTTTCCCTGTCCCTTAAACTTCGCTTGTCGAAACCCTCGACATTCGTCTCTTCCCTGACCTTCCTGTACTGTTTCCTTAATTCTGAGAGATTCTTGTAATGTTCTTCTTTTTCGGCACGGAGTTTCTGAACCTTGTCAATAAGCTCATTTTTCTCTGCGATCTTCCTTTTTGCCTCGTCTCGCATTTCGCGTACCTTGTTATTAAGAATATCACGTTCCTCGGCAAACCTATGGCTCTCCGATGAAGCATCATCACGTTTCCTGATGTGCTCCTCAACTATCTTCCGGATAATCTCCCTTTTCTGTTCAAATTCATCAAGAAGATCACTCATACTGACCAATCACACAAAAGCTTTTGCTGAATACCTGAATTAAATATATAACTTTCGACATTGATCGAATCGTATATTCCCGGAAGTAATAATTCCCGTAAAGGGTCGAAAAACATAGCATTTGCCGGTTTCGTTTTTTCAGGCGAAGAGGATATCCGGGAGGCAGGAATGATGCCTTTATCTGCGTTTACTCCGGAATCCTGCACAGACCCTGCCTGTTTCCACTGTATTTGGAGCACCGGGTGCTGCTTGCTCAGTTTGCTTCCTTATCCGCAATGGAAATAGCGCTGTCGATTACGGAGAGGCCCCGGTCCAGTTCCTCCTCGGATATTATCAGTGGAGGGGCTATGATCAAATGTGAAATCCACGAGCTCACATAAATCCCTTTATCCAGGCAGGCTCTTGATATGGCATCAACAAGAAGCGGTTTTCCTTCTATTTTTTCCCCGTAGGTGTTGAAAGGAGCTTTTGTTTCCCTGTTCTTTACCAGTTCTATGGCTGCAAAGAGTCCGATTGACCTTACGTCTCCTACAGACCTGTGTCTGGCCTTAATTTCTTCCAGTCTTTCTGTCAGGCGCTTTCCCAGGACCCTTGCACGCTCTATCAGGTTGAGCCTTTTGTATTCGTTTATGGCAGATACCGAAGCCGCCATTCCGAGAGGATGTGCCTCGTAGGTATGGCCATGTGCGAAAAAGTGTTTCTCAAAGTAATCTGCTATTTCAGCGGTCGTAGATGTGAGAGAGAATGGAAAATACGCGCTCGTTATTCCCTTCGCTGTTGTCAGGATGTCCGGTTTTACATTCCAGTTATCAACTGCGAACCACTTTCCTGTTCTGCCCCAACCCGTCATTACCTCGTCCGCAATCAGAAACATCCCGTTCTCGTCACATATTTCCCTTATCCTTGGCAGGTACTCGTCAGGTGGAACGATGACACCGTTGGTTCCGGTAACCGGTTCGAGGATCAGTGCACCCACATTTCCCTCATTCCTGGCCACATAATTGATATATTCCGCACATGCGATTCCGCATGAAGGGTACTTGAGACCGAATGGACAGCGGTAGCAATATGGCTGCGGGACATGGACTATACCGGGCACCCGCTCGCTGGAGTCCACTGCGATTCGCCGGAAATCGCCGGTCAGTCCTATGCTTGCTGCCGTTGAGCCGTGATAGGAGTTATACATGGACATGATCTTGGTCTTGCCTTCCATCGATTTGACCATTCTTGTAATTTTAACTGCAGCCTCGTTGGCCTCAGTCCCGGATGTGGCATAGAAAAATTTGACCTGATTATCTGGCAGAATCTCCTTCAGAAGGCCGGACAGCTTCTTCCTGGAAGCTGTCATGAATCCGGGTGCCACATATGGCAGCGTTCTCAACTGTTCATAAATACCGTTTATAACGTTCTCATTGCCATGGCCAAGATTCACGCACATGAGCTGGGAAGAAAAATCAAGGTATTCCTTCCCGTTTTCATCATAGAAACTGACATCCTTTGCTCCTGTTACTGTTAGTGGATTCCAGTTGTCCTGCCTTCTCCATGTGACATAGCTATTATCAGCCGATCCCCCTTCATTTTTCATATATTTCCCCTTCTTTCGTTCAGTATTCTGAATTCATCTGCACAAACGTTTCTATCAATTATTATGTTTGCTGCAGGCGTCATCTCAGGCGAGTCTGCTCAGCACAACTGCAAGAACCTTTATGCCGGTGAAAAAGTCTGAAATAGAAATACTCTCATCACTTGCATGGGAATCCTCGACAGAACCTGGTCCGTAATTCAGGGTCTGTACACCTTCCGGCACCGCGAATCTCATGTCGAAGGTTCCGGGAGACACAACAAATCCTGGAGTCTTCCCGGTAACCTCCTTTATTGATGATTCGAACGTCTTCATCAGGAAGGAGTTCCTGTCAGAAAATACACTGTTTACGGCATAATACTCCATATTTTCAGCACGCAAACCGGCATTTTTTCCCATCGCCTGATTCAAGGCAGTTCTGAGTTCTTCTCTTGCCTCGTCCAGCGTTTCTTCCGGTATGAGACGCCTGACGTAACTGAATTCCGCCTCGTCTGCCACAGTGTTCGCCCATGTCCCCCCGTTAATTTTCCCTATGAGCAGGGAGGGTAAACGGGATGATTCGGGAATAATGTTATACCCGGATCTAAGGGAGGCTGCCTTGCTATCCACGACAGAATAGTAATTCTCAATGATGTCGCATGAAGCTCTGATCGCATCTCCTCCCAGGAGGGGAAATGCCCCATGCGATTTTTTCCCGGAAACCCTGACGTTACCCCAGAGAACACCTCTGTGACCGAAGCATATATTTCCAGGACCAAGGGGTTCAGTGAAAATCAGGTATCTGAGGCGCTTCCCGGACATGTAGCCCAATTCACCAAGATATCCGGATCCCGCATTCACGTTGCCGACAGTTTCCTCGTCAGGAACGATATGATGCTCCACCGTAATTGAGGAGTCCTGAAAAGAGCCAGCTTTCTTCAGCAATTCCACTGCATATATCTGAGCGGCTATTCCACTCTTCATGTCAGTTGATCCTCTCCCGTACAATCTCCCGTCAATAATCACGGGATCGTAGGGATCACGTTGCCATCCGTTTCCTGCAGGAACAACATCATAGTGTCCGTTGAGTCCGATTCTTATCCTGCCAGCGCCGGTTTCTGCGATCACACTTGGTCTGCGACCCTTACCGAATGGAGCAAGACTCGCAAGTCTCTCCTCCGGCGGCTCGATTACTTGAACACGGTAACCGAGCCTTTCAAGTCTCCCGGATACAAAGGAAGAAAATTCAACATAATTGTCTCCAGGCGGGTTTTCTGTTGGAATCCTGATTATATCCTTGAGAAATTCCAGCGCCTCGTCTTTTACGTCGTCAAAAGCAGATTCTATTTTTTCGATTATCCCCATTGGCATCACTTCATGATTCTGTATTCAATCCCGGACCTCATTTTCGGAATACTGACAGTACCGAGTCAGAGGCGACAGTTCTTGCGATCATCATTGCCGTATCAATATCCTCCTCCACTTCATTGGTGCTCACGGCAAAAATTGTGTCTCCGTCATAGCTGGTGTTGAAGGGATATATGCGCGAAGCATACCCTGAATTGCATGCTTCAGCCATCCTGCACATTGACGATGTGTCACCTGCAATATTTGTTATCAGCACTCCGACAGTAGTGTTGGCTTTCATCCTTGCGGCAGAAAGTCCATGTGTCTTTGCATACTCAATACTGTCCACAAACTCCCCGTTTTCTCCCCTGGCTCCCGCAACTATGTTCCCATGCACATCCCTTATTTCCCCGAAGGCGTTCAGAACGGTAAGGACACCAATGTAAAGTTTGCCTCTTCTGTACTGTGAAAAACCCTGACCTGAAGCAGTGCAGTTTGATATTCCCCTGATTTTTCCCACTGTAGCCCCGCGTCCTGCCCAGTGGGCACCGGTCAGGACTGAATTAGATCTGCCCCGGTAGGCAAGTTTTCCCCATTCCTCATCAGGCATCTCCTGGTTCTCCGTGAAATCAAATATAGCTGCAGCCGGGACGATTGGAACCCTGAGGTTTCCTACCTGAAATCCCTTCCCGTCCTCCTTCATTTCCTTAACGATTCCATGAACTGCAGTGAAACCGAATATGCTTCTTCCGCAGATCGCAACTGCGTCCACTGAATTGTTTTTTCTGTGAAGAGGTCTGAGGATATCCGTTTCCATGGTTCCCGGAGACCCGCCATGTTGTGATATCCCGGCGATGTTTGGTTTCATGGGGAATACTGCCGTTATGCCTGATCTGGCAGTCTCTGAATCATGACCGCCTGTTGTGAAGTCTGCAGTGTCAAGCTTTATCAGCAAAACAGATCACCGGTTCACAGTGTAATGGCATCCTCCAATTTGCTGTCGGCGGATTTTTTCCACGTTTCCCTGGAAAGCGCGATTCCAAGGACCATGATCAGGGAGAATATGAACAGGACAGTCATCCAGGCAGTAAGGACTCCGCCAACGGAGCCACTTATTATGAATACTATGGATATGGCAAATCCACCCACAATCCCTCCACCGTTATAGGAAAAACCCACGGCTGTCGTCCTGAATTTCTTGCTGAACTGTTCAGAAAGAAACGCTGGAAGAGTGGAGAATATCATTGCTTCTATGAATGCCTGAACTGAGAATATTGCAATGAATAGACCAAGTCCTGCGCCATAGCCGATATTCAGGATAAAGTATATGCTGAACAGGAATATCACCGAATATACCAGCATCGGTTTCCTCCGCCCGTTTAGGGAATTCCCGAGGGCACCGCCAATCCACACTCCAAACAATGATATGAGGTTTATTATTCCCACCGCAACCCCGATCTGGCTATCCGTGAACCTGCCACTCGAAATCATGATGCTGGGATAGAAACTGAAAGTTGCAGTATTCACCGCCAGGAGGCCTGTTGTTATGAGCAGGCTGAAAATAAGGGTTTTTGGTGCCTCTTTGAACAGCCCTGCAATCGGTGTCTTCTCAATTTCGCCGGATTTCTTCATGCCGGTGAAAACATCAGTCTCACTGGTGAAGGCACGGATCAGTATGGTCAGGGCGCCTGGAACGAGGGCCGTAAGAAAGAGTATTCTCCACCCTATAAGTGCGAACGATGCAGGGCCAAGATAACCTGAGAGGCCGGCAAACACGAAGGCAATGGTGAAGTATCCAAGACCGAAACCGCTCTGAACAAAGCTGCCTATAAAATTCCTCCTTTCGGGAGGTATGCTTTCCATTGAAAGGGAAGTCCCCCCTCCATATTCGGCACCGGCAAACATACCCTCAATAAACAGGATCACGTAAAGCAAAACGGGGGCAGCTATTCCGATGCTTGAATACCCCGGAAGGAGACCTTTGGAAGCGGAAAACAGAGAGAAGAACAGTATGGTGATTACGAGCATCCGCCTCCTGCCCAATTTATCTCCAAGAAAGTTGCCCGTCACCAGTGAGCCAACTGATCTCGCTATGGCACTCACGGCAAAGCCGGCAAATGCCAATATGACATCAAGGCCCTTTGGACCGCTGGGAAAAAAAACGGTCGCCATAGCGAAAGCGACAAATGCGTATGCGATTGTCGTATAGCCGTCCATAAGCCAGCCACCCCACGATGCAAGTACCTGCAGCCACTGATGCTTGTTAAGACCATAGATAGACACTGAAACTAACCTCTGAGTAAATCGATTATACGTTCCCGGCCTATTTAATTTTATTAATAAAATAGACATAGTGGGAAATAGTGCTAGAATCCGTTCAACCAGTTTTATTGCATTTTATGTTGACACCCGCTATTTCCTAGCGATTCAAGTTATATGCATGTGATCTTGTGGTTACAAATAACAGATCCTGATGTGCGTTGCACATGTGACTTATTCAAACAGGAAAATTGATGCCAGGTTTAATACAAAAATGCAGGGGACTGACGTACAGCCGCTGCAGCCGGGTTCAGAGACTTCAACAGATCTTGAACGGCAACTGCACTGATTCGTTTGCTGACACGGGCAGCAGCCTGTGAATCGAACATGGCAATGCTACGAATCATGCGAACTGCTGCTATGATACTAAAATTAAGGCTCATGAGGAGGCAGCTGAGGAGACTGTAAAGCCTGACCAATCTCTGCAGGGTTTTTCTCGTTCCTTCCAGGCGGGATAAAGATACTTCTTATTTCAGGCAGACTGTTCCGAACGCTTGAACCTGACAATTATATTCTTGTCTGTTAATTCTACGGATTTTTCATAACCGTCGAAATTAAGGCTATCGGCAAATTGCCTTGAGATGCCATGCCCGGGATGTTTGTTATTCACTTTTGTTGAATCACCTATCAAATTTTCATAAATGAACATCTGACCTCCTTCCTTCAATTTCAAAAGGATGTTCTTCAAACTTGAAACCGGATCTGCCCAGTGATGAAATGACAGCGAGGAAAAAACTATATCAAATTCCCTGTCAAATCCCAGACGAGAGCTGCCTATTACATCAGAAATCACTCGTTTTTCCAATCCCAGCTTCTTAAATCTATTCCTGGCGATCTTTATCATTGCAGGAGATGGATCGACGCAAAAAACTTCTGTTTCCGGCAACTTTTTTGCAATCATGGATATGGCGATTCCCGGTCCGCAGCCTATATCCAGCACGCTTCCAGGATTTTGCCTGACTACGTCGCTCACAATCTTTTCATAGGCCTTTCTTTGATTTCGTGACCTCGATGCCAGGAAGAAATACAATGCGGAATAAATCTTTCCAAACTGTTCACTTTCCCCCGCACTTTTATTTTCAGATTCGTTCATAAAGATTAGCTCCCACGCTGAATCACGATAATGCTCCGGTATTCAATTCTAATTAGAGCTTGGGTTCGTATCTCCCGTCTATGCCAGTCCAGCCTCCGTCGACGAACAGTATTGTTCCATTTATGAAAGAAGCGGCAGGTGTTGCCAGGAACAGGCATGGACCTGCGATTTCCCTGACCGAAGCCCATCGCTTCAGAGGGCTCTTTTCCGCATATGCGCTATACCATTCCCTGTCATTCTTTATCTGTGCTGTCAGAGGGGTATCCACAACTCCCGGGCCAATTGCATTTACCCTGACATTCTTTGAACCAAGTTCTGCAGCCAGAGTCCTTGCCATCTGCAGGACTGCCGCTTTGGTTCCCGCGTAAACAGACTGTCCGGGCTCAACGATCTGGCTCCTGATCGAAGACATGACGATTATGCTTCCTCCGTTCGGATTCCTTGATATTTCAAATCCGATTTCCTTCAACAGTGCGAATGTGCCCCTCAAATTTACCCTGATAACCCTGTCAAATTCCTCGTAGGTATAATCGAAGACCTTTTTTCTTACGTTTATGGCCGGCACTGCATACAGCGCATCTATCCTGCCGTATTTTTCAATGGCTTTCCTGGCAATCTCCTTTACGCTTTCCGGGTCAGATATGTCTGCTTTTACAGCTATGGCGTCCGCATCCTGGCTGTTCAGGTTACTGACAAGTTTAGAAAGTTCATCTTCTTTGATGTCGACTGCCACAACTTTTCCTCCGTTGGCAGCAAAAGCATATGCTATTCCTTCTCCAATACCCGAAGCCGCCCCCGTTACCACAGCCACTTTTCCTCTCACATCGAAAAGGCCGCGCATCTCTTCCATAGAAGTCATTATTATCGTCTGTCAATCCTGCCGAAGGTATATATCACTTTCCTGACGGTTTCACAGGACCACTTGGAAACATCATGTCCGTTAAAAACGTGACCTCAAGGTAAAAGAGCACTCTGAACATGGCTGGGTGACACATGTCACAGAAACCGAAGGTCATACAGGTAATAGGGACCTCATCAAGCGCAGGCAAGAGCACAATAACAATGGCTCTCTGCAGATATTTTGCCGGGCTTGGCCTTAAAGTTGCACCGTTCAAGGCAGTCAATATGTCGCTCAATTCCGTTTCCATAGAAGGTGGTTTTGAGATTGCCAGATCCCAGTGGCTTCAGGCATTTGCTGCCAGAACCGAACCGGTAAAGGAAATGAATCCTTTCCTGCTCAAACCCGAGGGAGATGCAACATCTCAGGTGATTGCTCTCGGGAAATCCCTGGGAAAAATGAGTCATGAAGTTTATGGCAGGTTCCTCTCTGAACATGGAAGGATAATTGTCCGGCAGAGTCTTGAAAGACTGGTCTCTGAGTATGATATCGTGGTTGCAGAAGGCGCCGGCTCAGCTTCTGAAATAAACCTTTACAATATGGACCTTTCAAATATGTATGTGTCTTCCATCAACAGTACTCCGGCACTTCTGGTGGCTGACATAGAGAGAGGGGGAGTGTTTGCATCAATATACGGAACTGTTCAACTTATGGAACATCCGGAACTCCTGAAGTGGTTCATGATAAATAATATGAGGGGTTCCACAGACATCCTGGAATCAGGAATCTCCAGAATGGAAACGCTGACAGGGAAAAAATTCATTGGTGTTATGCCCCATATCGAATTCAGGCTTCCTGGCGAGGATTCCCTGGACTATGCCACAGAACGCGTCAAAGGGGTCAGAATATGTGTCATAAAATATCCGCAAATGGAAAATTACAGTGACGTGGATGCCCTCTATCTTTCAGGAATCGGTGTAAGGTTTGTATCCGGACCTGACAGGGATGCACTTGACCGTTGTAAGAGCATAATCCTGCCGGGATCCAAAAACGTTGAACGGGATCTTGCTTTTTTGAGGGAGACTGGACTGGATACCCTCATTCTTGAACAGGCAGACCTGGGAAAGAAAATACTGGGGATTTGCGGAGGTTTCCAGATGCTGGGGGACGAAATAACTGACGAAAGACATCTCCAGATTCAGTCCGGAAAAACCACAGGACTTGGGTTGCTGGACTGCTCCACAGAATATGCCGGAGAGAAAATTGTGAAACCTGTCAAATATCTGATCCGGAACGGACACATAGCGAGTCGTGCTGAATATCACGGATATGAGATACACTATGGAAGAACGCATGGCAGCGAACGAACATTTGCAGAGATAAACGGAAGCGCAGAGGGATCAATCTCAGAAAATGGAAGAATAATGGGGACGAATATTCATGGGATAATGGAAACCCCGGAATTACTTGAGTATCTGACCGGTGTGGAGAGCAAATTTAATTATAAAATGGAACTGGAAAGAAATATTGATCTGTTCACGAAAGCTTTTATTGAGCATGTAGATTTGAGAAGCATAAAGAGTACTTTATTGTCAGTCACCACTCCCCGACGGAAGGGGCTTGAACCATGAGGTTTGAGAGCAACTGGTTGATTAGGGGGCATAGAAATATGCAGAAGTTAGATCGGAGAGATACATACACACCCATGGATGCTCCGCAAGGCCGTGGCAACTGTGATCATGCATTAAACAGAGACCGGAGTCTCAGCGTGCATGGTTTAGAAACCCCTTCCAACAACCCCGATGCGGACCTACGGGGCAACGCAGTCCGGACGGGCGACGAAAGCCTCTGCCCGTCGTTTCTGCAGATATTTTTCCGATTCATCCCCAACCTCACGGATGGGGTCTCATCGGGAGGAATCAG
>JAMDBW010000002.1 GCA_023487765.1 Thermoplasmatota archaeon | reverse complement strand
GGCCGAAGAGAAAGGCATAAACGTCATGATACGGGAGGAGAACCATACAAGCAGATGTTCATTCCTTGACAGCGAGACCATAGAACACCATGACACATACTCGGGCAGGAGAATAAGCAGAGGTGTATTCCAGTCTGCACGTGGCACACGGATACATGCGGATCTCAACGGATCGTACAACATAATAAAAAAGGCAATCCCTGAAGCATTCGCGAACGGGATAGAGGGTATAGGGTTATATCCGCGAAGTTTAAGCATCAGTCAGATGATAACTTCCAAAGGTGGACGTTAACATGGTTAACGGAAATCATAACCTGGTAATCATGATGGGGGATTACAATCTGGGTGCTGAAAACGGACACGATCTTAAGGACAATGTTTAACCGCGTCTGGTTCATATCTGATGATGAACCTCAACGATATGATCGGTTTAAAAGTGACCGCCTGGATTCTTAACCAGTCACAGGAAAATCTGACTCCCGGCACAAAGATAGATGGTATATTGCAGGGAGTAGATCAGGGGACATTCATTATCCTCAGGGAAAATGGTGAAACAGAGGAGTTCATAACGCTGCCTGTAGGAATGTGCCGTCTTTCCGCTACGAAACAAAAATCCACGTAAAACCTGATGGTCTTCAGCGATCTGCCTTCATGGGTTCAATCAGTTTTATCAGACCTTCAAAAATCTCTCCTCTTTTCAGATCAGCATTCAGGACATGGAATTTTGCAACAATCATTACTATGTACGTATTGAGTGTAGTTTCGTCAATTGAGACGTTTACGTCTCCCTGATAATCTGCAAGCGATTTGACCAGTTTAACAATTTTCGGCCTGGCGTCTTCGAAATTAATATACTTCGGGACTTCATATCTCGCCTTTACCACTATTCCCGGTTTCCGAATTATGACTGCTGACTGAACAATTATGCCGTTTGGAAGCTTCACCCGATCGCCACTTGTCAGATCAAGCACTGTGTAGTTGATCGTGACGTCAGCCACTTTGCCGGTGTAAGCGGTGGCTTCTATCCTGTCGACGGAAAAATATTTCGGAAAAACAACCGGGAATGATCCACCGTACTGCCACGTATTCAAAGTTACAAAATCTCCAACCTTGAATGGTCGCACGATCGTAAGCAGTATCCCCGCAAACTGGTTTGCAAGAACAGTCTGGGAGGCAAGACCTATGATGACTGTTATCAATGATCCTCCAAGAATTATTGAAGAAACATTTATCCCGAGAGTACCGAGTACGGAAACTCCCATGACAAAGTATCCAAAAATACTTGCCAGGAAAAGTATGGGGTGCACCTCCGAAATACTGACAAATTTCTGCAGGTAACGCCTGAGAAAACTCAGTATTATTCGAATTATCAGGTACAATATTATCGCAACGAAAGTGGCGTTGACGAATTTTGTAAACTGAACAGGAATTATGGGGAACACGGAAGTGAGAAGATATACTACCATGAGCACTGATGCCAGGAGCGTTATCATTCCCGCTACGGTCCTGAAAATCTTATTGCTCCTATCATTGCGCATAATATACTTTATGTTTTATCATTAGTAAATTTTTTGCAAACTGTGGCGATTTACCGCGTGAACGAAAATCTGGCGATAAAACGGAAATGCAGGTAAAATAAATACGGTGCAGTTTTGCAGTTTTGGCATTACAGCAGAGCCTTTTTTGGAAATCGATTGTAAGCGCGAAAATGTGACCCGTTAAAGCGAAGAAAGCTGGGTTTCGAAATGCAAATAAAAGCCCATGAATGGATACCCGGATTCGTTTTTTCATGGGGTTTCTCAGGCACGTTGTTATTATCGGTTATCCAAATTATGCCAATTGTCGTTTTCCCATCGTTTCACTGACCCATGAAATGAAAACAGGTATATTCCACTCACACAAAAAAATGAAGAATCTAAAGAACTTCGTTGCAGGATGGGCCAGTCGGTTTTTGATTAAAGTTTTTTTAGGGGAATAGTGTAAATGACGGCCGTTAAGTCTTTTTGTAATCCTGGAATAAATTCTATCCACGATTTCTCGTACATGGCTCATTGTTTTCGATTCCAGGAAGCACTCATTGGAATGGTTGCGTTCATACGGTGAGAGACCGGTTTGAAGTCGGTGTAACAATATCTCCATATTTATGGATATACTGTTACACAAAAATTATAATCAGACTAGGAGATAATGTATAAGTGGTCTACAACAAGATGCAGGACATTCTGGAAGGGCTATCTAGCCATGGGAAGGCAGTATTTACTCTTAATGACGCTGCAAAAATTATGAACAAACCAAAAAAATACGTGTCCAAGCAGCTATCTTCGAACAGAAAAGTAGTCAGAATTGAAAAGGGGAAATACTTTATAAAGGCCGGAAAGGGAATAGATCTCTATGAAATTTCATCTCAGATTGTGTTTCCATCTTATATCAGTCTTTTTGCCGCGTTTCAATATTACTCAATAACCGACCAGATTGTGACCACTTTCAGCGTAATCTCTTTGAAAAGACATAGGCCTGTCACTCTGGACGGTAATAAAATTGAGTTCAGGAGTGTTCAGAAGGAGAGATTCTTTGGGTATACCAAGGTACAGAACGTGTACATAGCTTCAATAGAAAAGGCAATAATTGACTCTCTGTACTTGAATCTACCAGCTTTTTCCTATGTACAGGAGGCATTCTCAACGGCAACAAGAAGAGAAACAATAAACGTTGAAAGGCTGGTGGAATTCGCCAGTAGGATGAATTCGGAAATTGTGAAAAAGAAGGTGAATCTCCTGATCAATTCAGAGAATTTCCCAAATAGTGAATCAGGGGGCGGAAAGAGGCGATAGACGAAAGAATTCTTCTTGAGCAGTCTCCCGGATTTAAGGACTTGAGGCAGCTGGAAAAAGATTACCTCCTTACGCTCTTGTTATACGAGATTTACACAGTATTTAACAGCGAATTGATATTCAAGGAAGGCACGTCCCTGAAGTACTTTTACAACCTGAACAGATTTTCCGAGGACCTTGACTTTTCATACACAGGGATAAACAGTCCAGAGGGGAGGAGGCTGATAACTGACAACATTAACAAGGCTTTGGACAGATTGAGCCTTCAGTATCAGGTTATCCATAGGGAGCACAGGGGACATAAGGAGAAGGGGATGGTAACGGGCGTCAACTTTGAAATCAGGATTCAGGGGCCGCTGAGCAAACGACTGGGTCAGATGCAGAACATCAATATCGATGTAAGTGTCAGGAAAGACGTGTTGCGAAACCCTGATACAAAATATCTGCTTCCCGCATACCAGGACATAACCACCTTTACAGTTCCCGTTATGAACATAGAAGAGATCATTGCGGAGAAGATTGCTTCAGTCCTCGAAAGAGACAAAATGAGAGATATATACGATCTTTATTTTCTCCTCGTTATTCGCGGAATTAAACCTGATGAATCTATGGTAAGGGAAAAGATAAACCGGAGGGAAGAAGAATTTGACAGTCAGATGTTACATCGCAAGATCAATGGAGCTTTGAATTTGATGAAATGGAAATCGGAACTCTCGTACTTGATTAACCCGCTTCCCAGCAACAAAATGGTTGTCGAGGGCCTGGTTACAGCGCTCGGTTTGAGATAAGCTCATTAAGAATGGGTCTGTCTGGACCTGTATTCCTCAAGGCACACCGAATTGTCGACTTTCCTTCTCCTTAAGAACAGGAAGACAAACAACAGGACAAGCGTGAATGACGCACTGCTCCGGCTATTGAGGATATATCCTGCTGATGTTGGTGACCTGGCAATAATGACAGAAATACCGGGAACCGGAGCTGTCCCGTGAAAAGGTTACGAGTTAAGGATGCATCCTAGCGAAATAAATGCTAAAATTTCCAGTTTTCAGGCAAGATATTCTACAAAAGAATAATTACAGTTCTGACCATATATAATCGCCATAGGCATCTCAGAGAAGGTTATATCCGTGAACCTCATATAATGTACATTGGACGCCATGGAACCGCTTCTGCGGAGGGACACCGACTTACTGAACCCATCGGACTATAATTACACTGTGAGTTTCATAGGCACAACTATGGCGTTTGATTCCGGATTCAGTGATTCCGTGGCCAGCATAAATCTCATTGGGGAAGAACTGGGCAGGGATTTTGAGATAGTCGTATCTCACCCTCCCGCTGATGAAACTTCCCGGGAACTTCTCAGAAAACTCAGGAAGGAATACCATAACATAATGCTCATTGAACATGACCTGACCGGATTTGGGCAGGGAAAACGCATTTCGTTCCAGAGTTCGTCGGGAAAATTCATAGTTCCATTCTGTACCTCAATCATTTACCCTATCGGCTACGCCGATATACTGCATAATTTTCTGCAGTTCAAGCTTAAAAGGCTGTATTATTCGGAACTCCCGCTGGTGAGCCGTGAAATCGTGCAGGAGGTGGGGGGATGGCGGGACCTTCTCAACGGAGAGGACATAGACCTTTACTCCAGGATTTCCACAAACTATGGTTTATTTGCCTGCCCGACAAATCTACTTGGCAGAGACGATCTGACCAGGAGAAAAATACTCAGCATAAGGGATCACACTGAAGGAGCTGGAAACAGTGTAAGGGACAGATACCGCCTCCTGAGAGATTTAATCATAGCCTGCAATCATACATTCTCCGACATTGTTGAACTCGCCAGGATACGTGGGTCGCTTGGAAATAAATCCGGTCTGTGGCTCCTGTCCCTTTCATTTCTTGGTTCCAGATTTTCAAAAATCAAGCCCATCAGTTATAGCAGAAATAATTTCGTCATACTGATGGAATCGATACTGGAATCCCTAGTACTGAAGGAGTACCTGAAGCTTACAGAGATGAGCGGCAACGTGATTCTGCAAATAGATGAAACGTACATCCGGTTTCTCACATCGAAAAGCACCATGTTCCAGGAGATGAAAGATTCGCTTGCCTATTTCCTCAGGGAACAGGTATGATCCAGTTTACGTTCCTTGTGTATGTAATATGCCATTTCACGAGTTCTGTATGATAAGTATAAAATATTCAGGCTGTCTATCCCGTTTTGCCATATGTCCGCGATTAGCATGCGTGTTGTGATTGTCTTTATAATAATTATCATGACTGCTTCATATCATCCTATTCATGGAAATCTCCCGGTTGGGGCTAATTCACGGCATAGTGAGTCTACTCACAGTTTCTACAGTGATTCCCCTCTAATAAAAGGACAGGGTATTATCCGGAGCAGCAGTCAGACCTTTTATTATGTGACGTCCAACGTGACTGTTCCGGCTGGATCAAAAATTGTGCTGCATAGCGAGAACATCGTGATTCAGAGTCTTAATCTTACAACAATACAGTTCAACGTCAGCGGGACCCTCGTGATTGAAAATTCGACCATGACAGTTTCCGGAGCTGATTACTCCGTTTCCAGGACCGCCGACATATTCTCCCGCAGCGGGTCCAGCATTATAATAGAAAACTCTACGCTTGAGTTCCCGGGCACGCTCGATTTCCAGAACTCCACTGTCAGCATCGTAAATTCCAGCCTGAATTCAACTCTGACTTCAACTTCATCCCCTTTCTGTCAGTCCCTGCTATTGACGTCGAACAATTCATACCTGAATATCTTCAACAGTACCATCTCCGGAGTTTATAACCAGAAGCATATCTTTGAATACGTTGGCGGTTCATTCTTCTGCAATTCGCCACAATTCAGCAAGAATGAGGTGATACCTCTGTCCATTCTCGGATCCGAACCCGGCAATCCGGTCATTAACAGAATAAGCGTATCGATAAACTACAGTGCTGGTGGTAATGAGAACTGGGATTATCTCTGGATTTATGTGCAAAACAGCCTCATTGAAAACTACTCACTGCCTTATACGAACTCCTCGAGTTACGCTGAATTGAATTTCACCATAACCGGAAGCGATCTGGAGCACAGGCTGAACTGGTTCAGCAACTCATCAAACTTCAGCCTGGTCTTACACAATGGTTATCCCAACGCAACATTCCTGAACAATCTCACGGAATATCTCTACTCCAACGATACGGTCAGCCTTTACGGGCAAAATCTATACAACATCATGCTTAATAACAGCACACTTTCATCGTATGATTCCTCATTCGGGCTCAATTACGCAAATTTATCAGATGGTCCCGGTGAATTGAGTCCTTTCAAGCACTCTATCCTGGCGCATAACAGCACGCTGTATCTGGTGGATTCGACAATTTGCAACCAGACCAGCTATTCAAGCCCATTTTTTGTTTTAAGCAAGATGTTGTATAGATTT
>JAMDBW010000027.1 GCA_023487765.1 Thermoplasmatota archaeon | reverse complement strand
ATAGGGGGCAGTAACATATGGCTTGACATTGTTGAGAACACGGGCTATCTTTTCATATTGTTTTTCGGCTTCCAGGAAATACAGTCCCTGGGCCGTGAAAGTCTTGAGACCTCGTCAATACCCCTGATTTCAAGACTGTTCAAATGGGGGCCTCTTCCCAAGGAGAAATATTTTCCTATGGCCATGATGCTCACCGTGCTCATTTCACTGATTCTGATGGTATTCGATGCCGTCACCATCTATGCGGTGCACCCTTCCCTCAGCGCGCTGCAGTCTTCCAATATCCCGGCGCTGTACATAGTTCAGCACTACATAAGCCCCAGATTCCAGATCGTAACCATGACGGCATTTCTGCTTGCCACCGTGACAACTTTTGTACCTGCTTTCATTGCGGCATCCAGGCACCTCAGGGCACTGTCGGAGGACGGTTTCTTTCCCAGATCGATCAAGAGTTTTTCCTGGGTTTTCACGATCATGCTCATAATTTTATTATCGCTTACAAGCCCCGGTTTTCTGGTGAACATTACAGATTTCATGGTGCTGATTGCCCTTGGAATAATATGCCTGTCTGCTTTCTGGCTGAGAAAAGTCAGTGACAGGGTGCCCAGAAGTGTTGTGGCAACTTCGCTTATAGCCGGATTAGGCGCATTCATAATCGATATCTCGGTCTATCCGGTCAGTCAGCTTGTGGTTTTGCTTGGAGTGGTGGCGGTGATTCTCAGTTTCCTGATGTATGACGCCATCTCGCTGGGAACGGTCGGCCTTCAGCTGTTCGTGATCTTTTTTGATCTGCTGGGTTTTCTGTTCCTGTCTTATTTCCCGTCCGACATCGCCTTCAGATATCCGGCCATTTTTGGGCCCCTCTCTCACAGGATAATATTTCCCGACACGGATCTGAGGGAGATAATCATGCTCAGCGCGATAACCATTTTCATAAATGTGCTGATGGACGTATTCGTGATAAGGAGAACGGATTACTTCACTCCTGAAAAATAATCTACTCTGTACCGGGCGGCCAATTTGTCCCCACCACGCGGCGCCGTTCCTTCTCAGCTTCCTTCAGTGCAAGTTCTACAGCTTCCTCCGGAGTTTCCGCATGCAACAGTTTTCCGTCGTCATTCTTCAGATGGTCTATTTCAAGTTCTCCGAGAACAATCACGGATTTACCCTCTGAAAGGGCAAAAGCAGCTTCCGAAAGAGTGCCGGTTGCACCGTCAATAGCAATAACGGCCTCTGACGCCCTGATAATGATGAAGTTTCGGATGTATCCGAGTCCGGTTGGAATCCTTGCTGTCAGAAATTGATTGCCGGAGGCCGGATCCATTCCCGGCAGAATGCCGATAACCACGCCGCCTGCCTCCCTGACTCCTCTGGAAACCCATTCCATGACTCCGGTCAGACCGCCGCATATGACAGTTGCATGGCTGTCGGCCAGAAGGCGGCCAAGTTGAACAGACATCTCCATGTATTTCCCGTTTGCACGGCTCCCCCCGATTACACCAATGTTGTACATTTACAGTGACCTATGCAATCCCACTAGGAGAGCTTTTGCCTTCATCGATGTGAAACAAGTATTTTCAGGGTGTATTTTCCGATCCTTCCATCCCTTATGTTATGTTCCATATTGTTGGCCCGGCCCCAGGAATCCAGGTCGCTAAATCCCTTCGCGGAAAGGGCCTTATTGATTTCTGTTTCATGATCTGCAATCAGCACGGTTTCTTTATCAAGGAACATTGCTGTCCAGAGTTCCATTATCCTTGCGAGTTCTTCCAGCGGTTCCACGGAATCTTCTATCCTTATATTCATGTAGATGTCGGATCCTTCTTCGAACGTTTCCACCTCCGACACGATGAGTATGCTCGCACTCTGTTTTCCCCTTTTATCTCCGCCTGCTTTCTCTGCAGCCTTGAGGGCCGAAAGGATACGCCACTCCAGTTTTCCCTCCCCGTTCATGGCATTTGCCATTGATTCCAGCACCTTGCTTCCTGCAAGTATATTCCCCTGAACGGAAAAGTGATCTCCCAGAATATGGCCGGCAAAATCATGGCACCCGGATCCGGTGAAGGCAAAAGGTCTTCCGTGCGAATCAACTGCGGCTACCTGCCTCCGGTCTTTAAGATCATCCCTGCCGGTGAGTGTTTCTATTGTTTTTCTGGAATCACCGGTTTCCAGGAGCTTCAATCCTTCCGGGCCATAGGAGTAATTGGCGTAAGACTGCGTTGCAATACACCCCACTCCGGCTTTAGCCCACGGCACAATTGAACCGACAGAAAGAAACCGGCTGGCAACGCCGACTCCCCACTTCTTCTCTTCAGGATCATAGGCAACCACTGAAAATGTCATTGTATAAGGAAAAATACAGCAATGATTAAGCCTTTGCCTTCGAACGGACCTCCCATGGTTATTCCTGTGGCAAAAAAAGATCATAAAAATAATTAGGGGCCTGACATAGTCCATGGCAATGTTCTCCAGGAAGATAGATGAAGTCAATCCGGCCGAACTGGCATCAAGGATTGAGGACGAGGGTGAGGAAAACTTTGTCATCATAGATGTAAGAGAACCTCAGGAATATTACGGGGACATGGGTCACATAAAGAACTCGAAACTCATCCCCCTCATGGAAATCAGGGATAAGGTGGGCGAATTCAGCAAAACACCGGGAAAAGAATTTGTTTTTGTGTGCAGCAGTGGCGAGAGAAGCTATTTTGCATGTTCTTTCCTTAAGGATCAGGGAATCCCAAACGTCAGGAATCTGAAGGGAGGCATGATACAGTGGCATCTTTCGGGTCTGGAAGTGGAACATGAGTGATCCTTACCCTGAGGTAAAGATCCTGAATCGCAGTGACGTTGAAACTTCAGTACAGAGGAAACTGATTCTTCAGGCAATCTGCAAGTCGATGGATGAACTGAGTCCATTCCGGCTGGGCAGTGATCACATATCCGGCATTATTGGTCCCGGTCGCTCTTATAATCGCATATACGCGATTGGTTTTGGCAAAGCTTCACTGAATATGTATTATGGAATAAGGGAAAAAATTCTCGATAAGCTTGAGTTTGCAGGTATCATAGTTCCGGCGGGAGAGAAACCGTCCCGTGACTGTCCGGAACTGAGGCTGTTATACGGGAATCACCCTATAATCGGGGCTGAATCCATCGCTTCTTCAGAATATCTCGTATCCCGGTTAAATGATCTTGAGGAGAATGATCTTGTAATTGTTCTTATTTCCGGCGGAGGTTCAGCCCTTTTTGAGGTACCTTCACCGGGAATCACCCTTGAAAAGATCAGTGAAATCTCAAAGTGCCTCATGAATGCCGGCGCTGACATATATGATCTT
Source organism: Thermoplasmatota archaeon (assembly GCA_023487765.1). Lineage (GTDB taxonomy): Archaea > Thermoplasmatota > Thermoplasmata > Thermoplasmatales > Thermoplasmataceae > JAJZOM01. The sequence goes on along the minus strand of JAMDBW010000027.1, from coordinate 2,984 downwards.
AACGCCATAAGGCAGGTTCTCTCCCGGGTGAAGGGGGGCAAATTCGCACGTATGCTGCAGCCTGCCCTGGTTGAGTCATTGGTGATTTCCGATGTTCCTGGTGACGATGTCAGCGTGATAGCCTCAGGTCCGCTTGTAAGGCCGATCATAGGCTCCGCGGAACGCAAAAAGATTATCGAGGAATTTTCAGATCAGTGTCCCCTGTTGAGGGAAATTGATGAAAAATCGCTTGACTACGACCTCCCTGAGGAGACCTTCAGCAGGGTAAGGACTTCAGTAATCCTTAAAAATGGTGATTTCGTAGACAGAATAGGCGACTTCCTGAGGAAACAGGGAGAAAATGTGATCACGGTAAAAAGGCCTATTACCGGAGACGTTCACGAAGTCAGCGGATCCATTGCGGAGGCTTTGAGAGCCGGATATAATTCCGGGCCGGTCTGGATTGTGGCAGGCGGGGAGACAACGGTAAAGGTTCATGGAAACGGCATCGGGGGACGAAACTGTGAACTCGCTCTGAGGGTCAGCAGGAACATGGAACCCGGCGAACGTTTCACATTTGCCAGTATCGGCACTGACGGCATTGACGGAACGAGTCCTGCAATGGGCGGTATTAATTTTCTTGATTTCAGGGGACTTGTCAGTCCGGAAATCGTTGACGAATCTCTTGGAAACAATGATTCTTTTACTCTTCTAAGCAAGTACAATGCCGCAATCATTACGGGCTACACAGGCACCAACGTCTCAGACATATTCATCGGATATTACGGCGGAAAACAGATCGGGGAGTAGAGGCATGGGTATCTTAGTCCTGAAATCAAGAAAATTGTCCGGAATCCTGGACACAACTGCAAACCGCGTAACCCTTGGGGGCAGAACGTTCAGCCTGAGTCCACAGGCCGTCCTTTCTCCGGGGGACACAGTGAAACTGCAGGGTGAGGAATTCCTGGTGCTGAGTCCCTCACCTCATATGTTCAGGGACTACGCGAAGAGATCGGCCCAGATCATACAGCCGTGGGACGCTGCCAGCATAATCTTTCACTGTTCTATAAAGGAAGGATCAAGAGTGCTGGAATCCGGGGCAGGTTCAGGGGCATTGACCATGGCCCTGATATCTGCGGTCGGGAAATCAGGACTGGTCACGACCGTCGAGACAGATAAGAAAAACATCGACCTGACAAGACAAAACCTTGATCTGGTCGTTCCGGGTCATTCCTGGAACGCTGTTAATGGCAATATTTCCACAATAGATCTTGAGGGCAGATATGATGCCGTGATTCTCGACATACCCGAACCGTGGAATTCCATAGTTAACGTCAGGAGATTCCATATTCCGGGGGGGCGATTATGCTGTTATTCACCGACCTACAACCAGCTGGAAAAGAATGTATCCGCTCTCACGGAAGCAGGATACTATGTAGAGGAGAGTTTTGAGCTGATTAAGAGAGATATACTCGTCAGGAGCGGTGCGACGCGCCCAGACAATGACATCATAGGGCACACCGCCTTTCTCACTTTTGCTGTGAAACTCAGCGGACTGACGATAAAAGGTTAAGGCGGTTAAACAATTAATACCAAATCGACATGATTATTCAGATGGAACAGGAACTGATCTGCGATGTCTGCAACGGGACCGGTTATACCGTCGACGGCTCCGCACGAAAAGAAGTCTGCGATGCATGTTACGGCCTGGGAAGCGTGAAGGGTGTCCGGGAGAACGTACCCCTTTCACCGTCCAAGAGAAGAATCAGGAGGGCGCTGATTTACACCTTCACGTTTCTCTTCATATATTATGGCATCTTCTTTTATTCATATGTGCGTTTTCACCCCGGTCCGGCGGCAACAATAATCATCCTGCTGATCGGGCATTTTGCCGCAGTTACGTATCTTGTTGCATTTGTCCTTTTCAGCTCGGTATACACTCAATAAAGCAGCTTATCCCGGTGTTTCAGGTCAACGCCTTCCCCATGTACGGGCCGACTCTTTCATAACCGTTCCTCCTGAAATACTCCCTGACACCCGCGCCGCTTATAACCAGTATTCTGGGGTATCCCCATTCATCTGCGGTAATTCTCTCTGCTTCCGCAAGAAGGCGTCTTCCAAGGCCTTTATGCTGCCAGAGGGCGTCCGAGTGATTCCCTATCGGCACGACTTCCCCGAGGACCTTGATTTCCCGGATAATTGAACTGTTGATCATTTCAGCCCTGTGAGCGATATCAGAGGGTTTCCTGATCCTGAGGAAACCGAAGATGTGCTCCTCATTTTCAAGGGAAAGAAATATCTCTCTTCCGCCGGATGCATCATACTCTCTTCTCACGAGTTCCATGTGATTTCCATGGTCTCCGGTTTTCATGATTTCCCTGCTTCTTATTTCCATGGTCTTTATTCCGCGTTCGCGGAGCTTGGCATCGACGATGTTCCGCAGGTCACTGCGTTTCACGCCTGCTTCTATGAATTTTACAGGTATGTCTCTCTGCATTCTCTGTATCCTTATCCACGGGGGCATTTTCTCCATGAAATATGCAATAAGTTCTGATGCGGTATCCGTATCCGGAGGAACATATTTCCCCTGTTTCCATAGCCTGTAAAGTGAGGTGCCCTTCACTACCAGGGTGGGGTATATTTTCAGCATGTCGGGCTTGAAGGAGGGATCGGAAATCATAAGATCGAAACTTTTTCTGTCGTCATCGATTGTAGTCCCATACATGCCCGGCATCAGGTGATAAACGATTTTCAGGCCCGCATCACGTGACAGCCGGGTGGATCGCACAGTTTCCTCAATCCCATGGCCTCTCAGATTCAGTTTTAGGGCCTCTTCCTTCAATATCTGCACTCCGAGTTCAACTTTTGTCGTCCCATAAGAAAGCGCTTCATCAATGTCTTTTTCCAGGAACCAGTCCGGTTTTGTCTCAACAGTGAGGCCGATGCACCTTCTCTTGCTCCTTTCATTCAGCAATATGGAGTCCTGGAGGGATGGTGCTATTTCA
>JAMDBW010000073.1 GCA_023487765.1 Thermoplasmatota archaeon | reverse complement strand
CTAGAAACAAAGATTTAATTGAGAAAATGAAAAAAGTAGCACCTATAATCTCGAAATTAAAGTTAGATGAAATAGTATCAGACATCAGGGAAGATAGGGACAGATGAACTTACTGGACGCTTCTGCAATTTTTAACCTCTTTCAGAGTGGTAAGTACAGCGTACTCGTTGCCGGGGCAACGATCCCTCTTGCTAGGTACGAGATAGGCAACATTCTGTGGAAGAATCATAAGATTAGAAATAGAATTTCAATGAAAGAAGCAACGGAATCTGGTACTGTTCTATTTGAGGTGATTGATTCCATGGAACAGATCGTGCCCTCTCCAGCTTCTGTACTACGTTTGTCCTTAGAAGAAGGCCTGACCTTCTATGATTCATCCTATCTCATATCTGCTATTGAAGCAGGTTACGAGCTTGTAACTGATGATATGAAACTGCACAAGATTGCAAGTTCGAAGGTACCGACACGAAAAAGCTCAGATATGTAATTATCCTATTATTACGCCCTGTTATCGGGGAGATAATCACGAATGATTGCAATTTTGTCCGTTCGGGTTTCGATTAAAATCTTAAGCGAATACGAAATGTTCAGAGAAGATGCTTTAGAATTCTAATAATACTGTGGCAAAAGCCATTAATACTATGGGATATTATAGTGTAATATAGTGGTCACAAATGCCTACAACAATACAGGTTAGTGAGAAGCTTCAAAAAGAACTTGCCAAGCGTAAAGTGTATGACAAGGAAACTTATGAAGAAGTAATCTGGGATCTCATGGAAGATACACTGGAGCTGGACGAAGAAACGAAGAAGGAGTTAGCTCAAGCTCGACAGGAGATCAAGGAAGGCAAATATCACACCATGGAAGAGGTCAAGAAGGATCTGGGACTTTGACTTATGAAGTGCTGTTCTCAGATCTCGCCCTAAAGCAACTTAGAAAACTCGACCAGGAAATCAGGCAGAGAATAATTGCAACGATCGAACGGATCAGGATAAGGCCCGATGAGTATGTCAGGAAACTTGTTGGGGATGATGGGTACAGACTGAGAGTGGGAAATTACAGGATAATAGTGGATCTCGACAAGGAAAGGCTTGTGATCTTGGTGCTAAGAATAGGACATAGGAAGAATGTGTATGGTGGGGGAGCTAGCAGGTAAAATTCCAAAATGTTTCCTTCAAAGTTATATCGCTACAGCAGGATATCCCATTGCACATTGAGACCGATACAATGTCGAAAACAAGCATAATGCTTGAGGATATCATTGTTTTTTGTCTCTTTTCCCCTTATTTTGTCCAGGGGGTCATTCATCATCCTGATCACATGAAAGTGATCAAAGACGATTGAGGAATCAGGGAAATATTCCTTAGCGCCTGATATTGTTGAAGCTGGCAAATAGAAAGGCATGAGGTCATACCCACATTCCAGACCTTTTTCAACACAGTTTTCACGTTTCTGATTTAAAGCTTTTACCCAACTGCTCTCCCAATGAGAAATAATGCCGGAAAGAATAGATTAGTGGTTTCCACTTTACAGGATCTATGTGCTCATTGTCCAGAACTAGGTTCTTGCTCGCGTGCACCTTCACAACAGTAGCTTCCACTATGACGGCACTCACCTCTTCCTGGCACAGCGCATGTATGCTCTTCACGACAGCCTCCATCTGAATGGGGCACTCTTTTACTAGTGGAGGGTGGACAATATCCGAGCTCACTGCGGTCAGGTCGGCAGCCTTGAATTTATCGCTCTCGTATCTGTATCTGTCAGCCTTGGAAGGGGGGACTGGATTCTTGCCTGTTAACGGTGCAAGGGTTTCAACAGACTTCAACAGATCCCTATCCGGAAAATTAAGCGTCAGCTCCCCGGTCTCATTCAGGTTCTCATAGGTCTTTCCCACGGTGCTGAGTCCAAGTATTACGTTATATCCTAGAGCCCATGCAGACGACATAGGTGATAGGTTAACATTGCCTTCCTTATCCAGGGAGGATATGAGAACAACAGGAGTTCCGAAATAAAGGACGTTAGGCTTGACGTCCATATGATCCTCATTCCCTGAACCTGTGCTATATTCGTCCGGATCACGTTTTCTGAAATCTCCATATTCTTCCTTGTGTGCGTTCATGGTATTGCGATGATCAGCCTTTACTATACCCTGTTGATACATATGAAAAACGAGATATATCAAACAGTTTTTGAGATAAGGTGATGATGAACATTGAACTTGAAAATGGGAAGCTTGATTAAAGCCATCTCACACCCCTTAAGGAAAGCCATAATTGAGAGTTTAGCTGATGCGCCAAGGACTGTCAGCGAGATTGTGGCACTTACTGGAGGAACTCAACCCATTGTATCCTCAAACCTGGCAATACTCATGAGAGCCAATGTTGTTGAGTCTTATCCTTTGGGTCGGGAAAGGATATACCGGCTGATTCCGGAGGGTTTTGAGGAGCTTGTCGAATGGCTGGATGGAATCATGCATGCGAGAGATGAAAAACACCATCCTCCAGCCAACGGTAAAAACCGGTTAATCAGAGAACTGCATCATGCAAGAACCTGCTACGATCATCTAGCAGGAGTCGAAGGCGTGCTGATGCTCGATGAACTCCTCGCCAGGAAATGGCTTTTACGAGAAGGTGACGGGAGCAAGACATTGACGCTTACGGCTGATGGAGAAGCAGGACTAGCTGACCTCGGGATAGAAATACCTCTCCGAAAGAATAGCAAGAGGATTTTCGCCTACTCTTGCATGGACTGGACGGTTAAACGGTTTCATCTCGGCGGAGCTTTAGGCTTTTCTTTACTGAAAGGACTGGAGAATCTGGGATACCTAGAGAAAGTAGATGGTTCAAGACAAGTGATTATGAATCGAGAAGTGAAGGACTTTTTCACGGGACACCTGTCCGTACTTTTAAAAAAAGACGGAAAAAATGCCCGAACTGGAACGGAAAAATGATCAAAGCAGAGAAAGAGCCTTTTGTGAAGAACCTTCAAGATTGTTGATTACGAAGAAGGAACCAGTCAGTTTTTGCTTAATGTTTCAAGGGATAACTTAATATGCACTCTGTACCGAGCCGGAAGTTGTAGGGGCTGGCGTACACATCCTAATGGTTGGAAAAAAGGAATGAGTAACGCATTCACTTATAGGCAATCATGGGCCGGTCAGGATTTGAGTAGAGTTTTAAGCGAATACTTTCTGCTGTACACGAACAAAAGGAAACTATCTATTACTTTATAATGCCTAAATATTTCTAGACACCAGTGTCTAAATTGGCTGAAAGGCAAAAGTTATATCGTCATTATACGTAAGTTATACAAGGCATATACATGGATCACACCACCATACAAATTAGCCGATCTACAAGAGAGAAACTGAATGGGCTAAGAGCATACAAGAGGATGACATATGATGAGTTGCTGAATGCACTCATGTCTCTGATTCCTGAGGGAGATGAAGAAGGAGTTTACACTGAGGATTTTAGGGCTTCCCTGCTTAGAGGCCTCCTTGATGTGAAAGAGAAGAAGACCCACACCTCAGAAGAAGTAAAAAAGCAGTTGGGAATCCAGTGACAGACTTTGAGGTTGAATATTCGGAGGAATCTCTTTTTCAGCTCCGAGGCCTGGACATTCCTGTAGCCAAGAGGATTATCCAGAAGATAGAAAGCACAAGAAGTGATCCGCACAGGTTCTTTGTTAGATTAGTCGGGAGGACTGAGTACAAGTTACGAGCCGGGGATTACAGAGTGATCGTGGGCATAGAAGAAAATAGAAGAGTTATAGTTGTCAGATCACTGGGTCATAGAAGGAACATCTACAAGTGACCAGCCTCATTTTCTAGATCGTGTTTTCTAATTACGAAAGTCAATTACGGTTAGAATAGACCGGTCGGGATTTGATTAAAGTTTTAAGCAAATATCGACTGAGCCAAACCACTATACAAGTTTCCAGGGAGACCAGAGAGAAACTCAAAGGTATCGGAAAGAAAGGCCAGACCTATGATGAAATAATAGAAAACCTCCTCGAACTCAGCAAGAAGGCTACTTTCTTCAACGAACTGGACAAAATAGCTGATACTGAGGAGTTTGTCCCCCTTGACAAGTTATGATGTGCTCCTCTCAACTACAACGTCGATGGAGTTCAAGTCTCTGCAAAAAACAGAGCAAACCTGGATCAGGGAAAAGTTAAATGAACTAGCGATGGGCCCGTACAACAATTCCCACAGATTAGGTACCAAGAAACTTTCAGGAACTGACCGAATTCATCACAGGTTAAGGAGGGGAGATTACCGGGTTATATATTTCCTGGACGAAGAGAGAATAAAAGTAGTGAGGATTGCAACGAGATCAGATGCATATCCTTGGCTGGAATAGATGATCTAATCAGTTTCTTCTCAGTATTCCATCAAAACTTTAATCAAATCCAGACCGACCCATTCTAAATTCCTCTGACTGAGACTGGGTTTTCTGATTATGACCCAATTTCATCAATTATTTTTATATCCTTTACATTTTTGAAGGAATGATCATGGGTAAGGAGGATGCCTGACCCTGCAGACTTCATAGTGGCGAGAATCACGCAGTTCCTTGAACTCAGTCCCATTTGGCCATAAATAGACAGAAGACTGATTGAGGATTGCATGATAGGCGAGGTAAAATCGATTAGGCTCAGAGTTGAGAGATCGGTTGTCATCATCATTTTTTCACTCAAAATCTCTGGTTGGATCATCCTAAAATAGTGCGCTACCTCCATTAACGTCACAGTGCTAACCACGACACCATTCCGGATAGCCCTTTGCATTGCATTGTCTACAGAATCATATTCCGGAAGTCTTTCATCAAACCAGTAAATCCAGTAGTTAGCATCCACATATGATAATGCCGATTGAATCTCACTTCCAGATTTGCTTAAGTTTTATGGGATCACTTACAGGTACTTCAGACCCTTTCTTAATGAATCCTTTCATGTTGGCACAAAATTCATCCGGGGATACGGATTTTTCAATTATGAGACGATCGGATTCGATGTGTGGTTTTAATCTCATTCCATGCTTGAGTCCGAGAGAGTTTCTGACCTCTTTGGAGATTAAAATTCTGCCTTTTTCATCAATCACGGTCTCTTGTGTCATTCCCACTTCCTTTCCTACGTACCAGATCAAAATATAAAGATTTCGACTATTTTGACTTTGGGAGAAATTCTTAGATACCGGGTGATAATTAAAGAGACTCTGCACTTTTAATTATGCTTCTCCTGAGGTGAACGACATTGAATACTGAAAAGTTTAGAAAACTCTTTAAAAATAAGAAGACAGCTTGGATATCCTTATCTCTTTTCGTAACAACTTTGGTTTTATTTGTTCTTTCGATGTTCGCAAATGTCGTCGGCCTTAGCATCACCAAACGCCCTACTGGACTAAGTACTTCAGGTGGCACAAGTTCATTTACAGATATATACACATATTTTCCTGACCCGTTTGGTTGGATACTTCTCTTGTTGTCCATGGTTTTTCTGTTTGTTGCGGTGATGTTATTTCATATTTTGAAGAATTCTCAGTGAGAACCAGAGTGACTTTGTTCTTCTTGATTTTCCGGTACGCATTCATAATGTCCTTGTCAGTCGGAACGTATCCTTCAACTTAAGTTTTCCTTGAAAGTAATGCTTTTCTGAAATAGAATGCAGTCTCCTTAGTGGTTATTTCATTCCTCAGGAGAAAATTGATGTGTCCCCTAGTTACAGTGCGATTCATTTTAGACGAACTGGATGCAATGATTCTCCCTCAGTTATGAAACACTTGAAATATCCCTATTTTTGAGGGGTTTCAGGCAAGTCTTGATTTCTGTTTTGTAATTTTCGCTGAATTCCTTCTGAATTGTCCTTTTTTCAATTCAGATTAGTATTTTGAGACCCTTGGCAGCGTTTTGGGGCTTTGCAAGCAGGAAGCTCGGGGCTAACTCCCGACCCGGCCCATTTCCTGCACTCTCCAACATTAAGGCCACGGGATTTAGACAGCACATAAATTGAGTTATAGAGTTGTCGAACTGAAAATGCAAAGGAAGCATTCAGTACCAGCTCTTCATGTTAGATACAACTATTTCCTTGATTAAGTCAAAACTTTCATCCAGGCTAACTTTTAATCCAAATCCACCAGACATTTCCAGTGAAACGAACCCATGTATTACGCTGCGCATGTATCTTGTTGCGTGAACGAGCTTGTCCTCGGAGAGTCCATAAGTTCTCAGTACAGCATAGATGGCGTCAAGAATTTCTCCAGCTGCCGCCCTGATTTCTTCACTATCTGCAACATCACTCTCAACTGTTAAACTGTACACTGCCGGGTGTTTCTTAGCGAATAACCTGAATGTATCCGCAAGTTTTCTAATAGCATCGTCTCCCGATACCCCCATGACTGCACGCTGAAACTGCCGCCCCATGAGTATGAGGCCATTTAGCCTCAAACGTCTGATCAAACCTTCAATTCCTTCCACATGCTCGTACAGGGATGGCGATCTAACACCAAGTTCCTCGGCTATCCTTAACAGCGTAAGGTGACCAATGCCTTCTTCATCGACAATCTTCATGGCAGTCTCTACGACAATATCAGTAGTTAGTCCTGCCCTAGGAGACACTCTCTTCACCTATGAAATCGGTTAGATATGCGATGAATTTTTCGGGATATTCAGCCTGGGGGTAGTGTCCTGCACCCTCAATCATGATACTTTTTGCGCCCGTTCGTGCAGCAAGCCAATCCAACTCTTTTTTGGGATCTGGAAAATCCGGATCTTTGGACCCCATAACCATCATCGCAGGTACGTTCATATGTTCTAGGCTCTCCTCTGCTTTGTCATGCTTTGTGGATGCCATTTTCTGGAAGGCTTTCATTCTTCCCCTTTGCTTAAGCATTGTTCTTAGGGAGAGACTGTATGCTTCCATGTCCGGTGGCTTCATTGAAGGGTAGAGCCTGGAAGACTGGTAGCTGGTCCAAACCGAAGCACCCCAAGGTCTTGCAAGGACAAGCCTGAACAAGAGAAGCTTCAGACGAGAAATTGGCACATTGCGAACAAATGGGGAGACAAGTACAACTTTCGAAATGAGACCTGGATGCTGAGCGGAAACTATAACGGCTGCGCCAGCAGAGATAGAGTTACCCATAAGGATAACTGATTTCAGCCCAAGTTGATTGATTAGTAAGACGATATCAAGGGCAATTGATGACTCAGAGTAGTCTCGCCACCTGACGGTTGAATCACCCATTCCCCTTAAGTCCATCGTGATGATCCTATACCCCCTTCTCTTCAAATCGCCTGTCACAAACCTGTATACGCTTCTGAGATCACCCATCCCTGGGACACAGATGACGGGTACTCCGTTGCCGCCTGTATCCTCGAATGATATTTTTCCTTCCTCAGTTAGAATGTATTTTACACCTGACATTTTAGCCCCTTTTCAGTTTTGTTAACCTTATTGCATTAGGAATTATCCTACTTATATAAGATTTTGTATTCCTAGGATTCGCTTAAGACTTTAATAAATCCCGACAGGCCCATAAATACTCGATAAAGACTGTTTTGATGGTGGTGGGGAAGTCGTTGACCCATGGTTGCTATAGAACAAAACTTCATACTATCGTTCACTATAGAGAACTGTGACCATTTCGACAATACAGATAAAGGAAGAGACAAAGAAGACCCTGCAGTCTATGAAGCTTCACCCAAGGGAAACCTACGAAGAGGTAATAGAAAGGATGATCGAGGATCTTAGCGAACTTAATGAAGAGACCCGGGAAGAGATTGAAGAGGCTGGAAAGGAAGTTGAATCCGGGAAATTTGTTACACACCAACAATTGAAAAAGGACCTTGACCTCTGATGGAATACGAGATAATCTGGTCCGTTAAGGCAGCAAGACAGATGAGAAGTCTTGACAGGTCAGTTGCCAAAAGAATTTACAAAAAAGTAGACCAGCTAAATCAAAATCCAGAAAGGTTTGTTGAAAAACTTGTTCGAGATCCATATTACAGGCTGAGAGTCGGAGATTATCGTGTGATTCTGGATATTCGGCATGAATCTGTCAGAATATTGATCTTGAAGGTGGGACACAGGAGTAATAGAAGCCGAAACTATTCTCGACCCTTTACTTCACGATAAAGTCTTATGGCTGCCGGGCTTGTCTGCCAGGCATTATTCAGACGAATTCCTGGAAGTTCCCCCTGATTGATTCTCAACGCCAGGTATTTTGTAGAGTAATCAGTACCGGATACTTCTTTTGCCTCACTCAGTTTCATGAGCTTGTTTTCCTCGGATCCCACCTTCTCAAGAATGAAAATAAGCGATTTTGCCATATTTGTTTCGAGGAATCGTGTTAATCCAGCTGTGCCTTTTGAATGGGCAATCTCAAGGGCTTTCAGGTAAGCATTCCTATCCCTTGGCAGAACATTCAGGAGCGGCCAATTGTGATTGAGGAAGTGTATATTGATCAGGAGTCTCCCGACTCTTCCATTTCCATCTGAGAAGGGATGTATAGATTCAAACCCGAAGTGCATTTCTGCAGCCTGGTAAAATACATCTTTCCGATTCATCTCCATTGCCGCGTAGTTATGTTCCCACTCCTGAAGCAGAGTCAGAAGTTTTTCCACTCTTGGAGGTGAATATCTGGAGCCCGATATTCCGACATTTACCCTTCTCCATTGCCCTGCATCCACAAGAATTCCATGAAAGATCAGTTGATGAAAGTTCAATGCGCTCTTCATATTAACTTCGGATATGTTACCCTTGACTAATTCGGACAGAGCAGAGTTATGCTGGACTGTTTCCAAAAGGTCTCTCACCGGGCGATTTGGTACAGTCAGACCTTTTTCAATGATGATGGCCACTTCCTCCAGAGTCAGAGTGTTTCCCTCTATTGCATTTGTTCCCCAGGTATTCATTATGAATGCCTCCTGAAGGGTCTTCTCTGGTATGTTACGGATTGGCCCTCTGTCAAGCACTTTTTCCCTCAACCGGTTTAATATGAATCTATCCATTATTTTGATGATAATCCATATTTCTTATTTAAGTATATATGCTAAATATGATAAATTGTTGAAATCCCATATCTCTTGTAATCGCAAATGAAAAAAGCAAGACTGTCTACTCTTATAGTTGAAAATCCCATAATTTTCAACTCTATGCCGAAATCGTGAAGTAAATTCATGGTATTAGATGCTGAATGGCTCCACAGTATCTCCGGAATAAAGAGGAAGTTCGTAAATTCACAGGGATACAATATTAATCAGCGAAACAGGGAATTATGGGACCGGCACAATGGTACTTGTGCAGAAAATAAATTATATGTCGTTAACATGTGATTACATATGACAACTGATGTTATCGGTATACGAATAGATGAACAAACCTCAGAGCTGGTAGGCAAGCTGATTGAATATAAGCTTGTTAAGAACAAAACAGATGCTATAAAGTGGATAATGAAGTATGGAATTCAAACCACAAAGAAAATCATAGAAAAAAAGGAAGCAAGCCAATTTATTATAGAAAAATGGAAGAAAGAGGGTTTTCCAGAATTGCCTGAAAATTTGTCGGAGATGTCTGTCAGGGAAAGGGAATAATGAATTATATAGATACAAATGTGATAATATCCTATTTAAACGGAAAAGATATAAACCATTCTAAAGCTCTGAATTTGTTTAAGCAGGTTGGGGACAAGGTAACATCTCAGATTGGGATTCTAGAATTGAGATCGATGCTTTCACGAACATCAAATCTTAATGAGAACGAGATAGAGGCATATATTGAGTATCTGCCCGAAATTGGGATAAAAATTCCGGAAATTGACATTAATGAAGTTTTCAGTAATGCCGGGGAAATTGCCTTTAAAGTGAAAATGAAAACGCTTGATACTTTGCACATATCTGCGTGCATAATACTGAATGCGAACACGTTCATGACATTTGACCGCGAATTCGCAGAGAAGAAGCACGTAATATCCGACATGGGAGTAACTGTTATTTCTGGATGACTCTGTAATTTTTTTGGATGTGTGAACGTGATTGAATAGCATTTTGCCTCTGCGTGGATGTCACTACTGTTAGAAATAAAGGAAAGAGGTGCCAATCGTCGTTGATGTGGACCTACCCCAACCTGCAGGGGGGATAAAGCCGTTATGCAGGTATTTATCCTGAACATGGATGGCAAACCACTAATGCCATGCAAGCCCGCAAAGGCAAGAAAGAGATCAGGGGAAATGGACAGAAGAGGGAATACCTGAAGGACAAGGAGCCTGGTTAGTCAAATATGGAAGGAGGATGTCATTTGAATAATCAGTGAATATCTGGTAATCTCCGTTACTGTAAAAAGTTAAATCGTCATAACGATTGCTGGTATAACGCGATGAAATTGAACAAACTCTTGTTGGCAATCCCTATTCTGGCCCTATGTGCCTATCTGATATATTCATCGCAGTTTCTTCTCGGGGTGATACTGTTGGTAGTTCCCGGTTACCTGATATACAGGGATGTGAGAGTCTCCGTTGCCAACAGGAATATCTCAAGTATTACATACAATAGCATAGTTGAGAGTGGGCTGGCGAGAATAGATGGGGGATCCACAAAAATAGATCGGGACAGATTCACCGAATCAATGGTAAAAATACGGGATATTCTCGAGAAACAGCAATTTGTTCCGGAAATAGGATACGATTCTGTCTATCTGCAGTACAGCAATGAATCCAGTGCTTCAGCTGACCTGGACAGAATCAGAGAGCAAAGCCTGAAAGCGGAAATTATGCAGGATAAGTCCAGCTGGCGAGTAAGAATCATTTTTTGATGCTTTTATTGGCTTAGTCCGTCAAATACCAGACATTATGGGAAATATAGTCAAAAATCAATATGTTTCGTCCTCGAATCTGCAAGGGAAGAAGTCAAGCTCTTGCTCGGGGATTCCATTAGACTTTCCAAAATCAAGTACCGGTTGCCAGGTCTCTTTATCCGGAGTCATGAAAAATATCTTACCCGGGAAAACCACAATTAATTCATTCCTCCTGTAAAAATGAGCGTAATAAGGGATTCCATTCACCACCATAAGATTCCTGCTTATGGACTTGATTACACCCTGAAATTTGCCGGTTTCTACGCCTACTCTGAGCATTGTCCATATCCTGCCGTCTTTTCTTCCAAGAATCTTCAGTGAGTCAAGGATAGATTTATCACTCAGACTTTCCATAATTATGATCCCGTGATAATCCTCAGTTGAATCGCCTGCCATGGTGACAGATAAAGATTGGGGAAATAAGAGTTTGTGACCTCTTTTGCCAGCTTTCGCAGGGAGCTCCCACTTCAAAAATTGGGTTTATTTGGCGCCCCTTTCAGAGCAGTGTTCAAACTGGGGTACAATGACTGTTTCGGGCAAAACTCACCTACAAAATGTAACTCGCAGCTCCAATTCCCGACACAACCACCGCAGTAATACCGAAACCGAATATCGCTATGCCTGCAATCCGGCCAATCCATTTCATGAGTCTGTCGCTCAACTTAGTCCGGACCCTGCTGATGACTGTGCTGAGTGTCAGCCACCATAGCATAGACCCGCTGAACACACCTGCGATCATGAAGATCGCCGTGTACACGGGAACTGAGGAGGATGCAAGACCAACTGAAGCGAATATCGCCACAAAAAGAAGTATTGTCATGGGATTTGTTATTGTCAGTGCCAGCGTTGAAAGATAATTCCATTTCAGGTGATTTACGTTCCCGGTTGAGGCATAGCTCACAAATGGTTTACGAAATGTTCTCAGGCCAAAGTAACATAATGCGATTCCACCGAACATCTGTATCCAGATACGATCAGATAAGAGTATCCCGGATACCACTGTCAGTCCAAAGGCGGCCGCTGCGCCATAGAAAGCATCCGCACTGGCAGCTCCAAGCCCACTGATCACGCCTGCGATCCTTCCGTAGTTAATGTTGCGTTGGATACAGATTATTCCTATCGGACCAACGGGTACCGCTATGGAAAAACCTATCAGGAGCCCCTGTATGAACATATACCGGAGCAGCATCTAACTTTCCTCAGTATCGTGTGAACCTGAGGATTGTGACTCGTCAGTTTCCTCAAATTTCAGAGGGATTCGCGATGTTTCCTTCGCAGTACTCAGCACAATGGTCGTACGGGTTCTTATTACCCCAGGTATACCCTTCAGTACCTCATTTACGACAAAATCAAGATGTTTGTTATCCCTGCATCTGATCTTGAGGAGATAGTCGTCGTCCCCTGCAATATGATGGCATTCCTGGACCTCTTCAAGAATCTTTATACTTTCCAGAAATCCTGTCCTGTGTCTGGGACGCTCAATGCTGACCGCAACGAAGGCGATTACGTGAAATCCCATTGATTCAGCAATGACGTTCGCTGTGAAGCTTTCGATTACCCCCGACTTCTGCAGCTGGTGAACCCTTTCCGCCGCCGCTGGAGCCGATAGCCCCAGTTCTTTCCCTAATTCTTTCCAGCTGATTCGTGCATTATCAGTGAGTAGTTTAACTATTTTGATATCTAATGTATCAATAGCCATTTACCTATTATTCTAAAGTAATATTTAGAATTTACTTACTATATGAAGGTAACTCCAGGAAATATTATACGATTGAAATGAGCAAAATTTGGGATCGTGCCCGTTCATTATCTTTTGAATTTTTCAGATTCCATATCGGGAAAAATAGATGGCAGACTGGAATAGCCTGTTAAATTCCTATCCGTATTTCGTGTTCTAATTCTGCAAGATTTATGACCCTGCCACCGGAACATCTGGCGATTGTGTCATTGAAAGTCGGAAGAAACCTCTGCGATCCTTTGCTTGAATGTACCATGTATACATCACTGGTTTTTCCGAGATCAGTGGAAAAATCCTCTATTTCCTGTTTCATATTTCCACTTATTGACACGTTTCCCCTGCCGTCTGTGAGAAACATTGCTATTCCTCTGCCATTTTTCCTGAATTCCTCAGATGAAAGGCCGTTTGCAAGCATCAGGGCATGCGGCAAAGGTGTCCTGCCCCTGATCTCGACAGCGTCAATCAGGTTTTCTATGCTTGACAAGTTCCTGGTATAGTTCGTTGCGATCTCCCCCGCAGTTCCGGAAAACGTGATAAGTGCAACCCTGCTCCTGGAAATGTAAGCGCTCGTGATCAATGACCTGGAAATATTCTTTGCCGTCTGCATTCTCTGGAATACTCCCATTGACCTGCTCGTATCCAGAGCAATTATTATCGGTACGGACCCCCTTGATACGGTATCTCTGAACTGGATGTCCCTGAATGACAGTCTCTTCCTGCCATTTTTTGCCATGCTGATCATAGAGGAATAGAAGTCAAACGTGACGCCATCCTTCTGGCCTATACGCCTGTATGAATGGGATGTCCCGGTCTTTCCGGATAGTTTTACCTCATTCTTTGCATCAATATTCACTCTCAGGTTCTCCGATTCTTTCCTTTCAGACGAATTCTTGTTTCCATTGCCTCTGTCCGGAGATTCTGATTCCTCTCCTGAAAGCTTACTGTCATCCTGTCTGTCCAGGCTGCTGATCCTGTCTTCTATCTCCTGCTCAACATTTTCCTGCTGTTTCTTCTGATTTTTCAGCCTGTGCCTGAGGGAGAATTTAAGAGCGGTGCGTATGTCTTCGATGCTTACCTCATTGCGTGAAGAAAGAGCTGCAATGGCCCTGGCAACTTTTACTGTTGTAATCATTGACCTGTTGCTGAGGGAGTACTTGAGAACAATTGCAGCAATGAACCTGAGGAGCTGGGATTCCACACTCACGTCAGGCAGAATTTTCCTGGCCATGACAATCCTTTCACTCAGTTCATCTTCTTCCACCTGGAACTGTGCCGTAAATCCGGCATAGTTTGAGTCGAATTCCTGTACCCTCCTGACAATTTCAAGAAGTTCGTCCTCATTGCCCGGCAGTTCCGCCTCCACTGAAATGCCGAACCTGTCAAGGAATTGCGGCCTTAATTCTCCCTCTTCAGGATTCATGGTGCCGACAAGAATAATTCTGGAGGGATGGATCACCGAGATGCTCTCCCTTTCTACAATGTTAATACCGGAGGCTGTGGCATCCAGAATAGAATCTATTATGTTGTCGTCGAGAAGGTTGACCTCATCAATGTAGAGTATTCCACGATTAGCTTCCGCAAGAAGACCGGGATGCAGTTCCAGGTCCCCGCCTTCTATGGCCTTCCTTATGCTCAGTGAACCAACCACTCTGTCAAGAGTCGCGCTTACCGGGAGTTCCACGATCCTCATTTTTCTGGAAATTTTATCCATGCTCCTGCCACTGCCGGATTTAGCCTTGCAGTCGTCACACATATTTTCATTGTCAATCGGATCACAGCCGAATCTGCAGCCTTTCACTATTTCAATTTCAGGAAGCACCGAAGCCAGCGCCCTCACTGCCGTGGATTTCGCCACCCCTTTCGGCCCCTTTATCAGCACGCCTCCTATGGTCGGATCGACTGAATTTACAAGAAGAGCAAGCTTCAGGTCATCCTGGCCGACAACGGCAGAAAACGGGAATGTTTTTCTGTTCACTAATTTTCAGCCTCCGATTCAGCTCCCGAGTATATTTCATTTAGATTTTCAAGCAAACC
Source organism: Thermoplasmatota archaeon (assembly GCA_023487765.1). Taxonomy (GTDB): domain Archaea; phylum Thermoplasmatota; class Thermoplasmata; order Thermoplasmatales; family Thermoplasmataceae; genus JAJZOM01. The sequence goes on along the minus strand of JAMDBW010000073.1, from coordinate 13,124 downwards.
CTCAGCAGGTTTCCATATTCCCCTGCCGGCCGCCTCGATCAGTCTCCCGGTTATTTCTTCAAACGCCCATGGATTCTCTTTCCGGAACCATTCCCTCATGTCCCCGTTGATCACGAACTGTTCCGTCACCCTGTCAAATATCCTGTCGTTCACCATTCGTGTCGTGGATGCCCAGCCATAAAGGTGTTCTATCTTCTTCAGCATCTCGGTTGCTCCCCTGTATCCGAATTTCTTCTGAGCGTCTATCCAGCTCACGTTCAGAAGTTTTCCGACCGAAGTTCTCTCGATTTCATCCTTCATCGTCCTTACTTTCGGGTTTCCCGGATTGAAAGTGTCCTCAAACATGAGCCTTGGATTCGAACCGGTCTTCTTTGAAAGGAGATAGAATCCTCCTGCATAGCTGTAGTTGCAACTGTCGTCCATTATGTCAATTTCGTCTATTTCTCTCTTGTGAACCAGTGTATCTATATCCCTGGAAACCTCCATCAGTGACGTTTTGGCTTCAATACCAAACTTGCCTTTTCCGTATGCATATCCCATCCAGTTCAGGAATACGTCGGCAAGGTCTCCTTCGGAAAGCCATTCTCCGGACTCTACTGCATTGCTTACTCCAGAACCGTATGATCCGGGCCTGGAGGAGAATATCCTGTTTGTATGCCCGTATTTCCTTGCATTTTTTACAATAAAATTACTGTCGTCGGGTTCATCCAGCTTAGATACCATGGTCACCGCCTCGTCTATTAATTCCACGAGGTTGAACAGATTATCCCTTACAATACCGCTGATCTGGATTACGACATCGATTCTCGGTCGTCCAAGGTCTGCCAGCGGTATCGGCCTGACACCCTTTATCTTCCTTGAACCTTCCTGCCAGATCGGTTCAACCCCGAGAGTGTAAAGCACCTGTGAGACAAGTTCACCATCTGATCTGAAAACATCAGTAGACCACAGGACAAAACCAATTGCAGAGGGATATTTTCCCTCCTGATCCAGATGATCCCTGATGAGCTTGTTCGCAAGAAGCACTCCTATCTGCCAGGCCGAAGTGGTTGGAACCTTGAACGGATCCACTGCGTAGAAATTCCTCCCGGTGGGTATCACGTCATACCTGCCCCTTGTCAGGGAACCGGACGGCCCTACCGGAATAAAATTACCGTCCATGGCTGAAAGTAGCCCGTTTATCTCGGAATCCTTTGAAGCAAGTATGTTATTCAGTATCCCTTCCTCAAGCGGTGGCAAAGACTTCTTTTCACTTATTGCCTCAATTAGCCTCGCCTGCGCCCTATCCTTGCCTTCTTTCATTACAAGTGAAGATTCTTCAAATCTCGAGGCCGTGAGTACGTATTCAGCAAGATCCTCGGCACCCGGCAGATCGCCGAAGGAGTGAAGTCCCTTCGAAATTACCGAGTCCTTGAAAAGATTCAGGCGGTGCTCGATTTCATGTGTTCCTTTTTCCGGATTCGAGAAGTCTATGGTCAAACCCATGGATGAGGATTTTTCCTTGATCTCCTCGAGTATTATTTCTCTCCGTTGAGGATTCTCCGCCTTCTCGGATTCTTCGTATTCCTCTATCAGGTCCTCGAGTGCCCTGGCTTCTTCCGGCATGTCGTCAAAGGATGTCGGGGGCGTGATATGATCAAGGAGTACCGCATAGCTCCTTCGTTTAGCAGTGATGCCTTCTCCCGGGACATTAGTGGAATAAATGTACAGGTGAGGAATGGTGCCTATCGACACCTGGGGAGAACAGCCGCTGGAAAGTGCCAGACCCTTGCCAGGCGTGAATTCCAGGGTTCCGTGTGTTCCGACATGGATTATCACGTCAGCCATGAATTTTCTCTCCATCCACTTGTAGAAAGCGATCCAGTAAGGGGTCAAAGGCGTATGGGAATCGTGGATCAGCCTGATGCTGTTTTCATCGTCTTTCCATTCAATTCTCTTGGGCTGAATCGCAACCATGATATTTCCGCTAATGAAACCGGGAATGAGGAACTCATGTCCGTTGAACATGTAGGCTGTCTGACCGGGTGAAGGAGGAAGCCATCGCTCCGTGATCTCTTTTCGTTCGGTTTCCGGAACTTCGGACAGCCATTCATTATACTCGTCTATGGTGACCTTGCCAATCCTGCCGCCTTTTGACTCAATGTCGCTTATTGTGGTCCATCGCCCTTCCGGAACTGCCCGTCTCTCCATTATTTCCTTTATCAGGTCTTCTCCGGAATCAGGTATCTGACCCAGTGAGTAGCCCCGGTCAAGCAAGGCCTTCAAAATATTCACGGAACTCTGGAGAGTGTCGAGGCCTGTTGCGGTACCTATGTTTGCCTCCAGATCCTTGTACGATGAACCGGAATGCAGTATTATGGCGACTTTCTTCTCTCTGTTGGGCTTATATTTCAGATCGATCCATCTGTTCACCCGGCTGAGGAGGTATGATATCTGATCCGGAACCGCCTTCAGCTTCCTGAACTTGAAGCCTTTGTAGGATACTTTCTCTATTACTCCGGCAATTACCGGTTCAATAGTGCCATCCATTTCCGGGAGCATCACGCTCATTATTGTGCTGACGACGTCCATGCCCTCTCCCTGTAGCCATTCGTCATGAGTTTTATAATAGTAGATTAGCCCCTGGAATATGGGAACTCCGGTAATCTCAAGAAGGTCTGTTCCCTTATTTTTCAGGAGGGAGAATGACATCAGGTTTATCACTGCGTCGACATGGGCTTTTCCATTATCTGTGAAGAACTTTCTGATGCAGTCCTCGCTGCTGTCTATCCCGAGGCTGGTATCCCCGAATCCGCTTGTAAATACGGCGATCGGCACAATCTCCCGTCTTTCCAGATCCCTTATTATTGTGTCCACTACCTCGACATCGCCATCAACCCATGCTGTTCTGTAGAACAGTATGCCAACCTTCCGTTTCCACTCAAATTTCCTGAGGTATGTGTCTGTATCTTCAAAGGCCACACCGTGATCCGGATGATATATTCCCGAGAACGGTAATTTCATGGGTTCTTCATAAGGTCCGCCCTCAAACAGGCTTCTCAGGTACAGCATCAGGTTCCTGATATTCCGGGACCCGCCGTAATTATAGTAATCGGAAACTTTTCTTTCCACGGACTCACTGACTGTTGCGTATCTTCTGAGCATTGGATCGATTGCAACAACGAGTTTCTTTCCGGAGAGGATGTTTTCAAGTTTATGCAGCAGAGTGGAATATATTTGCTCGCCGGAGAAATGATGAATGAAGACAGCGTCGGATTCCCTGACAGATTCCAGGAACGCGTCGTCGACGGGATCAAGTCTTGGATACTTTATTCCCAGCTGGATACCGAGATTTTCCGCCTCGTCTATGAAGGTTTTTATTACTGATCCGTTCCAGCCGATGATTACAGCTAACTTCACAAAAAACAAATCCGTTTCACTTACTAAATGTTTTTTTGTCTGTGATTATGAAATTATACCGGGACAGGAGATGTTATCTACAATGACAGGTTCACGGAATTCCTCGAAAAGACGTAAGCTGCTGTAATCTATTCTTTTCTTGGGAGTGCAACTGCTATTGTCACCTTCGGGAATATGGTCTTGGAAACAATCAGTTCGCCATTCCCGGATCCAAAAATCGCTGAGGCTTCGGCCACACTGGGCGTGCCGACGGAATCCTGAACCATGCGGGAGGGGGACGGAACCTTCACAGCCGACAGCTGATCCCTTGTGAACGTCACAAACCCGTAATGGTTGGAATTTATGAATTCAAGCAATCCTGCCTCGTCTTTCTTGAGATCTATTGATGCCACAACGGAAATACTTTTCTGTGACAGGGAATTTAACCTGAAAGTTTCATCGACCGCCTCCCTGATTTCATGGGCTTTTGCGCCCCTGGAGCATCCAATGCCCAGGACCAGTACCCTGGGCCTGACTATGAGGCATCCCTTGAGGGCACTGTCTTTTCCCGGTAGCCGGTGCGTAGCAACAATGCACATTCCGGACTCCGGTTCCCAGGTTTCAGGGATATCACTGTATACTGCTGATCTTTCCATCAGGCCCGAATCCACGATCCAGTCCCTGTTTCCGGACTCCAGGAAAATATTGATTTTCTTTCCCTGCAACAGGTTGGACAGGATCATTTTGAGATTCTCGTCCTGATCTATTGAGAGGCCGTATTCCTGCTCGAACATATCCGGGGACACAAAACCCTCAATATCCGACCCGGTGGTAACCACCGGAGTTGCGTGAACAGCCTTTGCGATTTCCATGCATAACCTGTTTGCTCCTCCGAGATGACCGGATAGCACTGAAATGGCGAATTTTCCGCTGTGATCAACGCAAACTACTGCCGGATCCTCCCTCTTGTCCATGACGCTGACGGATATTGCCCTGACCGTAATGCCCAGAGGTGCTACAAAGACAAGATGGGTTTTTTCAGGGAATATCCTGGAAACAAGGTCTGGAAGCGAATCTTCATAGACTATATCGTCAGGAAGTGCCAGGTAGGAATATTTCTTCGGGATGTATATTCCGTACCTGTTTGCATTCGATTCCGCTATTTTTCTGGCTGTTTTCACTCCCGGCGGAGTAATGGTCACAATGGCCATGGCATTTCCCGAGTGTTCATTCATGTTTTGTGTCCGTCCTGAATCTGTGGCTGAATTGAGGATTATAAAGCATTGATCTTTTTCCTGTGTCATTGAAAAAATTCTGCACGGCCGGCCCGACTATTATGAGAACCTGCCGGTCAAGTTTTTCCTTTCTTATCTCTTCCTCCAGCCTGCTGACGTCGGTCAGTATTACCTTCTCCTCAGGCCAGGAAATCCTGTAGAATATCACTGCTTTGCTATCCTCCGGCCAGCCGGCCTCCAGAAGAGACTCTGTCAGTTCTCTTGCGGAAAGTGCACTGAGAAAGAAAATCATCGTTCGCTTGAGTCTCGCGAGTTCTACCGGGTTCTCAGCCTCTATTCTTTCCGTTCTTCCGGGTATCCTGGTAAAAATTATGGACTGTGAAATGCCGGGAACTGTGAGCTCCATACCAAGCAACGCCGACGCGGCAAAAGCTGAACTGATTCCCGGAACAACCTCCATTTCAATATCATGCTGTTTCAGCATCCTGATCTGCTCAGCCAGTGCACCATAAACAGAGGGATCGCCACTGTGAAGCCTTGCGACAGTTTTGCCATCATCCACTGCCTTAACTATTTCCAGGTTTGTCTCCTCCAGCGTCATTGATGAGCTTCCGACAATTTGCGCACCATTCCTGCAGTATTTCAGCATCTCCTCACTCACAAGGGAATCTGCATACACCACCAGGTCAGCTTTAGACAGTATTGTCATGCCCCTGACAGTGATCAGGTCAGGGGAACCCGGTCCTGCACCTATAAAATAAACCTTTCCTCTCATTTTTTCACGATTACCAGCGTCATGTAGCCGAATTCACCGGCCCTGAAATTCCTGTCAAATTTAGAGTGCTTTTCTGCACCGGAAGAAACATCACCCAGAATGTGCGCATTATCCTCCAGACCTAATTTTTCCAGCGCCTCCTTTATCATTTCAAGTCTCTTTCCGGCTTTCAGGATTATCAGCGTGTCGTTCGCCTGAAGACTTCCGATGATGTCATCTTCATTATCTGGAGCCGAAATTATGCCAATTGAGGATTTGTCCTTTCCCATAGCGATCGAAAGACTGGAAAAACCTGCGGAAATAGAGCTTATTCCGGGAACGATGTCGAAACACAGGTCCGGCAGAAGGCGCGACAGGTAAGGTTTTATCTGGGCAAACGTACTGAAGAGCACCGGATCGCCGAGAACGGCGAAGGACACCCGCAGACCTTTCTTTATGGCTTCCACTATCATCCCGATGTTCCTGATGATGTCCGGTTCCTTTTCATCCGGTTCGATCACGGGGGGAAAATACATTTCCTTCAGCATTGGGGGTTCCTTCGGCAGAATAGCCCTGAGAATGCCGTCAGCATGCTTCTTTCCGTTTTTGGTCAGTGAGGGATAAAACACGATATCTGAATGCTCAAGCACCGTCTTCCCCTTCACTGTTATGAGTTCCGGGTCGCCCGGGCCCAGCCCCACTATGTGAATGATCTGTTTCCCGGTTTCATGATTCATGGCTTTCTAGCCTCCACGATAAATATTGGATTCAGCGGAGAAAACCTGAATGAATCCTGCATGGGTTCGCTCTTTGAGATATTTACGAGAGTTACTGCGCTTTCAGTTTCGAGTTCTTTCAGTTTTCTGAGAGAACGGGACAGGGAATCCATCCTGGTGATGTTCATTACTATTTTGCCGCCTTTCCTGATCCTCTTCAGGCAATATTCAATTATCGATTCCATGTTGCCGCCTGTGCCCCCTATGAATACCGCATCAGGATCAGGGAGCTGTTCAAGCACGTCCGGTGCAGTTCCGTGAACTATGTGTGCATCGACCGCACTCGCAATCATGTTGTTCTCGATTATTCCACAGGATTCACTGTCCCGTTCAATTGCGTAGACGTAACTATCCGGGCATATCCTGGCAGCTTCAATCGATATCGACCCTGATCCTGATCCAATGTCCCATAATATGCTGTCTTTTCGAAGGTCCATCAGCGAGATGGATAAAACCCGGATATCACGCTTTGTTATCAGTCCCTTTCTGGATCCTTTTCTCTCAAGCTTTGTGTCGTCAAGGCTGAACAGGCCATGCTCCCGGGTTTCACGAGACCTGAGGACTATGATGTTAAGTGCAGAGGCGGGGTAGTTCCCGCATTCCTCGAGATTCATGTCAGTAATTTTTTCGTCCGGGCATCCGATGTTTTCCAGCAGGGTTATCCGGAATCTGTTCAGGTTGAATTTTTTCAGATATGCGCATATAGCCGCCGGCGTGTTCGTCTCATCGGTCAGAATGGCAACTTTCCTGCTTGTGGCAATCTTCTGGGCAAGGCCCTTGATGCTTCTTCCGTGAAGGCTTATTACCTGTGCGTCTTCCCATGATTCACAAATCCTTGAAAATGCAATCTGAACTGAACTTAGATTTGGGATTGCCACAATTTCATTTGCCTTGAATTCCTTTGATAGTAGTTTGCCTATACCGTAGAAAAACGGGTCCCCGGATGCAAGAACCACAACCTTCTTTCCTCCCGATAATGATTCTCTCATGCTGCGGATGATTTTTCCCATGTCCCCCTTTATTGTAACCTTCTCCCGGGTAAAGTGCTGCACAGCGTCCAGATTCCTTGCACCACCGTATATGATATCCGCAGACTCCAGTGCTTTTACAGCTTCGAGTCCCAGTCCATCCATTCCATCCCCTCCCATGCCTATAAGGGTGACCGGATAGTTGACGGATTCATTGATTCGCCTCCCGGTAACTGGACGGTCAGTCATTCGATACTCCTGCAGCTGCGTTTCCTGTATTGCCGGTATCACTCTGCAGCATTGCCGGGTCCAGGCCCATTGCCGAAAGCAGTTCCATGGTTTCTTTATCTTTAACGTATAATTTCCTGTTCTTCAATGAAATTATGCTCATTTCCGGAATAATGTGCCTCGACAGGTCAAACAGCGGGAATACCACTGACGCTTCCCTGTCACCATTCAACTGCTGAATCTGAAGTTCGTTGAGGCTTTTCGGCTTCCTTCTTAGAACTGTGATTGTGCAGCTGTTTCGGGAGGTTTCCGGAAAATCGTCCTTTTCCAGAGTTTTTCCAGAAACAGTCAGGGATCTTGCAGGATGTCTGTCCGGCACCTGTACTTCAACGGTTTTCCCGCAGCGCGTGATACCATGTCTTTCAAGCTCGGATAACCCGGATTCCGAAGACAGTATTTCATCCGGAAGGTCCCTGATATCAAATCCCGATTCGCCAAGCAGCTGAAAAAATCGTTTCACCACGTCTCCATGACTGAAGATCATTCTATTTGAGTTTTTCAACCTGTCCAGGAACACTGGAACCTGATCCATATTTATCCATTCACATTCGTATGATGCATACCTGATGATTTCAGCGCCAGCGTGATCTTTTATGCGGACTGGCAAACCGGAGTCACTGTAATCTGAAAAATAAATAATCCTCTCTTTCCTGTCGATCGAACTGTATAGTGGAAGCAGTCTGTCGCGAACCCTGACTACGTTTCCAACGAGAATCATCGCCGGATGGTCCGGATCATGAATTGGGTCCTGCATAGCAATATCCGAGAGGGTTCCGACATACGTTTTCTGGTTTGAATATGTTCCGTTGACAATCACTGCGACAGGCGTTTCATTATCATATCCAAGTTCAGACAGTTTTTTCACCAGCGCCGACATGTCCCTGTTTCCCATCAGTATTGCAAGGGTATTCCTCCTCAGGTCTTCCCTGCTTAATCGCGGAAGACTGATATTACCTGGCTCATGACCGGTTATTATTGTAAGTGAGGAGCTGAAATTTCTGTGTGTTACCGGTATTGCAGAATAGGCAGGAACCCCGATCGCTGAGGTAATTCCGGGAACAACTCCAAACTCAATGCCCCTGGATGCAAGCATCTCTGCTTCCTCTCCCCCACGACCGAACAGATACGGATCACCGCCCTTGAGCCTGACAACACATCCTGAAATGCTGGCTTCTTCCAGGATTAAGTTATTGATCTCGTCCTGTCTTATCCCGACTACTCCTGCCTTCTTACCGGCATATATCAGACGGCAGCCTGGTTTTGTGAATTCAAGAAGAAGCGGATTCACAAGGCGATCATAAATGACAGAGTCCGCTTCCCTCAGCAGTTCCAGCGCCCTGATCGTTATAAGTCCTGGATCTCCCGGACCTGCGCCTACAAGGAACACCTTCCCGTAACTCACTTTTCTTCCTCTCCATTCCGTGTGCCCAGAGAATCTATTTCTTCCTGTGCCTCTCCTGCCACGGTAGCAATGTCGGCACCTGATGTAAGGACTTTGCTGAACATGGAATCCATGATTTCCAGAGCCTTTGACCTCTCGCTTCCGTTCAGTGTTGAAATTACCTTCTCCCTCAGCCTGCCCATTTGCAGTAGAAGTTCCCCTGCGTGCTCATTTATGCTTTCGGAAACTAAATTCCTGATTCTGCCGGCAAATTTTGGAAAGTTCCCTGAGGTTGATACTGAAACAATAAGCGGCCCTTTTCTTATGTTGGCAGGAATTATGAAGTCTCCCTCTTCCCATGAAGACACACTTGAGAACAATATGCCTTTCCTCTTACAGAGTTCTCCGATCCTGGAATTCAGGCCAGGATCCGATGTTGACGCAATTGTTATTGTCCTGTTTTCAAGGTCGCTTTCGGAGAAATTCCGTGATATCAGCGATATCAGTCCTTCCCTGGATCTCTCCACAAGATAGTCCGTGGCTACCGGAGAAACAACTGTAATTCTTGATCCGGATTCGGCAAGGCCTTTCACCTTTATCTCCGAGGCTTTTCCACCACCCACAACGAGTATATTCTGCTTTTCCGAGATGAGCAACAATGGCACGAAGCCTGATTCCCTCACTATGTTAGCATCTGTATCTTTGTTACTGGCCATTTGCAGACCTCCCCAGTACTGTGCCGGACATGCTTATAATAATCGTGTCCACAGAGATGCCTCCGCTCGCGTGCCTTTCACATGCGACAGAGCATAACTGCGCCATCCTTGAAAAGAACATCTGTCGAACGTCCTCTGTCATGGACTCTAATATCTTCGATACGGTGTTTCCACCCTCAAAGATTGACAGATCCCTGATTCCCGTTTCCCGCCCGATATTAGCCAGAAAATCGTGGTCCACCCCTGATCTGCCGGAATGTGAATCCATGTCACCGTTTGCTATTTTGGAAAATTTTGCAGGCATACCGACAAGATGTATCCTGGAAAAACCCCTTATTTTAGCCTGTTTTATTGAGAATCCTATAAAATTCCCCATTTCAATGAAACACTCCTCGTTTAGCTCTGGAAACAGCTTCATGGCATATTTCTCACTGCGACCACCTATCGTCATGACAATCTCGCTCCGTTTCATCGCCCTCGCCACATTGATTGATTGTGCTATGCTTGCCATGAAAGCAGAAGAAGAATATGGTTTCACTATGCCAAGGTTACCGAGAATTGAAAGGCCGCCAAGAATACCGAGCCTGGAATTCAGGGTTTTCCTGGCAATTTCTTCTCCATTCGGAATGGAAATCACCACTCTTATCCCGATGTCCCTGACATTGTTCTGAGCCAGTGTACGTGAAATTTCACTCCTGATCATCCTCATCGGAGTTGGATTGATAGCCGATTTTCCCACCTGAACCGGGAGTCCCGGTTTCGTGACAGTTCCTATTCCTTCTCCGCCGGTGACGACTATATCGTTTCCTGTGTGCAGAAAGACCGTTGATCTTATTGTGGCACCGTTGGTAACATCGGGGTCGTCTCCCGCATCCTTAATTACTTCGGCTGACGCACTGTTTCCTGATATTGATACATTAACCAGAGTGAAAGTTGCCTCGAATCCTGCAGGCAGAGTTATCCTGACCTCTCCCTGCGGTTTTCCGCTTAATATTGAGAGAAGCGCACCCTTTGTTGCAGCTGTGGCACATGAACCAGTGGTGAAACCTGTCCTCAGCTCTTTTCCATGATGGGGTTTTTGCATGATCAGGCCTCCGCAGGCTTTTCACCGGCAATTTTCAGCAGGGCGTTCATGCATGCTGCTGCTGCAGGAGACCCTCCCTTCGGGCCGATGCTGGTTATGTATTGCAGGTCATTCATTGCGGCAAGTTTACGCTTTGATTCCGATGCATTTGTGAAACCGACAGGGAATGCAATAATCAACCTTGGTTTCAGATGCTTCCCTGCTGAAATTGAAAGGAGCTCAAGAAGCGCAGTAGGGGCATTTCCTATTACGTAAATTGCCCTCTCGCCGTATCTGTCCATTGCCACGCGGAGGCCGGATGCTGCTCTTGTCATTTTTTCATCTGCCGCGTACCTGTTTTCTGAAGCATCCCGGAAGACAAAGATGTCATTCTTGAAATTGGACGTAAGCTTCCTGTTGATGCCTTCCGACACCATGTTTACGTCGACAACTATCGGAACGGAGTCCCTAATCGCCTCAACTGCGCTCTCGACAGCATTTTCGGTGAATATTGTCGTGTCCTTGTAATCGAAATCAGCTGTGGCATATATTATCCGGCTAAGTACAATTTTTTCCATTGCCTCAATGCTCATGCCTGACAGCACCTGACCTACAACTGATAAACTGCGATCCTCAATTCCTGCAGGGTCCAGTACTGCATTCACATCTGTCACAGGATTTTCAACGCCGTGTATCTTAAGTATTTCTCTTGCCAGTGAATCGAGGCTCCGGTACTGTTCGCTCGTATCCGACTCCGGCCGGCCTATCACTACAATATTGATTCCCATTGCTCTTGCTGCACTGAGTTTTTCCTGAACGCCGGCTTCGGATCCGCTCTCCTTGGTTACCAGGGTCCTGATGCCGTACTGCCTGAAGAGCGATATGTTGAAACCCGCAGTGAAAGGGCTTCTCAAAGCGATTATGTTCTCCTCTGGAATCCCATGCATCTTAACTGATTTTATACTTTCCTGCCTGGGAAGTATTCTTACCACTAATCTGTCAGGGGTGATTTTCCCGGTGAAAGCGCTGATGGATTTTATACCTGAAGAAAGGAATATCTTTCCGGGGATACCCTTAGCAACTTCTGCGGCCTCAGAGAATGATTTTACCACGACGATTCCAGGAAATTCGTCCTGGCTAAGACCCGGTCCCCGGATATATCTGATGTACCTGAAACCTGTCTTTTCAGAGAGTTTCTTAAGGTTAGCGTGGAGATCATCTGCGAATGGGTGAGCACAGTCAACCACAACCTCTGTTCCGGCAAGATACTTCCTGAGTTCATCAGCATCAAGAGCTCCATGACGAACCGGGATACCAAGTCTGGAATAGGAATCAGCTGCTTCCTGTGAAACTACAGAAACCTGGAAGTTTACTCCATTATTTTGCAGAAATTTTGCAAGCTTCATGGATTCACCCGTTCCTCCAAATATGATCAATTTCACTTCAACCAGCATCTCCCGGGCATCTTATCTGATGGCAGATCCATGCCGTGATTTCCCGGTTTGCTGCAGATATCCCCGGGGAGTAATCATGAACCTGCCGGAAACAAATGTTGAGGAGTTTCCTATTACAACAGTAGTTAACATATCGACTTCATTTTCATAGAGTTTTTCCAGAGTTGTTATTGTTACTGCCTGTCCATCCCTGTAAGCGTTTTTTACCAGTCCGACCGGGGTTCCCGGTTTAAGTTTTTCTTTCAGTAAATTCACTGCCTTTTCAAAAATATCTCTTCTGGTATTGCTGGAAGGATTGTAGAAAACCATGACAAAGTCACCGGATATTGCACCATTTATTCTCTTTTCTATTGAACTCCATGGTGTTATTCTGTCACTGAGGCTCATGACACAGAAATCGTTCATCAACGGAGCCCCGAGCAGGGATGAAGATGATGAAAGCGAGGATACGCCGGGAATAATTCTGACAGTAACTGAATGTATTAATTTCAGATCAGTAAGTTTTTCCAGGACCAACCCTCCCATGCCATAAATACCGGCATCGCCACTTGATACGACGGAAACGTGTTTGCCGGTTAGAGACTGGTCTATTGCAAATTTCACCCTCTCCTCCTCCTGACCTATTTCAAACGAAGCGAGTTTTTGTCCGGAAATCAATGGTGCAAGCAATTCAAGATAGAGTCTGTACCCGACAACTATATCTGATTTACGCAACTCGGATCTGGCTTCGTCTGTAAGTAATGAAGCTGAGCCGGGACCGATGCCTATGATTGTGATCTTGCATTTTGCCTCTGTATCCATAAATTCAATCACCTCCATTCTTCCACGATACTGACGGTGTGGAATGACATAATTCTGAACTGAACTTTAGCAGATGTAAATACACTTCATGGATAATAATTGCCTCAATGTGACATCCTCCCCGCCCTATCGACGGAGCTTCCCGTTTCTGCGACCGGAGTTGCCATTGGCAGAGCTCCAGTCTCCACGGGCGTAACTTCGGGAGTGCCCCTCCCTACATTTCTGAGTTCTTCCAGTTTCTCCACGCCTTTTCTCCCTATGTTGATTGCTGCATTGAGATCCCTGTCCATCGTGAGACCGCACACATCGC
>JAMDBW010000029.1 GCA_023487765.1 Thermoplasmatota archaeon | reverse complement strand
AGTGGACTCAGAAATATGTACCAGCCTGGCCAGTACATAATTACCACCTTATCTCCTTAAGCAAAGAAACGGCAACTCTTCCGACTTTCCTGTACGTCGCCGTCAGCAAGCTTATGCCTATTACAGATTCGACTGCACCTATCGCTATGCCAAACAGAGCCATGATTATCGGGCTTATGGTGGATTGCGATATGGCAACAACTACAAGATTGAGAATTGCTGCATTTATGAGAATTTCAATAGATATGAGCATCTTGATCCCTATGTTGGACGTCATGACTCCGTAGAGACCTATAGAGAAAAGTACCAGTGAAAGCAGACTGACTGCGAATATATACATTATTCCTCCCTTCCAGTTATGTAAAACATCCCGATTATCCCGGTTACGAGTATGAGTGAAAGCACCTCAAATGGTACAACATAATTCCCGAAAAGCTCGATGGCTATGCTGTTGAGATTCTGCGATGCCGGCGTGAATGTTCCGGGGATACGTATGGTTTCAATGGCAAATACTACGAAGAACAGAATTGCAGAGACTGAGGCCAGTTTCTTATTCAAGTTCCCTGCCTCCGGTAAGCATTAGCGTGAATACAAGCAATGTTACAACAGCTCCCACAAAGACGAGCAACTCAATAGCTCCCACCAGTGAAGCGCCAAGAAAAATGAAAAGTGCTGACAGAGCAAACAGAAATGTCATGAGAAAAATTGCGGAATGCGTAAGATTCCTGTCCAGCACCGTTTTCAAAGCCAACAGAATAAGTAATGCTGCGAAAACTACAAAGATTGCGGTGAATATCATTTGACTACCTCTTCCTCAGGCATGGAGAGCTCTTCCGGAGAATAAGTGAAACTGTTCCTTGTTCTGGAAGTTTCAAAGACGTTCGTAAGATATATTGCATCTGTCGGGCAGATTTCCTCGCAATTCCGGCATACCGTGCATGTTCCAAAATTTACGTCGGGGTATATCTTCCTCTTGTTCCTCGGGTTCTCCCGTTCAACTTTCTGCATGGCTATCGACTTGTTCGGACATACCTGCTCACAAAGCGTGCAGCCGACACAATCGTCAAGGCTCAGGAATATCCTGAAGCGGAATCGATCGGGGAGGGCCGGTCTTTCTTCCGGGTACTGGACGGTGACAGGCTTCTGGAATATGTGCTTTCCTATGGAGAAAATAACTTTAATGGTTCCTATTAACGGAATCTCCTTCTTAGGTTCCTTGACTTCAATCATAGACCCAACCCCAGTGTTAATATTCCAGCTATAACAAGATTGATCACTGACGCTGGAAGCAGATATTTCCACCCCAGGTTGACGAACTTGTCAATCCTTATCCTGGGTACCGAAAGCCAGATGGTGAACGCCAGGATAACCAGTATCAGCGACTTGATGAGGAGATATATGAAACCTAAATCTCCTGAAAATGGCCCGTTGTAAGCTCCCAGGTATAATATGGAAACAATCATGGAACCAAGAAAAATGCTACCGAACATCCCCATGTAAAACATACCGAACCTCATTCCGGAGTATTCGGTACTGTGACCCGCGACAAGTTCGCTGTCACTCTCCCCCATATCGAAAGGAGAGTATGATGCTCTCGCGACCATTGCTATGAAGAACACTCCAAGCCCGATTATCTGCGGTATCCCGTACGGAATAAACTGAACAGAAACCAGCGAAGTGAGATTCAAGGGAGTTGAGGTTCTTGCTGAAGCCATCATCACCAGCGCAAGCACGGAAATCATCATGGGTATTTCGAAAGAGATGTCTTTTGCCACGCCTCTCAAGGCGCCGACAACAGCGTACTTGTTCCTTGAGCTTATTCCCGCCAGGAGCTCTCCTATCGGCATTATTGCAAGTGCCGCAAAAAGAAGAAGAACACTGACATCGGAATCGGTTATCGTAAGAGAGCCCACCCAGTATAATGACCCGTAAGGAATGATTGCAAAGGACATGATCAGCCCCAGGAAAATAATCACCGGCGCCATCCTGAATGGCATATCGTCCCGCCCTCTCGGAAGAACGCTTTCTTTTCCCACAAGTTTAAGTGAATCCGCAATAAGCTGGAGAAGCCCGAATTTTCCAACCCTGTTCGGGCCAATCCTCAGCTGCACCCTCGCCATATACTTCCTGAAGAGATATATTACCGCTACGAGGGAAACCATAACGAATACTATCATGAAAACAGTCTCAAGCAGGTATGCAAGGATAAAGGACAGGTAGTGCCCGAAAATAGAGAACAACGACTGGAGGCGCAACAGAATACTCATCTGTCGACCTCCCCGAACACCAGATCAATAGTTCCAGAGATGGCCACCATATCAGCAATCATGACATCTTTCGCAAGAACCGGCAGAACGCTCAGGTTCTTGAACGAGGGACTTCTGACCCTGACTCTGTAAGGCTTGACTCCTCCATCACCTACGAGGTAAACTCCAAATTCTCCCTTGGGTGATTCTGTTCTCGCGTACGTCTCACCTTCTCCCCTGAGTCTGATCATGAGAGATTTCTTCGCCTTGGGGTTGAAGTACGGACCATCAGGGATCTTCTTTATGGCCTGTCCGATTATCTTTATAGACTGGCGCATCTCTTCAAATCTTACCAGAAATCTGGCCAGATTGTCTTTTTTGTATGAAACTGGAATGTCGAAATTCACTTTATCATAAACAAGGTAAGGCTCAGCTTTCCTTACATCGTAATCTATCCCCGATGCTCTTAGCATAGGGCCGGTCACGCCATAACTGATGGCAACTTCCGGTTCAAGTATACCTATACCTTTATTTCTGGAGATGAAAATGTCATTTTTCACGTATGCGTTGAAGATTACCTCCAGTTTCGCCGGAAACTGCTCAATGAATTCTTCGATATCATAGACGATTTTATCATTGAAATCCTGGTAAACTCCACCTATGCTCATATAATTGGTCTCCTGCCTTGAACCGCAGGTTTCTGTGAAAACCCTCAGAATCTTTTCCCTCTCTATAAAACAATAAAAGAATGGTGTGAGCATGCCGAGATCGAGCCCGAATGCTCCGGCCCATACCAGATGGGCGGCTATCCTGCTCAGTTCCGCCATGATCACCCTTATCCATTTGACCCTTTCCGGGGGAGGAATTCCCAGGAGCTTTTCAGCAGCCTCAAGATAGCCGACCTCCATGTTCATGGCGCCAACATAATCCATTCTGTCGAAGTATATCAGCGAGTCACAGTAGTAATCAAGCTCACAGATTTTCTCTGCGTTTCTATGCAGATAGCCGATGACAGGCTCCACTTCCCTGATGATCTCGCCGTCAAGTTTTACTTTTAATCTGAGAACACCATGCGTGGAGGGGTGCTGCGGTCCGATATTCAATTCCACCCAGCCGTTTCCCAGATCTTTGGACTTAGTGATTTCCGTCATTACCACCCATCTCCGGAATCAAATGTTGCGTAGTCTTCGCCATTTTCATCCATGTTAATGTACTGCACTTTCAGCAGATCGTAGTTCTTTCTGAGAGGATGCCCCGCCCAGTTCTCAGGAAGGAACATTCTCTTTAAATTCGGGTGGCCCTCGAATATTATTCCCATGAGATCATATTGTTCCCTTTCATCCCAGTTTGCGCTGTCGTAAAGAGAGGTCAGGCTGGGTACCCTCTCGTCGAGTGTTTCCGTTTTGACCACAATGTACTCATTTTTCTTCAGGCTGTGAATGTGATAAACCACTTCCAGCCGATCTTTCCTGTCAACACCGGTAATAAGGGAGAGATGATCGAAACCCTGATCCTTAAGGTTTGCCATAAGTGCTACAAGATTCTCCCTGGCGACTTTCAAAATTCTTCTGCCGTCTTTGCCTCTGCTCTCCTCCAGTATTTCCACCAAAAGAATTACCTCTCCGTTTCATTGCGAATTTTCTTCTGAAGCAGCATTATTCCGTACGTAAGAGCTTCTGGAGTAGGTGGACATCCGGGGACGTACACATCCACCGGAACAACCCTGTCCACCCCTAACACAACTGAGTAGCCCTGATTGTATGGGCCACCTTGAATCACGCAGACTCCCATTGCTATAACGTATTTCGGGTAAGGCATCTCGTCATACAGTCTCCTCACTCTTGGCGCCATCTTCTTTGTCACCGTTCCGGCAACAATCATGAGATCGGATTGCCGGGGGGAGTTTCTGAAAATCTCACTTCCAAATCTTGAGATATCGAGATCAGATGCCTGTATTGCCATCATCTCTATGGCACAGCAGGCCAGGCCAAAAGTCAATGGCCACAGGGAGTTGCTTCTTCCCCACTCCATGGCTTTTTCAAGGGTTGTTGTCAGAACACCGCCGTCCCCTGTTTTCATCTCTGCCACCTCATGTAGCCTTCTTTAAACGCATAATATACCACAAACAGTGGCATGGCAAGAAAAACAAGGGTTTCTATGAAAGGTGTGAAACCGAGTTTCGCAAAATCCATTGCCCACGGAAAGAGCAGAACCATGTCAACGTCAAATAATATGAATAGAAGAATAACCACGTAATACTGAACGGTCACGAATTTCCCGATTTCGCCTTTTGCGACTTCCCCTGACTCATAAGGTTCCAGATAAGCTCCGTCCCTGGCAGGAGGTGACCTCTCCAGAAGAAGATTAGCCATTATGTCACGGGGTCGGAAACTTATCTTCCTGTTCTTTCGGTAGCGGCTCTCCCCGATTGAGGGCAAGACGGAAAATGTCGCAATCATACCCAGTATTATCAGCACAAGGGTAATTAGCAACGGAATGTAACCGTCCAACATGATTTCAGTATCTTACAACGATATTTAATAATTGTTTAGATATAGTAAAAAAGCCCAAAAAACACACTATTTTCAGATACATTCAGTTTAAATATGATTACTTTTTTTCAGGCTGGACAAAATCTCCAGAGCTCTTGAAGGATCGAAGACACGCGAGGTCCGGCTCTTCAACCTCGGGATTATATTTTTTGGAGATACCTCCTCGTATTCCAGGATGCCCAGAATCAGATTCTTCAGCTCATTAGCGTCCAGAGGCTTCAGTTCGTCACTTTCCCGCAGCACCTCAAGTGAAATGTTTGCTGAAAATCTCATTTCCAGAGCTTTCTCAAGTATCTGCCTGTCCCAGTTTCTTTCGCGGGATAATTCCAGGATTGGTACAATATCGGCAAAATCAATCTCTTCCGTGCACTTTTTCTGAAGGTCCGGCATGGTCTGGATTATGAGTCTGGACGCCAGGCTGCTGTTTCCCAATATTCTAAATGCCTCAGCGAGTTCATTGAGATGACCACCCGACATTATAACAAGTGCGTCCTGTCTTGAAGTGTTGAATCTGGAGACTATGTCGTCGATCATCTGACCTTCCGGCCTGGGAACAAAGTTCCCCGCTTCTTCAAGCATTTCAGGTGAAACCGTTATAATGGGTACGTCTGTTTCAGGGTACATCCTCTCCCCGCCTGGAAGAGGACGGAGATAATGCGTGGTTTCGTCGTCGGAGATTACTCTGGTTTCAGAAAGATCCATGGAGGCAATCTTCTTCAGTCTGATCTTCATCTCCTTCTCAATTAAGGAGATCTTTTTCGGATCACTGATTAATATGGCATAACCGTCAGATTCTCCCGGTCTGAGTTCTTTAACCAGAGGTTTTATCTCTGCTTCCACGCCGTAACCGGGAAGCTCGTCGGAATGCATTATTCCTCCGGAACCGTAGAGTTTGGCCACATCGGCCAGTTCCTTTCCAAGCCTGAAATCTCCATTTTTCAGGAAGCCGTTCAGTCCCGGCAGTATCGTCCCGTAAATCCGGTATCCGTTGTCCAGATTCCTCTTTATAACTTTGGATTCAGTCTGTTCAAATATGCCGGTAACTTCCCTGAATTTTAAATGATCGAATGACAGGCCTGATATTTTCTCAGACAGTCTCTCGAGACTCTTCTGTCTCTGGACTTCATATTTCAGTGAGTTCCTTATTGTCGATAATTTCGGAACGCCTTTTATTTCCACTCTGCCGAAACCCATTGAAAAATTGACGTCCTGCCTGATTGCCTCGGGACCTTTGCGAACCCATCCTGCCATAATGAGTTTTTTTCCGATGAGTTCAGCGGTTTCAACAGCGTGATCTCCATCGACTATATCCGGCTCAGTAGCGATTTCCAGAAGAGGTACCCCGAGTCTGTCAAGCGAATACATGACATTCCCGCCTTCATCGTTGACTTTGCGCGCAGAGTCCTCTTCCAGACACAGTGATGAAATGCGGACTTTTCCTCGCGTCGTCTCTACCCATCCGTTGAATCCTATCATTGCGGTTCTCTGGAATCCAGAGGTGTTTGAGCCATCTATGACAATTTTACGCATATATGAGATTCGGTCAACGACTTTGCAGTTAAGCGCCAGTGATGTGGCAATAGCCCTAAGCAGGACTTCTTTATTGATCTCGTGAGGTGGTTCTTCATCAGCATCCAGAAGGCAGCTGTTGTCTGTCAGTAAATAGCCGAAAGTCCTATCCCGTTCCCTCTCGTAAAGGGCGGCAGGATCGATATGCCCTGTTTCACCGGACCTGAC
>JAMDBW010000048.1:600-28415 GCA_023487765.1 Thermoplasmatota archaeon | reverse complement strand
GTGCTTCCCTCGTGGTCTTGTTGGATCTCTCCACTATGCCGTTCTGTTCCGGTGTGCGGATGTATCCTCTTATGGGTGAGGTGATTCTCCTTCAGGACGATCTTGAACTCCATGGAGATGAAGGCTGATCCGTTATCCGACTGTATTACCGGTTCTGCAGGCGAATCCTTCCTCAGCCTGTCAATTGCCGCCTGTGCCTCAAGACTGACGGAATCTGCATCCATGGACGTCAGGAGAGCGTGATGGACGATATAGCGGGAGTATTCGTCAATGAATACGAGGAGGTAGAAGAATCTCCCCGCTATCCTGATGTACATAATATCGGTCTGCCAGCATTCGTCCGGATGTTTTGCGTGTTCAGGCCTGGTGGATTCCCATGCCGGATGTTTCCAGCTGGTTATCAGGTTGTTCTTTTTCAGGATATTGTACACCGTTCCCGGGGAAAGATACGCAAGATCCTCATCTGTCAGGGTGTATGCAATCTCCCTGAAGGACATCGCCGGATGCTGTTTCCTGAAGCCGATCACGATCCACTCCTCATCTCCTGCGGCGAAGGGGTTGAATCTTCCGTCCAGCAGCGGCGAGAACGACATCTGTGAATAGTACCATGACCTTGATATTCCCGGGACCGGGAGAACCCCGGTTATGGAATATCCTGCCCTCCTGACAGCATTCATGACTGTTCTGCGGATGTCATAGAACATCGATCTCATGTCCGTCCCCCTCTCTGCAAGCGTTCTCCAATCTTTTTTTTGATCTCCAGGTTCTCCAGGGTGATCTCTGCAATCACGTCCTTGAGTCTTGCCAGCTCCTTCTTCTGATCCTCGATAATGCGCTGTTCCGACGTATTCTTCCTTCCCCGGTCATCGAATATCCAGGAGGATTTCACGAGTTTTTCCTTCCAGTCGTAGAACCTTGCAGACTTGATATCGTATTTCCTGCAGAGATCCGATAGTGATATGGTGCCGTTCATTCCCTCAAGGACTATTTTCAGTTTCTCCTCTGATTTGTATACTTTTCTTTCTGTCATTTATAAGGCAATGAGCCAGGTGTAGCTTAATTAATTTCGCAGTTTGTCCAGAGATGCGATGAACATTTCATGAACATCCTCACTTCACCGATCTTTGACAGCCATACATGACCGTTATCCATTATCCTGAATCCCGATTGCGTGTAGGTGATGGAACTGTATCTGTCCTTCCTTCCGGACCTGAAGGCATATATCCTCTGCTGTAACATTGCATTGTAGATCTGCCTGCAAAGTTCCAGGGTGGAGTTCAGCATATAGATCTGTACATCTGTGGGATAGATCCTGAATCTATATGTTTTCACGAACCCTCTCCTTCTTCAACCAGCTGTAAATTATATATTTTTCTGTTCGTTTTCATCACCCATCTTGCGAAGGGGGAATTCCCGCTCACAAGTGTTAATTATTGCAACACAATTATTGCTCTGTGAAATCCCTATTCATTCATGATGCGATAATAGTGACCCAGAACCCTCTGAGGGAAGTTCTGCGCGGGAACATACTTGTAAGGGGCGGGAAGATAGAGTATATCGGAAAAGAACACATGGATGCAGATTATACCATGGAGGCAAACGGGAAGATAGCACTTCCCGGCCTCATCAACACACACTGCCATGTGGCAATGACCCATCTGAGGGGAAAGCTGGACGACATCTCACTGGAGCAATTCCTGGAACGCACATTCAGACTCGACTCCGGGAGAAGCGACAGCGGAATATACAATTCATCCCTTCTCGGGATGTATGAGATGCTCGACTCCGGAATCACTTCGTTTGTTGACCTGTATTACTCTGAGGACGTGATAGCCCGTGCAGTCAGGCAATCAGGAATACGCGGTTTCCTTTCATGGGTCACTCTTGATGAGGACAAGACAACACAGAAAGGGTCCCCGCTGAAAAATGCAGATAAATTCATCTCGGACTTCGCTCACGACGACCTTGTCACTCCGTCTGTGGGGGTTCAGGGAGTCTACGTTGCAGGAGATGAAACATATCTTGGTGCAAAGGATCTTGCAGAGAAAAAAGACACCCTGATCCATGGACATCTGGCCGAGACAAGGGAGGAGGTTTACAACTTCCTGAACCAGCACAACGGTGAGAGGCCGACCGAGCACCTGGACAGGATCGGTTTCCTGAATCCGAGATTCCTTGCCGCTCACGGCGTATGGAATACTCTGCACGAGATCAGGCTGATGGGCAGGAACGGCGTCAAACTGTCGTGGAATCCAGTGAGCAATGCTAAACTTGGCATCGGGGGCATGGCTCCAATCCCGGAGTACCTTGGCAATGGGGTTAACGTAAGCATAGGATCAGACAGCTGCGGGAGCAACAACAGTCAGGATATTTTTCAGGGGATGAAATTCGGCTCTGTGTGGGTGAAAAGCGACAGGTGGAATCCCGCTATTACAAATGCCCAGTC
The DNA here is from genome assembly GCA_023487765.1 of Thermoplasmatota archaeon. GTDB lineage: Archaea > Thermoplasmatota > Thermoplasmata > Thermoplasmatales > Thermoplasmataceae > JAJZOM01. The sequence goes on along the minus strand of JAMDBW010000048.1, from coordinate 25,969 downwards.
GATACTGGACATGGCAACGATCAACGCTGCTTCCTCCCTGAACAGGGCAGATCTGGGTTCGATCGAAGCGGGAAAGATGGCCGACATCATCCTCCTGGACACGCGGACACCGAGACTTATGCTTACTGACGAGGTTACTGCGGTGTCGAACATTGTCTATTCAGCTGATGCGTCCAGTGTATCGGATGTAATAGTCAACGGGAAACTGCTCAAGGAAAACGGGCAGCTGCTCGAATACAGGAGCAGCGACTTTCAGGATTCTGAATTTGTTTGAGGCACAGGATGGCAATTCTATATTAGATTCTCAATAGAAAATATATAATGACTGTTATCATAGGGTGTTGACACATATGAGCTGGCAAGAAGCCGAAGTTAGGGAACTCAAAGTTGGAAGATACATGCTTGTAGATGATGCACCATGCAAATTAGTCGAAATAACTATGTCAAAACCGGGGAAACACGGAGAAGCGAAGGCCCGAATAGTTGCAATCGGAGTATTCGACGGCCAGAAAAGAAGCGTGGTCTTTCCGGTCAAGCACAAGGTCAAGGTACCCATTATTGAGAAGAAAAATGCCCAGGTCCTATCAGTAGCCAATAGGGAAGTGCAGTTGATGGATTCGGAGACATTCGAGACTTTCGTTGTGCAGGTTGATCAGGCGGATATTGAAAAGATCAAGCCAAGCACGGAGGTGTCCTATTGGGAAGCGATGGGCGTCAGAAAGATAATGTTCCAGAACTGACTGGCCTATTCTCTTTCAGGAAGGTCGCAGATGCGACCTCGGACTTCAACGATTCAAGATATGTTATTTTCGGTGTTCCATATGACGGAACATCCAGTTTCCGGCGAGGTTCGCGCCTTGCCCCTGATGCTATACGGCTGGCTTACGATAACCTCGAATCCTACGATTTCCAGTATGGAGTTAATTATACAGACATATCAATCTGTGACCTCGGGAACCTGACAGTGGGGGAGGACGTTTCAGAGATACTTGACGATATTGAGTCAGTTACAAGGACCATCGTGAAAAACGGGAAGATACCGGTCATGCTGGGCGGAGAGCACTCCCTTACCGTTGGGGTGATGAGGAACTTTCCAGATTGCTCCATGATCATAATTGATGCCCATTCTGACTTCAGGGAAGAATACATGGGAAACATGTTCAATCATGCATGCATCACGAGGCGGTCACTGGATATTCTTGGACCCGGGAAGATAGTTTCAATCGGGACAAGATCAGTATCCAGGGAAGAAAGAGAATCACCCCGATGGAAGGACGTAAGGTTTGTCAGCGCGAATGAAGTCAGGGAAAAAGGCATAGGTAAAGTGATAAACGAACTGGAGAGCCGTGGAATGCAGAAGATATATTTCTCCATAGATATGGACGGCATTGATCCCTCGGAAGCACCAGGTGTTGGAACGCCTGAGCCTTACGGAATACGGGCCACTGATGTCAGGGCACTCATCAATCACTTTGCAGGGAGGATTGTCGGGTTCGACATTGTTGAGATGACACCGGTGTATGACAACGGCAACACATCCATGCTGGCTGCCAAACTGATTCAGGATTTTATAGGCAGCAAAGAAAGCAGTTAGGTTCCAGTTAATAGCAAAAATTTTATGGAGCTACAGCCCCAGCTTTCCGGCCAGCTCTTTGCCTTTCACTATTTCTATGTGGCAGGGAGTGGGAAGCTTTATCGAAGCTTTGTGCAAAGCGTTTCTCAATATAACAGCCTTGTCAGGTGTTGTTCTGCCTACCATTACTACGTCATTGGCCTTGACTCGTGCAGCTGTTCCCACGGGTCTCCCGAATGCTGCTCTCATTCCGCTTGAAATTCTATCTGCTCCAGCACCGGTAGCCATCTTGTGTTCTCTCAGCACCTGGTGCGGATACGGCCTTATCTGGAGGTAATAACTGTCCGGACTGGATCCTTCCAGCATTTTCCTGTTAACGGATATTCTTGCAGCTTCAAGGGCAACATGCCTGACCTGGCAGGATTCATTGGCAATCAGTCTGAGTTCGATCTCAAAATCACGTTTCTGATTTCCCTGTACGAACGTGGTTATTTTCGGATAAGGAACCCCTCCCATGAACTCTCTTCTTGTGTAAGCGGGCCCTGAAATTTTAGTGTACATTCTTGCCGGTTTTGTAACCATGAGATTCCAGACGACAGCCATTCAGGATATAAAAACTCAGCGTTGGTTACTAACGGGCTACCGTTCTGAAGTCGAATCATTGCCAGAACCGTTATCACATCCCCTTCGGGCTGCATAAAAATTATCGGTGCTTGAAAATCTCTCCTGAACTGTTTATCCGTGCAACCCATTCCTGTCCGACTATTGGCATCTCCACCTCTGCGGGGGAAACGTTCAGGGCGAAAGCAGGTTTGCCCTCCTCCGTTATCCAGAGAACCGGTCTCGATGGCTCCACCATCTCGTTCAGGGCTTCAAACACAATTCTGATGTTTTCTATCTCGGGAAGCGTGCCTGCCTTGATCCTTTCGGCAGCTTCCTGTGCACTCATGCCGAATATTTCCTTCGACTCCATGCTCATGTCCAAACCTCGCTGGACACAAAAACATTATGCCTCATGTCCCCAGCAGGGGGCCGAACTCGTTTTTGTGCTCAGTCACGGCATTCCAGAGGAGAAGGTACCTCTTCACCCGATCAACGCTGATCTGTCCGGCGTATTCCCGGGCGGCTTTCCCCTTTCCGTGAAGGAAATAGGGCCCGTCCCTGCGCCTGATGATTTTGATCTCAATACCATAAGAAAAATGGTCTCCGTGGTGAGAAATATCGTACGGCGGCTTGATGCTTCCAAATTGCCGGGAGCTCAGGATTACGCATGAAGGAAACCCGGAGTTTCCGGAAGCTAACTGGTCATGGAAAACATCCGGACTTAAAGATTCGCTGAAAATCTTTAATAAAGACTTGCACATGTTTTTGCTGAGCAGTATGCCAATAAAATTTTTAAAAAACGACGATGAGAAATTCATGGAAAAAAAATCAAGAATTATGGCGTGGAAATCTGATATCGATCGTGGCGTCAGGCAGTATGAAAAAAATCTCCAGGACAGCATAACCAAAGCCAAGACCGCAATAAAGGACAACAACACGCAGAAAGCGCGTGTCTTTGCTGCAAACATACTCGCTCTTGACGGAGCCATCAAGGGATTGAAGGACTACAAGCTATTCCTGGAAAACATGGAAATAAACCTCGAATTTGCAAGAACCACCAAGCACGTGTTTGAATCGCTGCAGCAGGGCGCCAAGGATCTGCTCAGCAGCCAGATATCGGAGAAAGAGAATGCCCAGATCAGCACGAACATAAACCAGATAATAAATTCCACCAGCCTGATTCAGAGCAGGCTCGAGAATCAGATGCAGACCATATCGGGCGCAGTCAATGATACCGGGAACTTGAATGATGAGGGTATCACAAAGATAATCAGTTCGCTCCAGAAAAACATGGACGGGAAGACCACTGCGGAGCCCTCACGCGCAGACCCGGAATCTCCGGATGGAAAACTCGATGAGCTGATCAGGAAGCTCTCATCCGAGAACAGTTGAGGAATCGAAGATCTTCAGGTTCCCCGGTAATTTTCATATTTCTTCACGATTGACCTGTCTATGGATGGTTTTATCTGGTCTATCGTTGAAAGTATTGTGCCCGTGGATACGTACTTCCTTTCCCCTGTCCTGACTGCTTCCATGAATGCGGTCTCCCCGGATTTCCTGCATATGAACTCAATGTCAGCACCGCTGTATCCCTCCGTGCGCTCTGCAAGCACATCGTAATCTATAGTCTCAGTAAGTCTAATCTTCTCAAGGTTCAGCCTGAAAATGATCCTCCTTGCCTCCCGGTCAGGCGGAGGTACATATATTTTCACGTCGAATCTTCCGGGCCTGAGAATCGCCTCGTCAATCTCCCATGGATTATTGGTGGCAGCTATCATGAAGATGTTTTTTCCCCGCTGCGAATTTATGCCGCCCACTTCTGTAAGTAGTTGCGTGACACCTCTCTTTACGACTTCTGCCTTGGAATCCTCCCTCCGTGGTGCAATGGCATCAATCTCGTCAAAGAACAGGATGGAGGGTGAGAGAAGATACGCTGCCCTGAACAGCTTGCTGATATTTTTCTCGAACTTGCCAAACCACTCGCTGTAGAGGAACGATGGATTCACGTTGATGAAGTTTGCCTTGACTTCGTTGGCTATTGCCTTGACAACAAAGGTTTTCCCGGTTCCCGGAGGGCCGTATAGCAGCATGCCTCCGCCGAACTGTACGTTATAGTCCTCGGACAGCTCCTTGTACCGCATCGGGTACACAATTTTAGCCATTACCTGATTCTTGATATCCTGCAGCCCGGCTACGCTGTCAAAGGTGATTCTCGGTATCTCAGGTGGTTCGAGCCCTATCTCCGCAAGAAGTTTGCTCCCTTCTTCACTGTCTGTTTTGGGCACGGATTTCCCGGACATGTTCTGGTATGCTTTCAGTATCGCCTCAGCTTGCTCCATTCTCTTGTGTTTAAGGTCACCGGGGGAATGGCTTGCGACATTAAGCATAATGGTATGTGCTTCGTAGTATTTATCTGCAGATTCCTGCCTGAGTCCCTTGGACTCAAGTTCTATGGCATCCACCAGCAGGTGTTCGATATTTGCCAGATCTTCACGGGAACTCTTCTCTTTCACATGCTTTTAACAGTACCGGCTATGTATTTTTTGCGTATCAGTTTCTGGTCAGAATATCTCAAATGTTACCGCGACCGGTCATATTCCTGATATTTCATTATCATTTCACTATTTATTGAAGGCTTTGTCACCTTCATTGACGCAAGGAGGTCTTCCGTAGAAAGTTCCCTGATATTTCCAGTTTCAACGGCATCCCTGAAGGCTATTTCTGCCGCTTTACGGCAGATATATGATATATCTGCTGCGCTGTATCCTTGGGTGAGAGATGAAAGCATACCGAAATCCATTCCCGCTTCATGCCTGACTTTTGAGATGCCAATCTCGAACAGTCTGGCTCTGGATGGCTGATCGGGTGGAGGAATGAATATCTTCTCATCGAATCTCCCCGGTCTCAGCAGGGCTTCATCCAGATTCCATGGCACGTTTGTTGCTGCGATAATGAGCAGGCTTGAGTTCCCCTTTGCACTGAAGCCGTCCATTTCAGCCAGTATCTGGGGGACTGCCCTGCGCATCACCGATGAATTGGACGACGAACGCTTCGGGGCCAGTGCATCAATCTCATCAAAGAAAATAATGGTTGGAGACAGGGATCTCGCGGCTTCGAAGAGATCATGTATATTCTGCTCGAATACGCCGAACCACTGGCTGACCAGCTGGGACGGGTTCACCACAATAAAAGTTGCTTTTACCTCATTGGCAATGGCTCTCACGATATGGGTTTTCCCATTTCCCGGCGGTCCGAACAGAAGTATGCCTCCTCCTGCTCCAAGCCCGAATGACCGGGCTACGTCAGGATGTTTCATTGGATACAGGATCTTGGTTTTCACCTGTTCCTTGACGGTTTCAAGCCCGACGATATCATCAAAGGTCACTTCAGAGGTGAGGAAAATATCAAGGTTGAGCTTTTTCACGATCTGTGCAGCCCTGCTCCTGGACTCCGTCATCTTCTCGCTGGCTGCCTGTTCCATCTCCACCTTCCTGGCCAGACCTTCGCATCTCTTCACCAGCGACTCTGCATTTTTCACCCTCGCTTCACGCACTTTTCCACTTGCAGTTCTGGCTGCCTCAAATAATGTGCGGGCAGAGTTCCTGTAGAGTTGCAGCGCTTTGCGGAACTCTCCTCCCCCCTCATATTCCTGGGCACTCACCACGTCCCTGTATACCTGCTCCAGCTCTTTCTCTTCAGTCGGCAAGACTACCTCGTGAACATGTTGTTCAGAAGCTCATAGATAGCATTCCATCTTTTTGTAAGGTCTTCGTTTATCTCGAAGTTGGAATCTATCCGGGAAGTGACATCAGTGACGAAATTCTGGAAAATCGAGTAAGTTCCCGTGCCCTCTATGAGGAAATTCTTTGAATTGTCGTTAAGTGCGAGTATCCAGACCCTGAAGGAGGAGAAATCTCCCGTCTGAACACCGGTCTTGAACTGGAAATTGCAGTTGTCAAGAATATTCTTGATTTTGCTGTAGTTCACCTCGGCATGATCTCCCTCCTGTTCATGGTTCCCCGGTCCGGCGCCATGTTCCTCATGGTTCCTGGACGCAGCAGGCCCGCTTCCCTGAGACCCGGCATTTCCTCCGGTTCTCTCCAGAATTGCATATTTCAGGTCCTTTGCACGAAGGTTGGACTGGTCAGCACTGAGCACGCCGTCAATCTCCCTGAGAGCTTCTTCATTTGAGCCCTTTCCGTCAAGGAGAGACGCTCTTGTTATCCTGTAATCCAGTGCGGAAGGCTTGAGTTCACATGCTTTCGTGATCGCTTCCAGTCCCTTGTCGTACAGTTTCAGCTGGTAGAAGAGCTCTGCCTTCAGGGCATAGTAACTGCTATTTCCCGGCTCAATCTGGATAGCTGTGTCAAGCCGTTGCAGCGCCTCGTCGGTCAACTTGAAATCCAGGAAGCTCTGTGCCTTGGAATAGTGTGCGTTGGAGAGGTTCTCGCCTGTGTTGAGGGCACGATTGTGGGATTTGATGCTTTCGCTGTAGTTCCCCATTTTGGCATAAATTCTCCCCCTGAGTGACAGATACGGCTCCGTATCACCGTACCGCAGGAGTTCATTGACTTCCTCAAGAGACTGGTTTAATCCGTCAGTGTCAACATGTTCCGGATTCTGGACAGCAAGATGGAATCTTGCCAGGCACCTGCGGTATCGGTGGATCTGCACATTGGGAGCAAGCTCCACCCCCTTCGATATGCTGGCCATGGCCTCAGCAGGGCGGCCTAACTGGATGAGTGCCATTCCCGCCATTGCATAGGCATCGGCAGCGTACGGGTTCATCCTGATGGATTTTTCATAATTAATCAGGGCTTTGTCTGCATCTCCCAGATTAAGGAGTTCATTTCCATTCTTCAGGAGTTCAGCAGCTCCCTGGATTGTATCGCGGTTTGAAGATTCAAATCTGGCTTTTTCCGCCTTTGCATCACCAACAACCCTGATGGTCATTTCATTGGGAGAGCCCGTGAAGTCATTTCCTTCAGCATCCTTGTAGTTGACTATGAGGGAGTTTGTGTAAATATTGCCGGCCGACACCGGTACAAAATCGAAGGAGACAAGTTTAGACTGCAGTGGTTCAAGATTTATCTTTTCCGCAGGATCAACACCGGCAAAATCTATGTTGGAAAACATGTTCACCAGTGGAGACAGGTCAATACCAAAGGCAGTGCCTTTGCCCTTGTTTGCCAGGAGAAACTGCACGTTCTGGCGTTCGCCCGCCTTTATGCTGTCCTGGATGCGGAAGAAATGCAGATCAAGCTGCGGGAGTTCCTTCAGATCTTTTTTCTTGAGGGTGAGCCTCAACTGGAAATCCTTCTTTGTGAGGTTGTCATTAATCAGGTCTGACAGTGTTACGATCCTCTGGAAATCTTCCTCCATGACCTTCTCGGGAAGAATGGATCTCTGTTCTGAGAGCCTCACAATTTCAAGGAATATTTTCTGGAGATCAGCATAACAGTCCTTTGGGCTCTGTTTCTTCGGAGCGATCTTCAGGATTTTGCGCCTGATTTCTTTTACAGTATTCTTTGCTTCCCGGTCAAGCCTGAATTTCAGGAGATATTTCAGGTTTTCCTTCGCCGGTGCGACGAATTCCTTACGAATCCTGTTCTCCACAACGCTACTTTTTGCCATTATTTTCACCTTCCGTCGATTTCAACTCCCTGAGCTCATCCCTGATCGTCTGGACACTTCTCGGAATGTTTGTAGCTTCGCTGTCCAGGGCAGCGAATCTCCCTATGTTACTGAGCAGTTCGGATTTTCGTCCTGCAATGCCGGGATAAGCCTTGCGCACGGAATTCAGCATTTTCAGTATCAGATAAACAACCCTCTGCTGGTCATCCTCATCAAATCTCCCGAACTCCTCTGAATCCACAAGGACATCGAGGAAATCTCCTTCTATAATTTTATCCCTGAAACCATTCTCCGTTATCAGATCCTCAATGAACTTCAGGGCGTTCTTCTCTCCTTTTTTCTGGCTCTGTAACGCAGTTATAACACTGGCGATCCGGGCATATTCCAGGGGTTCACTGTTCTTTTCCAGCAATTCCGTCCACCTTTTAAAAATGCTCCTGTCGCCCACCATGACCTTAACCAGTAATCCGTCCGGATCAAGGCTGTTCTCCGAAAGTTTCTCCACAAACACATCAACAAAGGACTGCCTGTTCCTGCGAGGAACGGAATCGAGTAATTTCTGTACATCATCGGCAAATTCCAGCCGCTTTTCTCCAAGTCCTGCCATAAACCTTATGAGTTTCGCGAAAGTCTCTGTCGCTTCCTGTATCATGCCACCGTTGAATTCTTCGGATATCTTTGCAATAACCTTCCGAAGGTAATTGAACATGTTATTGCCGGTGAGCGCAAGTTCAACCGCCCTTTTCTCGTATTCATCAGAAAGCAGCTTTATGGGAACCCTCTCGGAAAGCTCAATTGCCTTCATCATTTTCTGCATACTGTCCTCTGTTCGTTCAAAATCAATCTCCCGATACGCCATTACCAGGGCCTCCCTGGGGGATAGCTCTGACGAAAAGCCCCGGACCATCATATGGAAGCTCTCCAGTGACTTCAGATCCTCTTTCACCGCAATGCCCGCCAGGTATCTCGACAGTTCCTGCAAAATTCCTTTCCCGGGGTACGTTTGCCCCTTCCCGGACAGTTTTACCACGAAATAGCCTGAATTTCCGGTTAACCTGTCAGCATCGGCCGCGTTCATACTGACCAGTCTGCATATCGGCTCCCTGCCAGGGTTTGAAACGTGGGTAGAGAAACTGACATCCCTGAGAGGTTTCGGAAGAATACGAAGGATTGACCACATGATCTCCATGGGAGGGTGATCCTTATCCGTGCTAAGTATCACCTTCTTTTCATCGTTCAGGATCGCAGAGATAATCGCAGTCATGGCGTCCCCGGAGAGCCCTCCGGGGTTGAGTTTCTTCGTAGAAGCAACCGTTGCTTCCGGCACATTTACAACTTTCTTGGGAAGGACAACATATCCGTTCCTGATTTCTCCCAGTCTGCTTATGTAATTCACGTTGTTGTATTCCCTCATGTAATAAGGTTCGAAGTAGGACGGATCAGGGAATGAATTCAGGTATTCCTGCCGGTTGAGAAGAAGCATATGGCTCATCAATATTCCTGCCCTTCCCATGGTATCCTCCCCTATGTTCTGTACGAAATTATACACGTACGTTCCGGAAGGGAGCCTGAAAAACCTCCTGATTTCATGGACACTGCCGGTCTCAAGCCCGGCCGGTATCCCGTAACTCTCCATGAACCTGATATCCTCAGCACCGGGCTGGAAACTTCTTGCTATTGCCTGGTATCCTGTCCTCAGGCTTGTGGCAGCCCATGTGTAGATTACCTGTTCGCAATTCAATGTCATTTCCACAATTATCACCTCAGGTCCAGCATCCAGTTCACTATATCAACAAAATCCCTGTTGGAGTAGGAAAGTGACTGTTTCCCGTTGTTAGAAACGATCTTGGGGATGTATTTGTTATCCCTCCTGATAGGCACTCCCTTTTCATCTCTTTCTATCTCGATCTTTACGGTAAAGGCACTCACCTTCCTAAGGTCGAAGTGATACTCGAGATACGAATAGAACTGCGGCATCAGTCTGGCAAGCTCCATGCCCCTGTAGTTCCTGTATTCGAGCGGAAGTTCATCAGCCTTTGTGAATATTATCGAGAGGGGGTCCCTGATAACTTTCTGTTTCTTCATCTTCACCAGGAAGCTCAGCAATTGGGAATAATCAAGCTGCTTTGCAGTCCACTCGGCGAATTTGCTGCAGTCCACAATGAGTGAGTAGGCCTTCGCAGTGGGTATGTAGGAGTAAGGCCCAAACTTTTTGTCCCCTCTCTGGTCATAAAGGAAAAACTTGAGGATCTCATCCTCATTAAGCTCCTTAAGCCTCCCAAAGGCATCTCCGTCTATGTCGTTCACCTTAAGGTTGGCTACCCTGTTTCTCAGCCCCTTTTCCCTGATTAGCTTGAGCTCGATTCCCCTGTTGTAACCGATTGGGGTCTGGGGAGGGAACGTCCTTTCGAAAAGAAGGCTGTTGATATTGTTCATCACTATATTCTGCCCTTTCTCGATGATTGACTTGACCCCCTCAAGGCCGCTGAGATCCGGTATCAGATGCGCAAGCACCGAACAGAAAACGGTCTTCCCCTCTCCGGCGAATCCGAGCATCGCGATTGTCGACTGGTTGTTCTCGCTATTTTCTAGTCTGGTCATATTATTCTCTCCCTTCCTGTAAGTAGCTGTGGGTTTGGCATTCCTTATCTTTTCATACTTCACTCTCTGCTTCATGAATTTCGCCTTTGGAGGATTTTTACCGGTTCCCTGCACAGGCATTCTCTTAGGCTGGGCCAGGTCATATATCGCGTACAGCAGGATTACAAGAATTGACAGGTATACCACGTATATCATTACCAAAGAAGCAGCGCCGGCATCGTATACCAGTGACGCAAAACCTGTGAAAACGATAAAACCAAAGTAGCCTGCACCGCTTTTCGGTCTCCAGATCAGGGCCGTAAGAATCAGTAAATAACTCAGGTCTGGCAGGCTGCCGGGATGCCCCGCGTAATTGGCCGGGATGGTGTAGGCAAAAACCACTCCAAGGAACAGGAGCGCGCAAAAATACCACACTATTCGGCCACCTGTCGACCGGGGCCTGAATGTTATCATGATTATAAGCGTAGCCAGAATAAACGGTAGCGTAAAGATCGTCTTCTTTGCGATGTAGCCTAACCCTACGCCGGGATACCTTGAGTGTGCGGAAACCAGAAGGGGAAATATGATGAGGACCAGGATAATGAGCATGCTCACCAGTATTTTCCTGGTTTCTCCATCTCCTCCAAGTATCCTGTCCAACTCATTCATGTAGTTACCTCAACTCCCTGAAAAGGGAAAGCCAGCCGCTTTTCTCCTGCAACGGCATCGGTTAACCCTCAGTCTCTTTGCTTGAATATGTGCGCGCAGATGGCGATCACACCTTGCCATCGTCCCTGGTTTCGCTCTCCAGTATACGTTTCATTCCGTCGTCTATCCTCTTTTCCAGTTCATCCGCACCTGTGGAATTCTTCTCCTTTCCGCGTTCGTGCGGCATGCCCGCCTCAATATCTATTTTCTGGATGATTTTCTCCATCTGGTCCGGGTCTGTTATGGAACCGCCGAGAAAATTCTCAGTTATGCTGTCCACAAGCATGCTTATTTTCCCTCCCACTTCATCAGCCCTCTGAGAGGTCATGCTTATGTTCTTCTCAAATTCAAGGAGGCTTGGATCCTTCAGGTTCTCGTTTGAGAAGATGTCGTAGAAATCCTTCATGCTCACATTCAGTTTCTTGATCATGCCGACTTCCTCCTTCCTGAGCTCCAGATCGCTGATTATGAGGAGGAGGCTTCTGGTCTTCCGCACCTGTTCATCGAAGTACCCGACCCTGGCTGCAAAAGTCCTCATCAGGCGGTCGTTTTTGATTTTCCTGGCATCTATGGCGTTCTTGAGGTACCTCGATGACATCTCCTCACACTCCTTGGAGAACTTAGACAGGGTATTCTTGGTCTGGGTCATCCTGATCCTTCTTTCAATCTCGATCTCCTCATCATTCCGCTTCTTCAGAATAGACATTTACTCACTCCATTGTCATATACTTGTAGAACCGCTCCTTTTCATTCATGGATTCAACGAATTGCCGGAGATCGGTAACCTTCGAGACATTTTTCTCTATTATGTCCTGGTTGAGTTGCGGTACCTCCACCTTGCTGAGGCGATCCACCCTGTCCCACAGCCCGTTGCTCTGGAACGTTTTTTTCTGGTCAAGAAGGAACCTGACATGACTGAAGAATTCGTACTGAAGAAGGAGTGATTCCATCTCGGTTTCTATGGAATCCCGATTGCTCCGGGCTATATTCATCTGGGTCTCTGTATCAAACTTCAGGTTGCCAGTGGTTTTCTCAAGCCTGAGTATCTCCATTGAGCCGGTGAGCTCCTGTTTCTTTTTTTCAAGCTCAACTATTTTCCTGCGGAGTTTGATCTGATCCATCACTATTGTATCTATCTTTACGTCTGCAAGGGCACGCTTCTTCAGAAACCTCTTCCACAGAAGGTAAAAGGTTATGGCGTAGGGAATGGTGACCCCGAAAGCAGAAAACACGCCAAACAGCGGAGAGGCTTTCAGCAGAGCCTCAGCAGTGCCAACGAAGGATTTCAGCCCCGAGCTGATCGGAGCTATATTCTCATCTGAACTCATGCTTTTCACGCCCCTCCGGATTCATTCCTGAACATCTCAAATCTCTCCAGTTTCTCCTTTGACATGACCTCCCTGGTCTCGCCAAAGGCTCTTTCAATCTCGCCTCGGCTTATTTTGTGGATTTTAAGGCTGTATTTCCTGATCCGCTCCGGGTCCATGACATCCAGTTTCTCGAGGTCAGGGTTGGACCTGTCCAGCATGTAAGAAATCGCCTTGTTGCACGCATTGACAATAGACCTTCCGGAATAACCGTCAGTCATCCGGCCCAGTTCCTCGTAACCCGGTTCTATCTCGAAGCCTTTCTTCTCAAGGTTCAGTCTGAGGATACTCATTCTGGCCCCGAGGTCCGGCAGCGGCACGTAGATTCTCTGCTGGAACCTGCTCATTACGGCGTAATCAATCTGCCATGGGACATTGGTGGAAGACAGGAACATGACAAAGGGGGAATCTTTCTGGCCAAAGCCCTGCAGCTCTGTCAGCAGTGTCTGCACAAGTCCTGTTCCGCTATTCCTGTCGTTGTCCCTGGAGATCGCAATGGAATCTATCTCGTCAAGGAATATCAACGCAGGAGCGTGAGATCTGGCAGATTCGAAGATGGACGAGATTATCTTGGGCGCCACACCGACATACATGGATAGGACATCCCTTATCTTGACGTTATAGAACGTAGCCCTGATCTGGGATGAAATTGCCTCGGCAATAAGTGTCTTGCCGACTCCAGGCGGTCCATACAGCAATATGTTCCTGGCCGGTGTGAGCTTCACATCGCGGTCAGGTCTTGCAAAATTCTGCACAACTGATGTCCGCACGGCTGCCTTCACTTCATCCAGGCCACTGACGTCATCCCAGGTGAGATTCGATCTTGTGATCATCTGCTCTGCAGTTGCCAGGTATTCGTCCGGGGACCCGGGTGACTTCTCATTCCTCCTGCCGGATGTTTTCTGCTTGGAAATATCATTGACTGTGACATTCTGGAGGCTTGAAAGTTGTTTTTCGTACCTAACGATCTTATTCTCGAAAAGTTCCCTGGTCAATGGATCGGGCTTTCCCTTGAGGACAGTTCTCAGCAGGCCGACGTTGTTCTGAATTACCTTCACCGCCTCGGGGATCCTGTTGCTACCCAGAAGCGAGCTGATTTTATTCTCATTGTTATGGATAAGTCTTTCCAGGATGTAGTCCTCAGGCGATGCAGGCAATCAGTTTTCCTCCAGGTTATCGGAAGCCTCGTCTTCCTTGACGGAAGTTTCCCTGTCAATGGCTTCCCTTATGGCTTCCGACTTTACACCCTCATTTTCTGCTCTCTTCCACATGTCATCCAGATATGAATGGGTCTCGTGTTCCTCTTCAACATCCTCGTCCTGCCGCATGCTGGAAATGTTCTTCCTGTAAGCAACCTTTTTCTCTCTCCTTATGGATTCCCTCGCCTTGCTCCTGGCTACAATGGCATTCAGCTTTTCAGGGGAGAGTTCGTTGTAGATGGTATCCAGCACAGTGCGAGGACTCTCTTTCTGTGTTTCCGTTTTCTGGTAAGTCTTCATGGCATCCCTGTACCCTTCCAGAACCTCGATATCTTCCGTTTTTTCCCTGATGCTGCGATTGAACTCCGTTATGCTAATGTTAAGTCTTTCTATTTTTTTCTTCAGGATAATCTTCTCATCATCATCCTTGCCGATACCCTTTTCAAAAAGGTCTGCAACCTGGTCCTTTTTCGCCTTTACCTGGGCAACAAGCTCCTTAAGTTCAATATCGGCTGTTCTGATTTCCTCTTCTATATCCTGCGCTGTGAACTTTCCAAACGGATTCGCCTCATCCTTATTTTTTCTGTTAAACAATTTCAATCTCATAACCTCCTTATGGCCACAGAATCACCGTCAACATACACTTTCGCCCTGCCGGTTTTCTCGATTTCATACATGGCTCTCTTGACAATCTTCACATCGCTGGAACATTCGGGCACCAGTTCCTCCGACACAAGAATTTCCCGGGACTTGAGCTTCTCTTCAATATGTTTCCTGGCTTTAATTATGCCTTCGTCCTCAATCTCAAGATCGAAAAATTTCACAAAGTTTCTCAGGGTGGCGTCAGCGGTGTTGTAGTAAGTGTTTCCCCTTGCAAGATCGATAAGAACGATGGAGACTGTTTTCAGCATGATGCCCTTCTCGCCTGCTATCCTGTCCACAACTTCCCGCGAGAAACCCGTTGGTGAAGCGACAGCAAGGACATTATGGAAGTCATCGCCGGAAACGGTTTTTATCGTCTTCATCACTGTACTCAGAAATTCCGGAAGAATGACCGGCTGCCGGTCCGCGAAATTCTTCCTGTAAGTAGGAGAATGCGGAAGGAAAAGGAGTTCCAGCTTCACCCGCAGCCCCCCCTTCAGGAATCTGTCCCTGACAAAATCATAAGTCACTGTTCGCATGAGCGGGATATTTTTCTCATCATTCCCGTTCTCTGAAGCGGCCCTGACATCCGACTTGAAACCGTTCAGGGAATTTGCATCCTTAATCCTTATTACATCGTTTCTTATCGGGTCCGGTATCTGCAACGGAAGATTCTCAACCATTTTTTTCTCAAACCTGTTTACAATATCCTCCTCCATGGCAAGCGCCTCAGCAGTCCTGACAATGGTGGTGGCCTCCTCGTCGTTCCACGTGGACGCAAGCTCATCCACTCTTCTCCCGACGGAATCCACCTGCTCCCGTATATAATCCAGCTTCTGTCCTATGCTGTTAATCTTGTCCCTGATGAAGTCCGCGGACGCCTTCAGTCTGCTTATCTGAAAATGATTGAGTTCAACAAGTTTTTCATCACTTTCTGTTCCACCGTTCGCCTGCAGCTTTGTTATCCTCAATTCCAGTTCAGATTTTGTGGTTTCTATGGTGGTCAGGGAATAAGAGAGCTTTTCTTTCACAGGATGCAGCATAGTCTCAACCTTCTTCGACTCATCATTGATCCGGTTGAAGAAATTCCTCAGAACGGACATCTCTTCCGTACTCAGTATGCCCTGTCGCCCTCTTGCTTCAATATCATGAATCCTCTCCACGAGATCACTTATCAGATCCTCAAGTTCATCTGAACGGCTCACAAGTTCCACGGTTTCCGGACTGTTGATCAGCCTCTCGTAATCTTCCGTGATACTGTTTTTATTCCTCTCGGCGCTGTAAAGGATGCCCACGGAATCTTCATAGTCCCTGAAGAGTTTCAGAATCGCGCCAGGATACTTGTTAATATAGAGCTCGATGCCTCTTTTGACAACATTGAGCCTTTTTGCGTAACTATCTGCAAGTGCTTTCCTCAGGCTGGGTCTTATCTCGCTGCTGTTTTCCTCCAGCCCGGACAGTTTATTGTATTCGAACATCTGTTCCTGGTACCACTTGTTGATTATATCATAGACCCTGCTCCCCTTGTTGAATATGGAACTGGAGATATCCTCAGGCTTGATATGATCAATCGCCGAGTAGCTGTCCAGCCTCAGGAATGCGTTGAACTCGGCACTGGAAAACTGCTGCAGGATCTTTTCTGTTTCCTCATCGCCTCCCTCGCCATTCTTAAGGGACGATGCAATATTCAACGCAGCGAGATCAAAAAATACTATGTTGGACGAATCACCGCCGTATGAAACCGCGTTGGAACAATTATTCCTGTAACTATCCTTGAGGCCGGTCAGTTCGGTGAACTTTTCAACCTTCCACTGCCTGTTCTTTAAGCGCAGTTCATCCGCTGTCATGGAAGCGATCTGCATCGCGCCGGTCAGATAACGATAACAATCCTCCTTAATATTGACATTCAATTTTTACCAACCATTGAAGTTAAACATTACTTTACTGAATATATAAGATTTTTTAACCATTCAGAAGTGCATGTAATATCCGGTGAAAAAGACATCTGATCTGGCTGAACAGCGCTTCTCAGGACCTCATACCGGTACCATCAGTACTCATCAACGCAGAGTTGATAACCTCGTCAGTGCCGGTTCGGTTCAAATTACGGTGTTGTAATTATTGGGTAACGCCATCTTTACCCGTATTACTAATTTATGGCATTACTATAAACATTATATTTATGGTAACAATTTCCCAGCATGGAAAAAAAGAAGCTCATAGACGTTACGCACATATCATCAAGAGGGTCGTCCTTTCGAATCACGCTACCCAGAAGGATAATTAACAGACTTAACCTCACAGAGGACGACATAATCGCCTTTTATGATGACGACGGCGTAAAGATCGACAAGATTCAATGAACCAACCCCGATGGCTGTTCAGGCTTTATCGGTAATCAGCCCGGATTGTCAGATCGCTGAACAGCAGAAAGTTTTCGGGGATTTCCCGTCCTGATTGCAATAGAAATTCAAGGAGTTCAGGATTTGTTGACTTTTCTGAACTCTATGGATATATTCATCTCCCCGGTCGCGTCTTTTTCAAGATCTTTTCCGCATCTTGCACACTTCAGACCCATGTCATCTTTCACGTGAAACACGGTATGGCCGCAGTCAGGGCAATTACTTCTGATGAATGGTTCCATCCTTGGAACTTTCTTCTCCACTTTCCGCGGTCTGTCGTTTTTCTGATCCGGAACAGGGAGATATCTGGACAAATTCATTCCGATCTGTACGGCGGAATACATTCCCAGAAAACCCAGGTAAAATAAGAATATTGGCAGAATATTGCTTAAAATTACGTTGCCGGATATAAGTGTCGCCGTCACATTTGTAATTGCAACGGTGAAGTTGGTAAGAAATGCCTTTAAAAAACCGAACCGGACAAAAATGAAGTTAAGCATGAAAAATGTCACAAAATTTGACAAATAATCAAGAACAGTGCCTCCGACAACCAGGCTTACACTAGCTGAGATCACGCCTGATATCAGGAGGTTTTCTCTCATACCAATCCCGGGAGAAAGAATGGCACTCCGGTTCAGTTTTCCGGTGAAGAGCAGAAGCAACAGTATTGCCGCCATAATTGGTAAAAGCTGGAATAGAAAACTCTGGAAAACAGTTGCAAAGACAAAGGCAAAGTTCTGAACTGCGACAGACTCGTTGTATGGGAACCCGGTGCCGAAAGCCGGGACAAAATACGCAATAATTTCCGTGAGAATGATCTGTAAAAGTATGAAGATCATCAGGTAATGAAAATACTCCCTGTTTTTTGTTTCCTGAAACCCGGTTGAGATATCCGGCCTGTGGACAAACAATGAAAAAATGGAAACCAGGAGTGTCAGCAGCGTTAATGCGATGGAAAGGTAAAATAGATCAGGTGTCAGGCTGAATCCGGGGATACCGGTAAGCTGTGGACCCAGGGTGACGGCGATATTCATTGCATCCAGAGTTCCGGGAATAAGATACGCAAACGTGATCAGCGACATTGCGATCAAAGCAATTCCAGAATAGCGTATTATCCTGTCCCCGGGAGAGAACGCCTTTCCATTATCGGTCATTTACTGGCTCCATCAATCTACTTAAGGGTGATGTTAATCCTTCTGCTGATCTTACCCTTTACAAGGTTTGTCTTAAACTCGACAGGTCCGATTTCTCTGGTATTCTTTACATTGGTTCCGAACTCCATCTGGTCAGGAACACCATCAATTTCCAGTACACGGATCTGGTCATAATCGGGCACCCTTCCTTTGCAGATTTTCATCATCTGTTCTTCCCTTAGAAACTCATCTCTGGGCGTGAGCCTGAATTTTACATCTTTTCCTTCCTGTGCCACCTTATTTACAACCCTGAAGAGTTCATCCACATTTTCCTGAGTTATCTCGTCCATTTCGAGATCGAACCATGCCTGGTCGTCATAGGTCTGGTTGATCCTGGTCGTTGCTCCGAATAGCTTGAATGCCACACCGCTGATCATTTTCAGTGCAGTCCTGAATCTCATGTGTAAATATCTCACGTCCCAGTCAAGGATTTGCTGAACTTTTTTTCCATCGATATCATCCGGAAATGTGTCATGCGACATAAGATGAACATTGTCTCCGTCAGACCACGTATCTACAATCACATATTCCTTGCCGTCGATTTTAACTCTCCCGCGGTCGTTAGGCTGTCCTTCACCTGTTGGATAAAATATTGACTCATCAATGACTAAATCCGTAAATTCGTGCCACAACGCAGTGCTTTCACACTCTTTCCGGTACTGGTCGTCGAGATAAAGAAGCTTTGTTTCCATCTGTTCTTGAATGCTCTGCCGTATTTATTTTTGATTACGGTCCCTGTTCAGTCAGCAAAAAACGAAAAATAAGCATCCATCAAGAAATAACTATATGACTGTACGTAGCATACACGCTTCGTGGTTGCAGACGAACTCAGCTATCTCTACGGGCTTGCCAGGGAAGGCATAAAACTGGATTTATCAGTCACGAGGGAATTTTCAGGCATTCTGGGGAATCCCGAACAGAGATTCAGGACATTCCATGTAGCCGGTACAAATGGCAAAGGTTCGACTTCCGCTTATGTATACAATATTTTAATGAAGAAATACTCAAGTGGACTCTACACATCCCCTCACCTGATCAAATTCAATGAACGAATACTAATGAACAGGGAACTGATAAAAGATCAGGAAATAGAAAAATTCGTCGCACAAAACCGATCCATCATGGACGGCATGGCTCAATCAAACAGGAATCCGACTTTTTTCGAGGCTACGACTATGCTGGCATTCATGCATTTTGCCGATAGTGGTGCACAGTATGCAAGCATTGAAGTCGGGCTTGGAGGCAGACTGGATTCAACAAACATAGTGAATCCGGAAGTCAGCATTATAACGCAGATAGGGTACGAGCACTTCGACAAACTGGGTTGTTCTCTGACCTCCATATCCATGGAGAAGGGCGGTATAATTAAGCCAAATGTCCCTGTGGTTCTTGGAGACACGAAACCGGAAGTTGTAAGTACGATTCGAAGGCTTGCAGAAGTGAGGCAGTCAAAATTCATACACGTGCCTGCAAACTGTGAAATTACCGACCTGTCCAGTGATCTGACAGGAACAGCTTTTGTACTGAAGACTCCAAAAAAGGAGTACAAGCTCAAGACGTCAATGATCGGGAATTTTCAGCCGAGAAATGCAGCGACTGCAATTCTCGCAATAGAGAATTCCGGTGCAGACAAAATAATGAAACGTGACATTGAATCTGGAATCAGGAACACTCGCTGGCCTGGCCGAATGGAGATTATCCGGAAGGATCCCAGGGTCATGGTAGACTGTGCCCACAACCCGCCGGCTGCCAACGCTTTGAAAAATTCTCTGAGTGAATATGATTTTCCGAATCCGTTGCTCGTCATCGGGATACTCTCCGACAAGGATTCTTATTCCTATCTCCACGCCATAAGAGGCATTTCCGACAGAGTGATATTCACCCTGCCAAATGAGCCGATGAGGGCAATGCCTCCTGAGAAACTGGCATCCATGTCATCCGGACTTTTCAGGGAATCAGAGGTGATCAATGATCCGATTGAAGCTTATGAAAAGGCAATTTCCTCTTCTGATCTTGTTCTGGTGACCGGCTCTATGTACCTCGTGGGAGCGATTATGGAGCATGAAGGAAAGTCGGTCATGCCTTTTCACAATGATTAACCTTTTGATCAGGTATTTGGTTCTCCGGATGGTCAAAAAAGCTTTTAGTACTAATTAGGGCTATGTCTTACTTACCGGTAATCAACCATGAATTTATTCACTAAGTATTCGGGGATTTCAAATATTTTGGAGGGTGACCTTGAACATTTGAGTGGATCATACGTTCCCGATTCTTTTCCCCACAGAGAAACTGAAATAGACCACATTGTAAGGGTTCTGAGCAGTATTTTACGGCATACAAGGCCATCTAACATCCTTATTTACGGAAAGACCGGCACGGGCAAGACTTCCACCACCCGTTACGTTGCCAAGATGCTGAGTGAAGCTTCTTCCGATGGCGTAAAGATATGCTACGTAAACTGTCAGGTCTACGACTCGCCGTATTCCATACTGATAACGATTGTAAACACACTCAGCGAGAGCGAGTCCGACATGATTCCTCCACTGGGCTGGCCACTTGACAGGATATACTCTGAACTTATATCCCGGATCAACAAACGCAAGGGCTTTTACCTCCTTGTCCTGGACGAAGTAGACAAGCTTATCGAAAAGAACGGCGGTGATTCACTTTACGTAATTCTCAAGGTACTGGACGATTCAACGGTTTCCCGTACTTCGCTGATAGGTATCACAAACGACGCAAGTTTTCTGGACGGACTTGAGCCGAGAGTAAGAAGCAGAATGAATCAGGAGAGCGTGCTCTTCACACCATATAATGCATCAGATCTGAGAGACATAATTTCATTCAGGCTGAACGGCATTGTCAGGAAAGACACTGTGTCAGAATCGGCGGTGAATCTTTGCGCTGCCATAGGGGCACAGGAGCATGGCGACGCAAGAAAAGCACTGGACCTTATGCGAATTGCTATAGAAATTGCTCTGAGAGAAGGAAGGGAGCAGATAACCGACGAGGAGATCTATCAGGCGAGAGATAAGTTTGAGATGGATGTCGTGAAGGAGGCGATAAAAACTCTCCCGCTGCAGAGCAAGATCGTTATGCTGAGTGCTGTGGTGACACAGGAACTCAGCAGCAAGCTCATGATCACAGGGGAAATTTTCGAAAACTACAGGAATATCTGTGCAGAACTTGGTTTCATGCCTCTGACTTCGCGCAGAGTCAGCGACATCCTTTCAGAACTGGAAGATTTTGGGCTCCTCTCCGCGACAACCAGGAGCATGGGCCGCTATGGACGCACCAGATTCATCAGGGTCATGGGCCAGCTCGATCTTTTCAAGAAGCACATTCTGGAAGATGAGAATCTGTCAATGTTCCGCGGGTCTAAAGTAACCCGTCAGTCAAGATTTGAAAATGTTGTCGATGACAGAAGCCGTGAAACCGGAAACCTGGGGAAACGATTATCCGAGATCGCGGATTCTGAAATTCAAAAAGATTAACCTTTCATCCCGGGAAGATGAAACACATATCATCTGCGACATTGATGAGATTAAGATCATATTTCTTTGCGAAATCAGCAGGTGCTTCAGTCCAGTCAAAGTTGTCAACGACAATAAGGAACTTCTTCCGGAGGTTTGCATAAGCGGTCTCCAGCTCAAAGGTAACATGGTCGTACGTATGCTCCGAATCATGGAAGAACACGTCAAATGGCCCGAAATAGCTAAGCTTTCCACTCAGAGTCTCCCTCGTATCGCCAAGAACCAGGGTCCAGCGATCTTTCAGGTCTTCAGGCACAAGAAACCCGACAGGACGATCCTCCGATTCACCATATTTTATCCCAAGATCGAAGCTGAACAGCTTCCCACGAAATGCTCTGGAAGCTTCCAGTATAGCAGTAGTTGTGCTACCCGGTCCGACTCCGGTTTCTGCTATAAACGGTCCCCGCATCGTGTATACCCCTGCATACAGCCATCCAAGTTCGGCGTACGAAACCTGCCAGTAGTTTGATTCGCCAAGCCTCTTATGTACGTACTCGATCACTTTCTGAGCACTGCTGAAAGCGTCATTCATTTCCTGCGCGGAACACTCCAGATACTCCAGGAGGCTTCCCTTTCCCGTCAAATCCGGTTTTATTTTCAACCTGACACCTGCCGGATGAATTACGGCAAATACATTAACTTTAATCCATGAAATACATGGCGGGACACCTGAGTGAGTCACTTTGAATTTTTTTCTCGTTGCTTTTCTGGGAATTCTTCTGGGCGTCTCTCTCGCGGGCCCTCCCGGTCCGGTAACCGCCATCATGGTTGAACGATCCATGAAATCAGTTCTGAAGGGGATTTCTGTGGGACTTGGTGCAATGACCGCCGATTTCATACTTATGATTGTAATTCTCCTTTTCGGTACTGCTTTAGATATTTCGCGTTTCAACTATTACATATATGCCCTTGGTGCAGTGTTCTTCTTCTATCTTGCCTATGGTATATCAACCAGTAATCCTCAGGAATCATACGCTGAAACCAGGTCGTCCGGTTACATTGCAGGTCTCTCCATCGGGTTGATCAATCCATTGCAGGTTGGATGGTGGCTGACTGCAGGCTTGAGCGTGTTCCAGATGTTCGGCATAACTCCGTTTATTTTCCTTTTCGCGGGCATAATGATATGGGTAGTTTTTCTCACTGTTATGGTTTATACTGCGTCCACAAGATACGGAGACAAGGTTCGGCTGGGTGTGAAAATATTCAGCGTAGCTTCGCTTTCATTTTTCGGAATACTCTTCCTGTATCTGTCAGTGACGGGATTTCTTCAATAAAAATGTGGATAGAATCAATAAATGATTTTATCCTCAAAGGTTTTGTACGGGTCTACTGGAGTATAACCATCGCTTCCGGATATGAGTTGAGTTGCCGGAGGGTTGCTCAGGTACCCGGGCACGTATTCGTTAAGCCTCTTCGTAAAGCTTGGTATTGTCCTGTTGTCATAGAATATGCCGGTTGGAATTCTGTCTCCCCATTCCAGGCCCTTTTCATAAGCTTTCTGGAATTTTTCGGTTCCCAGGTCTTCATTTCCTGAATTTATCACGGGGTCCCATGATTTATCATCCTCAAGCTTGTATACTCTCTGTTTGTACCATTCCATTGTATTTATGTTGTTGTAGGTCGGACAGGGCTGCAGGACATCGACGAGAGAGGACCCTTCGTGCAGTATTGCTGTTTTGAGGATCTCTTTCAGTTGCTTCATGTCAAATGAAAAACCACGTGCAACAAACGAATATCCCGAAGAAAGTGCAAGAGTGATCGGGTTTACCTTGCCAAATACATTTGCCCTGGTAAGACCCTTGGTCTTTTCGCCAAGTTCCATTGTGGGGGCTGCCTGACCCTTGGTGAGGCCATATACTTCATTATCGTAGAGAATCAGCGTTAATCCCGTGTTTCTCCTTCCCTCCGCCACAAAATGCCCTGCCCCTATTCCCAGCATGTCCCCGTCTCCGCTCGGAACGATTACCTTCAACTTCGGGTTGGAGAGCTTGACGCCTGTTGCAAACGGGATCGATCTTCCATGAAGTGTATGTACGCCACCTATGTTGAGATAATGCGGCGTCTTGCCGGAACATCCTATTCCGGATACAGCCACAACGTCCGTGGGCCCCAGATTCAGTTCAGACAGTGCCTGGGTAATGGAGGTCAGAATACCAAAATCACCACATCCAGGACACCAGTCAACAGCTACATTGCTTTTGAAATTATGTACCATTTTCCAGCACCTCTATAACGGTCTTTGTCTGGCCAGTCAGTATCTGTCTGGCGGCTTTCAGGAGTTCATCCTCGGTCATGTGCCTGCCGTTGTATTTCAGTATAGCTCTTTCTATCTCTATTCCGGTGTTCAGCTTGATTACTCTGGCAGCCTGGGCCAGCATGTTGCTTTCCACGTCCACCACAAGTTTTGCCTTGCTCAGCACACTCTTCACAAATTCTGAAGGGAACGGCTCGAACATTCTCAGGTAAAGCAAATTCGCATTCACACCCTCCTCCCTGAGATCTTCCATAACGTCAAGGAGAGGTCCTTTCTGGCTTCCCCACGTCACAAATGTGATATCCGCATTTTTTTCGCCGTAGAGGATAGCCATATCACTCTGTGGTATCTCTGCAAGGGCGGTATCCAGCTTCTTGAATCTCTTCCTCATCTGCCTGTCCCTGATTTCCGGGTCTTCAGTGACGTGCCCCACTTCATCGTGTTCATCCCCGGTCATCCAGAATACGTCCTGTCCGAGAAATCCTATCTCCGAGATGCCGTTCTCCGTATCAAGGCTATATCTCTTGAAGTCGAATCTCGTCTCCGTCCTGAGCGCCTGAGGCACCGGGACTCTCTTCATGTCGATGTCCGGCACGAAGTCAGAGGTGTTGGCGAGATTCTTGTCGATCAGGTGAATAACAGGAAGCTGGTACCGGTGAGCGTAATTCAGTGCTTTCATGGCATCGTACAGGCATTCTTCCACATCACCGGACGAAATCACGATTCTCGGGAACTCGCCGTGTCCCGTATTCAGTGCGAACAGCAGGTCAGACTGCCCGTTTCTTGTGGGGAGTCCGGTGCTTGGGCCGCCTCTCTGATATAACGTAATGACGACGGGGACTTCATCCATGCCCGCGAAGGATATGCCCTCAGCCATGAGTGAAAAGCCAGGTCCGCTGGTTGCGGTCGACGAACGCGATCCTGTAAGTGCTGCACCCATTGCCATGGTAATCGCGGAGATTTCATCCTCGGTCTGAACAACGACCACTCCCCCCTCCTTCAGCCTCTTCATTTCTGTATCGATTAACTGAAGGTGCTCGTGTTCCTCCATTATGGAACTCTCATCGCTTGCAGGGGTTATGGGGTAATAGGTCTGGAAACGCAGTCCGGCCATAATCTTTCCTATGGCTGAACCGTCATTGCCTGTCATAAGAAATCTCTTCTTCTTGGGAAGAACCTTCAGGGGCGTTCCGGCAATGTTATTACTGGAAGCAAATCTGTACGCTGCGTCAACGACTTTAACGTTTTCCTCGACAACTTTCTGTTTGTTCGAGAAAACCTGTTTTATCGCCTCATCGGCAAACTTTCTGTCCAGCCCCGCGATGGATAATGTCACTGCGGAACCAAGCGTATTAAAATAACGTGCGGCAGGGCCATCATCTATGGCACCGGTCACGACGTCGCTGAACGGGATGGCTATTGGTATTCCGCCCCTCTTCTTCATGTACTCAAGGGCTCCCCTGACGTTGTTGGGAAGTTTTTCGGAATCAAGTTTTTCCTTAATTTTTATAGAGGTATCCCTCATTATTAACCTGGCCTGAGCCAGATCAGAGGTCTCAAAAGATTTGTCGTAAATTATTTTTGTGCCGGAACCGACATCTTCAAGATGTTCAAAAATTGTGTCCGCTATCGGTGTCAGTTTCCTTGAGGTTGTTACACCCCTCATGTTTGTTGTTGCATC
>JAMDBW010000048.1:0-590 GCA_023487765.1 Thermoplasmatota archaeon | reverse complement strand
CGGAACCGACATCTTCAAGATGTTCAAAAATTGTGTCCGGATCGAGTGCAACAAGGATATCAACGGGATACTTGAGGGATCGAGGCCGTTCTTCTTTCACCCTGAGGTGATTGTAGCTATGCCTCCCTTTTATGTTCGAATGGTACTCTCTCACACCAAAGACGTTATATCCAGCTTCTGCAAAGGCCCGATTTATCATATTGGAGGAGGTATCGATGCCCCCGCCCTGCGGGCCGCCAATAGTTAAGCTTATGTCCATATGGTTCTCCGCTACGGATTGTAATCCGATTAAAATATTTTGTTAGAAGATGCAAGCGAAATTCCCATTATCTGGTGATTACGCATTTTCTACTGGTCAATGTCAATCAGTCCGGTATTTTGACGGTTTTGAGTACATTTCTTGATGCAACAACAAACATGAGGGGTGTAACAACCTCAAGGAAACTGACACCGATAGCGGACCCTATTATTCCCATAATTATGCCGGCTATGATTGCATATTTAATCAGACGTTCATTCAATCCTCTGGAAATCCGCAAAAGACCAATTAGCAGCCCGATAAGTCCCAGAAAGATGAACATTATTCCGAC